>JACXWA010000109.1 GCA_014764485.1 Candidatus Sulfomarinibacter kjeldsenii
CAGGAACCTATTTCTGGAGAGTTGCCGCCCTCGGTGACGGAACAGCCTACTCCGAGTGGAGCGCCCTGCGCCGTTTCCGGGTCTTTTCGCCCCCAGCCGAACATCTCCTCGAAGACTCCATCCCACCAGAACTGGTCGTCAACCAACCGCAGCAACTCGGCCGTATGTTTATCTTCGAGGGCGCGACCGAAATCAGCGCCACCGTCACCATCAACGGCGAAAAAGTCGAGCTCGACGCCGATGGTCGCTTCCGCAAGACGGTCGAAGTTTTCGACGACGGCTGGATCGACATCGTGATCGTCGCAACAGATCCCTCAGGCAACCGCACAGAACGAACCGAGCGCGTGTTCGTGGAGGTCTATTGATGCATTTTTCCAGCCTTCTCGGGCTGTTTTCCTCTGATCTCGCGATCGACCTTGGCACCGCGAACACCTTGGTCTATGTTCGTGGACGTGGAATAGCAGTCGTCGAACCGTCAATCGTGGCCGTCAACCGAATCACCAATCGGGTCGAAGCCGTTGGCGCGAGGGCCAAGGAGATGCTTGGCAAAACGCCGGGCAACATCGAAGCAATCCGGCCGATGAAGGACGGCGTGATTGCGGATTTTGAAGTGACCGAGAAAATGCTCGAGCACTTCATCCGCAAGGCACACGGCCGTTCGTTCCTCGTCCGACCGCGGATCATCATTTCGGTGCCATCCGAGATCACCCAGGTGGAAAAGCGAGCGGTCAGGGACACCGCTCTCAAGGCCGGGGCAAGCGAGGTATACCTGATCGAACAGGCAACCGCGGCGGCGATTGGCGCAGGCCTGCCAATCACCGAACCCTCCGGAAATATGATTGTTGACATCGGTGGTGGAACGACCGACGTGGCAGTCATCTCCCTCGCCGGTGTGGTGTACTCGCGTTCTGTGCGAGTCGCCGGCAACGAAATGGACGAGGCGATCATTCATTACATCAAGAAAAAGTACAACCTCCTCCTTGGAGAGAGGACCGCCGAGCAGATCAAGATCGAGATTGGATCGGCCTACCCGCTGGACGAACCATTGAGCATGGAGGTCAAGGGCCGCGATCTCGTTGAAGGAGTGCCAAAAAACCTCAGCATCACCGACGAAGAAATTCGTGAGGCCCTGACTGAAATCATGTCCACCATCGTCGATGCAGTCAGAAACGCCCTTGAACAGACACCCCCAGAGTTGTCGGCGGATATCATCGATAAAGGGATCATCCTCGCCGGCGGAGGCTCCCTACTGAAAAACCTCGATAAGCGCCTCCGCGAAGAAACCGGCCTGCCGGTAGCACACTGCGAAGAGCCGGGCTCGGCCGTCGTGCGGGGAACTGGGATGATGTTGACCAATATCGACCTTCTGCGGAAGATTGCAATCGCGTAACCCGCATATCTCACCACCTGCCTGCTGCGGGCGCCGAAGCACCGCATCCAGCCTTGTTTTCTCGCCTCTCGGTCGTGGGCCGATCCCCGTGACGGGTTGGTCTCGGCTCGGCCCCTTCCAGAGTATGATGGCGTGGTGACTCTTTATGGCGCACTGACCGTCCTGCCCGCGGCCATTTGCGGAGGCCGACGATGCGAGTAGATGCCTGAGATGTCACGGACCTACTTGCTCCGAACGGTTCTCGTATGGACGCTACTCGAACTCTTGGCAGCGCTCCAGGTGCCGGCAGTCGGCGGCAGTCCCGTTCTGTTCTCGTGGCTGCGCACTCTCATCGAACCAGTAGCCATGGTCGCCCAAGGTACCGTTGATCTCGCCGTTGATCTCGGTCTCGGGGCTCGCGGTCTTCAACGTGCCACGGTCGAAAACCGAGAGATGCGGATCGCCCTGGAGACACTTCGCGCACGACAAATTCTCCTCCAGGCGGATCTTGCCGCCCTCCGTGAAATCGGCGATTTTGCAGGACCCTCTGCCGAGTTCGATGCCGGAGCTTTAGTTGGTCGTTGCACATATCGAGATCTCATTGCGGGCACCATGGAGGTCAGGACTGCAGGGTCTTTCATCCTGGCGCACGACACGCCGGTAGTTTCGGCCAAAGGATTGGTGGGGAGAGTCCTGAGAAGCGATGGGCGTCGACATTGGCTTCAGCTTCTCACCCACGCCGCCGCCGCGGTCGCCGTGAAAACTGAAGATTCCCTCGTCCATGGCCTCGCGCTGGGCACCGGTAGTAACGCTCTGACTATTGCTTATGTGCCGCGTCAGGCCGAACTTGAACGCGGAGACTTGTTGATCACAAGCGGTGGTGACGGCATCTATCCACCCGGCATTCCGGCTGCCCGCGTGACGCGGATTCGTGAGAGCGATGAGCCCTTTCTCGAAGTAACCGCTGTTTCTACTGCTGACCTTCACGCCATCCGAATGGTCCTGATTCTCCCAGAGTGGGCGCCGACAGCAAGCGGAGGTCTGCCGTGAGACCAGGGAGGGTAGAAGTGCGGGCGAAGATCGCGGCCCTTGCCGTGGTCACGCTGGTCCTCCAGCGCGTCCTGGGAATGCCGGGCATGCCGGCGTGGTTTGGTTATCTCATCCTGCCGATGATCTGGATTGTGGCCGCATCGCTGGGTCGCAAAGAGCGGCACTGGCCGTACGAGGCCCTTCTCCTGGGGCTCGCATGGGATCTCCTTTTTGGGCCGGTTGTCGGTCCCGGCGGCATCGCGTGGACGGCTGCCTGCCTGAGCCTGTACGGGCTTGCATCAGTGGTCGCGGACAGATCGCCGGTGGCCTGGGCAGTGTTTGGGGTGGTCGGGGCAGTTGTCGTGATTCTCGTTCAGAGACTGGCTGTGATGCCGCTTGGCCTCGCGAATTCCTTTTCTATAGGCCAGCTCGCATGGTCAGCGGTCCTCACCGGGCTGTGGTGTGGATTCGTTGGCACAGTTCTGGCTCTCGATCTTGGCAAGCATTGGCGGGCATATCAGGTCCGCAAGCTCCGGTGATCGTTATGGAGTTGCGAGAGGATATCGGTCCACTGCGTCGTCGCACGGCATTTCTCTTTCTGTTAGTCTTCGCTGCCCTCGGACTCCTCCATCTGCGCCTCGCTGATCTCCAACTCGTGCACGGGGCGGAGTGGCGAGACCTCGCTGAGAACAATCGCCTCCGCCGTCTCCCGCTACCAGGGCCGCGGGGTTGGATCTACGATCGCCGTGGCGAGGTCCTGGCCGAAAATGTTCCGAGTTGGGAGCTGCTGCTTTTCCCCGACGAGGCGGAGAATCTCCACGCTACCGGACTTTTTCTGGCCCGGGCCGGCTTAACCGACGCACCAACCTTTAACAATCGCATCGCGGAGCGACGGATCGGGCGAATGGCGCCATTGGTCGTCGGCGAGGATTTGAGTTGGAATCAGGTTGCGGCCATCCGATCCCACCAAAGTGACTACCCAGAATTGACGGTTGTCAGCCGTTTCCGTCGTCATTACCCCTCCGGCAAACTCACATCCCACATTGTTGGGCATCTGCAGCCGGTTTCTAGGGAAGCGTTAGAATCTGACCCCAGACTCGAGCCCGACTCCCTGGTTGGAGCAACGGGCATCGAGGTTGCTGAAGATTCCTTTATTTCCGGCCGCGCAGGAGAACGATGGGTTATGGTTTCCGCTGTGGGCCGGCAACTCGGTGTGGTTTCCGAGGTCGCCCCGCGGGCCGGGCATGACGTCGGACTCACTCTCGACGTCGGGCTTCAAAAGGCCGCCGCTGCGGCCCTCGGAGATCAGTCTGGCGCCGTCGTGGCTCTCGACCCGAGGAGCGGGGCAGTGCGAGTTCTGTACTCCGCACCGAGTTTCGACCCGAGAGTATTCGGCGGCAGGTTGAGTCGATCCGACTGGCAAGCGCTCCAGGAAAACCCTCAGCATCCTCTTCAGAACCGTTGCCTGCAGGGAGTCTACCCCCCGGGTTCGACCATCAAACCGTTCCTCGCTCTAGGGGGCCTGGCGGAGGGATTGATTGATCCAAACGCAACCGTATATTGCAACGGATCTGTGGTTCTTTACGGCCATCGATTCCGATGTTGGCGGCGCGGGGGTCACGGATTTGTGAATCTAGAGCGCTCTCTCGCAGAGTCATGCGATGTCTACTTCTACCTTCTCGGCCAACGCATGGGCATAGAGGGAATGGCCAAATGGCTCCGCCGGTTCGGCTTCGGTGAGCGATCCGGCATCGATCTCTCGTTCGAGGCTCCCGGTCTCATCGGCACCCCCGAATGGAGTCGCCAGGTTCGGGGAACACCGTGGTACCCAGGCGAGGCGGTTTCGGTGTCGATTGGTCAGGGGCCTGTATTGGCAACCGCCATTCAACTTGCCCGGGCGTACGCAATTCTCGCCAACCGGGGAGAGTCGGTCACTCCTCACTTGGTGGCTGCGCCATCTGCCACCCCTGCATTCGAGAAGATCAACCCTGATCATCTGGCGATGATCAGCAACGCCCTCACCGAGGTGGTGCACGGACCTTCCGGCACCGCCCGGCGTTTCGCGAGCTTGCCGATGGCAGGAAAGACAGGAACCGCGCAGGTTGTCCGCCTTCAGGATGGCGTGGATGCTGACGACCTTCCGCCGGAGTTTCGTCACCACGCGTGGTTCGTAGGCTGGGCGCCTCTCGACGAGCCCTCACTGGTGGTATCGGTCATCGTCGAACATGGTGGGGACGGCAGCTCGATGGCCGCACCCGTGGCAGCCCGGGTCGTCGAGGCGCACCTTGGCCAGCCTGTCTCCCCGCCGGAGCCGCAATCGACCCCGCCCCCCATCAGGACTCCCGATAATCCTCAGGGCGCAGGATAGAATCGACTATGGAGCAACGCATCGATCCGTGGCTCATGCTTGCAGTGGTCGGCATTCTCGGCGCATCGCTAACCACCCTGCACACCGTATCGCGCGTGGTCGGATCGAATCTACTCCTGAGACAGCTGCTATGGGGCTTGGTTGGGCTCCTTAGGAGAAGCCCGCGGCGGCAATAAAGCGTGGATCGCCATCGGCCCCGTGACCATTCAACCGAGCGAGTTCGCCCGCCTGGCCACCATCCTGTTGGCCGCAGCCTGGCTTGCCCACCGCGGAGGGCGAAACCTGCGAGTTGGCGATGTCATGATGGCAGTTGGAATTATTGCGGTCCCCGTTCTTCTCATCGCGCTTGAACCAGATCTCGGGGTTGGCCTGACCTACCTCCCGGTACTTGCCGGAGTGCTTGTGTTGGGCGGCCTCCCACGTTGGGTGTGGATCATGCTCATTCTGCTCACGGTTCTCGGGCTTCATGCAACGTGGCAATATGTGCTGAAACCGTACCAAAAGGACCGCGTGCTCACTGTTTTCGAACCCGAACGGGACCCGTATGGTGCCGGTTACCAGGTCCGCCAATCGAAGATCGCGGTCGGGTCCGGTGGAACCGGCGGCCAGGGCCTCGGTCGTGGGAGCCAGTCGCAGCTTCGATTCCTCCCAGCCCAGCACACGGACTTCGCGTTTTCTGTGTGGGCTGAGGCAACCGGATTCGTCGGCGGCACTGTGCTGTTGCTCGGGTATGCGCTCCTTCTGTTCAGGATCGGAAAGGTGGCCCTTACCACTGACAGTCGCCATGGGTTGATTCTGGCTGTGCTGATCGGATCGTGGTTGGTCTTCCAGGTAGTCGTAAACCTCGGAATGGTGCTCGGTTGGCTGCCAACCACCGGTGTGACGCTGCCGCTCTTTTCCTACGGTGGGTCGTCTCTCATTTCGACATGTGCCGCCCTCGGTGTCGTTCAATCGGTATGGCGTCATCGGTTGGTGAATCAATGAGCAATTCTGTGCTCTATCTCTCCGTAAACCCCTTTGAAACCAGGGTCGCGATGCATGAGAATTCTCGTCTGGTCTCATACCGGGCGGAAAGGCATCGAACATCGTCGGTGGTCGGTAACCTCTACAAGGGTCGGGTCAACCGGGTCCTTCCAGGAATGCAGGCAGCGTTCGTCGATATCGGACTTGCTCGCAATGCGTTCCTTTACGTTCGCGAAGCGGGCGGCATTCTCGATGATTTCACCGACATTTTTCTTGCCGAGGAGGGCGAAGTTCTGCAGCCCGATATGTCGAACTCCGATATTTCCGACCTCCTCCGTCAAGGTCAGGAAATTCTAGTCCAGGTCGTCAAAGACCCCATCGGCACCAAAGGGGCACGTCTGACGACTCATGTCAGCCTCCCCGGCCGATTTCTGGTCTACCTGCCCAACGTGCGCCACCATGGCGTCTCGCGCCGCATCACTGACGACGAGGAGCGTTCGCGTCTGCGGGGAATTGTCGAGACCTTCGACGCGCCCGGCGGCTGGATCGTTCGCACGGCCGGAGAGGATCAGGGTACGGCTGAACTCGATGCCGACCGCAAGTATCTCCTTCAGATGTGGGATCGCATTCAGGGCATTGCCAACCAAGCGCGAGCTCCGAGCCTGATCCATCGCGAACTGAGCGCCGTGTTGCGCGCGATCAGGGATCTATTCACCCACTCGTTATCAGAGGTGTGGATCGATGACGAGGAAAGCTTCGAAGAGATCCTCGATTTTCTCGAGCAAAGCGATCCCAGCCTCGTTCCCAGGGTCAAGCTGTTTCGACAAGCAACCGATCTGATGAATTCGTTCGGTATCGACCGCGAACTCGAAAAAGCACTGCGGCCCAAGGTCTGGCTCAAATCCGGAGGGTATCTGGTCATCAACCAGACCGAGGCGCTGGTGACGATCGATATCAACACCGGCAAATATGTGGGCACCCAGACGCTCGAGGATACCGTTTTTGCTCTGAACCTCGAGGCGTCAGTCGAAATTGTGCGTCAATTACGACTTCGCGACCTCGGTGGAATCATCGTTATCGATTTCATCGACATGGAAGAGCCCGAACACCGACAGTTGGTCTTTGACACCCTGGCCGAGGAACTCGCCAGCGACCCCGCCAGAACGCAACTTCTGCCGATGAGCGACATCGGCCTGGTCCAACTGACCCGCAAGCGCACCCGCCCGAGCCTGGAACGCACCCTCAGCCGAGAGTGCCCCTACTGTCATGGATCGGGCCGAATAAAGGCGCTGCCGACTGTCTGTCTCGAGATCCGTCGTGAGCTGCTCGCTGTCGCCGCGGCAGATATCGACCAACAGGTTTCCCTCGTGGTCCACCCGGCAATTTCTCATTACCTTCAGGGCCCGTTTCGAGAACTCATTCGTGAGCTCGAAGAGACCCATGGTCTGCAGATCATCCTGCGCGAGAACCCCCTCTTCCACGAAGAGCAATTTGAAATCTCAGAATAGACCTACAACGGCTCGTAGAGTGTCCTCCGTTGCCTCGGTGAATAACCCGCCTCCCGAATCACTCTTTCCATGTCGCCTTGGCTCATACGGTACTGGGCTCCTGCCGCAGCAACGACGTTCTCCTCGAGCATGATGGACCCAAGATCGTCGGCACCAAAGAACAAGGAGACCTGTCCGATCTTGGGACCCTGGGTCACCCAAGAACCCTGCACATGATCAACGTTGTCGAGGGCGAGGCGGGAGATGGCGAGAGTCCGCAGGTAGTCATAGCCTCCAGAGGGTTCGACCTCATTTTCAAGATCGGTGCCCAAGTCCTGAAAGGTCCAGGGAATGAAAGCTGTGAATCCGCCGCTTTGGTCTTGCAGGTCGCGCACTCCGAGCAGGTGGACAATCCGGGCTGAAATCGGCTCACCGACCCCGAACATCATCGTCGCAGTGGTTCGAAGGCCGAACTCGTGAGCTTCTCGGTGAACCCCCAGCCACTGATCGGTCGAGGCCTTGGCTCGCGACCAGATCTGACGACGGGTGTCATCCTCGAGAATTTCCGCTCCGCCGCCCGGGATGGAGTCCAGACCGGCGGCAACGAGACGCTCGAGCACCTCGCGAACCGGCATCTTCTCGAGCTTCGCCAGATACCAGATTTCGGGAACCGAAAAAGCGTGGAGGTGGATCTGGGGAAAGGAATTTTTGAGATCCGCGAGCAATGACTCGTAGTACGCAATCCGGAGCTCCGGATGGACTCCGCCCTGGAGAAGAATGCCGGTGCCACCACAGGCGACAGTCTCCGAGACCTTGGTAGCGATCTCTTCGAATGGCAAAACGTAGGCCTCGGAGTCCTTGACGGTGCGGTAGAACGCACAGAAACGGCAGCGGTAGACACACACGTTCGTGTAATTGATGTTTCGGTCGATAATGTAGGAGGCGACATCATCGGGATTCTTGCGACGGCGCACCGCGTCCGCCGCTTGGCCGAGCTCGAGCAAACCGCCGGTGTCGAAAAGGGCCTGGATCTCGCCCTGGTCGAGACGTTCGCCTTCTATCGACTTATCGAGGATATTGTCAACGTTGTTATTCATCACCGTACCTAACACTGCGAGAGACGTCCACGTTCCCGGGGTGGGGTTTTACGGCTATACAGCAAGACGGCCTCACGGCGAGAAGCGGGAGCACGCTGACAGCCCGTAAAGCCGTAAAGCCGAGGGTAACGGTTCGCTTCGCGAATCGTTACCCTTGCGACATCGACTCCAGGAAATCCTGGTTGCTGTCGGTCTGCGAGAGCCGTTCCAGAAGCAGCTCCATGGCCTCCACCGACGACAGTGACGACAGAACTTTGCGCAGCACCCAGATACGGCGCAGCTCCCACTCGTCGATCAACAGTTCTTCCTTGCGGGTACCTGACTTGTGGATGTCGATAGAGGGGAAAACGCGGCGCTCGACCAGCTTGCGGTCGAGGTGGACCTCCATGTTGCCGGTGCCCTTGAACTCCTCGAAGATCACGTCGTCCATCCGCGAACCGGTGTCGATGAGAGCGGTTCCTACGATGGTCAGGCTGCCGCCCTCTTCGATGTTCCGCGCCGCACCAAAGAACCGCTTGGGCTTCTGCAGGGCGTTGGAGTCAACACCGCCCGAAAGCACCTTTCCGGAGGGCGGGACGACGGTGTTGTAAGCACGTGCGAGACGGGTGATGGAGTCAAGCAGAATCACGACGTCGCGTTTGTGTTCGACCAAGCGCTTGGCTTTATCGATCACCATCTCGGCGACTTGTACGTGGCGGGTGGCGGGCTCGTCGAAGGTTGAGGAAATGACCTCGCCAGCCACCGATCGTTCCATATCGGTGACCTCTTCCGGGCGCTCGTCGATCAGGAGAACGATCAAGGTGACCTCTGGGTCGTTGGTGGTAATGGAATTGGCGATCGCCTGCAACATCATGGTCTTGCCGGTTCGCGGTGGCGCCACCAGGAGACCACGCTGGCCTTTGCCAAGTGGCGTCACGAGATCCATCACCCTCGAGGTCATATTGTCCGCCACCTCGAGCCTGAGCCAGTCCTCGGGATACAGAGGAGTTAAATTGTCGAAGTGGATCTTTTCCATTGCCACTTCGGGAGGCTCGAAATTGATTGCCTCGACCTTGATCAGAGCAAAATAGCGCTCCCCCTCTTTGGGTGGTCTGATCTGTCCCGACACGGTGTCGCCTGTGTGGAGATTGAAACGCCTGATCTGCGACGGCGACACGTAAATGTCATCTGGGCCAGGGAGGTAGTTGTACTCCGGCGCCCGGAGAAAACCGAACCCTTCAGGTAGAACCTCGAGTACGCCCTCGCCGAAGATCAAACCCTCCGCCTCCGTCTGGTGTTGGAGGATCGAAAAAATCAGGTCCTGGCGGCGCATTCCAGCTGGACTCTCGACCCCGAGGCCCTTGGCCGCCGCGCTCAGCTGGCTAATGCTCATCTCTTTCAGCTGATTGAGGTCGAGGCGCTCCCCAGCAGCTTTCCCGGCAGGCTGTTCAGCTGCCTGCTCAAACTCCTCGATCTCCTCTTCGAGATCGAGCGGGATGACGACCGCTTCTTCGTCTTTATTGTTGTCGTTCTTCTTCTTGGTTCCCATTTCAGTCACTCCGATGCTGTGATCTCCAGCGATTCACCATGTCATTGATGCCTGCGAGCAACTCCCGCCGCCCTTCTCCGGTGCGCACACTGACGGCCAATGGCGGGACATGCAGGCCAAGCTCGCGCTGTACGGCCTGGCACATTCGAGCACGCTGCCCGCGGCCGACCTTGTCAGCCTTGGTGAGTACGACCTGCCGATCTCGATCCGATGTCAACAAAAGCTCCTGCAGGTCCCTGTCGCGCGCCGTCAGGCCGTGGCGGATATCCACCAGCGACACGACCCCAGCGAGGCGCTCCTCCTCATGCATATAACGGCCGAGCTCGCGACCCCAATCTTCGCGCAGTTTTTTGGCCACCTTTGCGTAACCATACCCGGGAAGATCGACGAGGTAGAACGAACGGTTGATGAGAAAAAAATTCAAGGTCCGTGTTTTTCCCGGCGATTTGGCAACCTTCGCCAGAGACTGTTTGAAGAGCCAGTTGAGAAGGCTCGATTTCCCCACATTCGATCTCCCGGCGACCGCCACGTGAGGAAAGAACTCCCCCGGACGGTCAGCCGACTTGAGGGCCGATCCACGAAAACTGACTTCTGTAATTTCCAAAGAACTCAATGTGGCAAGGGCGGCGAATCGACCCTGGCCTCCGCGTCCCCGGACGGCGCGGCAACATCTGGTTCAACTGCGCCGATAAGGGCGTGGCTGAGCACCTCGTCCATGTATTTGACGAAGTGAAATGTCATTTCTTCGCGGACGTCGTCGAGGATGTCCTCGAGATCCTTCTCATTCTCCTCCGGCATCACGATTTCGCGGATCCCCGCTCGATAGGCGGCGAGGATCTTCTCCTTGATGCCACCGACTGGCAGAACGTGGCCTCGAAGGGTGATCTCGCCGGTCATCGCCAGATCCACCCGCACCGGGGTGTCGGTGAACGACGAAACCAGAGCGGCGGCGATCGTGATGCCCGCCGACGGCCCATCCTTGGGAATCGCGCCCTCGGGCACATGAACGTGCACATCGGTCTTTTCAAAGACCTCAACATCGATGCCCAACCTCTCGGCTCGCGATCGGACAAAGCTGAGGGCGGCCCGTGCCGACTCCTGCATGACGTCCCCGAGTTGTCCGGTCAGGGTGAGCTGTCCCTTGCCCCGCATCAGCGTCGTCTCGGTCTGCAACAGTTCTCCGCCGACCTGGGTCCAGGCGAGCCCTGACGCGGCACCCACCTCGGGCTCCTGCTCACGTCGTTGGGCACGGAAGCGTGGTTTACCAAGCAGCTCACCGATGGTGTCGGTCGAGACCTCAATGATCGAGCCCTTGGCGATCTTATCCTTGAGCACCCGCCTCGCGAGCTTGCGACATACGGAGGCGATCTCCCGCTCGAGATTTCGCACTCCTGCTTCCCGGGTGTACCGCTCAATGAGGAGCATGAGCGCGTCACTCGGGAACTCGATCTGGAATCGCTTGAGGCCGTGCTTTTCGACCTGGCGAGGCACCAGGAAGAGTCGTCCGATCTCCAGCTTCTCCTGGTGGGTGTAACCGGAGAGCTGGATGACCTCCATGCGATCGAGCAACGCGGGTGGAATCGAATGGGTAACGTTGGCGGTGCAGATGAAGAAGACCTTCGAAAGATCGTACTCTACATCGAGGTAGTGATCGTGGAAGGTGTGGTTCTGCTCGGGATCGAGGACCTCGAGCAACGCACCCGCGGGATCACCTCGGAAGTCCGCCGCCATCTTGTCAACCTCGTCCAGGAGTAGCACCGGGTTGACCGTGCCAGCCTTACGCATCATTTGGATGATCTGACCTGGAAATGCACCGATATAGGTTCGTCGATGACCGCGAATCTCGGCCTCGTCGCGCACTCCACCGAGGGAGAGCCGAACGAACTTGCGTCCCGTCGCGCGGGCGATGGATTTCGCGAGTGATGTCTTACCAGTCCCGGGCGGACCGGCAAAGCACAAGATCGTGCCGGTGGTCTTCCGCACAAGCTGCCGCACCGCGAGGAATTCCAGAATCCGGTCCTTAACTTTCTCCAGCCCGTAATGGTCCTCGTGCAGAACCTTCTCTGCCCGCTCGATTTCCCTGATCTCGCGCGAAGATTTCCTCCAGGGCATCGCCAGAAGCCAGTCGACATAGTTGCGCGAGACTCCGGCTTCGGCGGACACAGGCGGCATGCCCTCGAGTCGCCGGAGTTCGATCTCTGCCTTTTCCTTGGCCTCCTCGCTCATCCCGGAGTCCTCAAGCTGTTGTTTGAGTTCCTCCAGTTCTTCTGTGTTGTCGTTGCGGCCCAATTCCTCGTTGATCGCCTTGATCTTCTCGGACAGGTAGTACTCCCGCTGAGCCTTCTCCATCTGTTTTTTGACCCGTGAGGAAATGCGCCGGTCGATATTCAGCTTCTCGATCTCCATGTCGAGGAGGTCGTGGAGGCGGTTGAGACGATCCACCGGACTGATGATTTCGAGGAGTTTTTGTTTTTCAACAGTTGGCTGAGAGAGATGGGCGGCCAGGATGTCCGCGAACTGATCCGGGTCTTCGGTTTGCAGCGAGGCGAGAACACCTTCCGCAGACAGGTGGTGCGAGAGCTTTGCGTACTCCTTGAAGAGTTCTACGAGCTGAACCATATAGTTCGCTACGGTCTCATCCTGGGGCGCTAGTGCCTGCACACGCTCGACCCGCGCCATGAGGCATCCATCATCGTCTTCGATATCGACCAGACGTGCTCGACCGAGGCCTTCGACCATTACCTTGATGTTCCCCGAGGCGAGCTGCAGGTGTTGGACAACCCGCGCAATGACGCCAAGGCGATGAATGTCTTCTTCTGCGGGCTCATCGACCTTGGGGTCTCGTTGGGTTGCGAGGAATATTTCCTTATCAGGCCGCCCCAGGGCGCGTTCGAGAGCAACCACCGAGGGTCGCCTTCCAACCACGAAGGGTGCCATCATGTGGGGATAGACCACCATGTCCCGCAACGGAACTGCGGGAAGTTGAACGGTTGAGGATTGTGAAGTCATATAAAGCTCTTTTGTTGAGAGGATTTTTCTCGTCCGAGGGGGGCCGACCCACCGCGGTCGATTCTAACTGACTTTGCGGACGGCGGGCAGTGGCGGCACGCGCCGTTTCACCACGTCCCGCGAGATGACCAGCTCCTTGAGCTCGGGCAGGGAGGGAATCTGATACATGATGTCGAGCATCAGCTCCTCGAGGATGATCCGCAGGCCACGGGCGCCAACCTTGCGGGTGATGGCCTCCTCGGCAACGGCATCGAGAGCATTCGCGGTGAATGATAGGTCGACGCCTTCGAACGAAAGAATCGTCTCGTATTGGCGGACGAGACAGTTGCGGGGTTCGGTGAGGATTCGCACCAGCGCTTCGTGGTCCAGCTCGTACAGGTTGGCAACCACAGGAATCCGGCCGACGAACTCGGGGATCATGCCGTACCTGATGAGGTCTTCAGGGTGGACCTCGGCCAGGAGTTCGGCCGACGCTGGCTCATTACCACCAAGATCGACCCCGAATCCGAGCCGCTTCTGGTTGAGGCGATCAGCGATGACCTCGTCAAGCCCGACGAAGGCGCCACCACAGATGAAGAGGATATTGGTTGTATCGATTTGAAGGAATTCCTGGTGAGGGTGCTTGCGCCCACCCTGCGGTGGAACATTCGCTACAGTACCCTCGAGGATCTTGAGTAGCGCTTGTTGGACTCCCTCGCCTGAAACGTCGCGGGTAATCGAGGGGTTCTCGGCCTTCCGCGCAACCTTGTCGATCTCGTCGACGTAAACGATGCCGCGCTCGGCTGCTTCCCGATCACCACCGGCCGCCTGATAAAGGCGGAGGAGGATATTTTCAACGTCCTCACCCACGTATCCCGCCTCGGTCAGAGTCGTCGCATCAACAATTGTGAAAGGAACCTGGAGCTGACGAGCGAGGGTCTGCGCGAGTAGAGTCTTGCCGGTTCCGGTGGGGCCAATGAGGAGGATGTTCGACTTGGCGAGCTCGACATCGTTGCGCCCACGGTCGTTCTGATACTCGATTCGACGGTAATGATTGTAGACCGCAACCGAGAGTTTCCTCTTGGCGGATTCCTGGCCAATCACGTATTCGTCTAGATGCTTCTTGACCTCGTGGGGTTTCGGTAATACCTGATCGCGAGCCTTGGAATCGTGAACGCGGTCCTCGGCGATGATGTCCAGACAAACCTCAACGCACTCATTGCAGATATAGACCGTAGGCCCGGCGATGAGCTTGCGCACCTCATGCTGGCTTTTGCCGCAAAAGCTGCACCGCAGCATGTCACCCTCGCGCTGGGACATCAGACCCTCCTCGTCCCATTGTATAACAAACGAACGCTTGGCACAGCGGCCACCGCTTCTCTATTCTCTGGAAACAATGATTTTGTCAACCAGTCCATATTCCATGGCGGCCTCGGCTTCGAGGATGAAGTCGCGGTCGGAATCAGCGTGTATTTTTTCAATCGACTGACCCGAATGAACAGAGATGATCTGGTTGAGGCGCTCACGCACCCGCACGATGTCCTTGGCGTGGATATCGATGTCTGACGCCTGTCCCTGGAGGCCGGCCATCAATGGCTGGTGGAGAAGCACGCGCGAATGCGGCAGCGCGAATCGCTTCCCCTTGGCCCCCCCCGCGAGAAGCACTGCGCCCATCGACGCCGCCTGGCCGAGAGCGATGGTTGCGACATCTGGCTTGACGTACTGCATCGTGTCGTAGATGGCGAGGCCGGCGGTGGTCGACCCTCCGGGAGAATTGATGTAGAGGTAGATGTCCTTCTCGGGCTTTTCCGCTTCGAGGAATAGCAGCTGTGCAATCACCAGCGATGCCACCTGGTCGTCGATGGCGGTGCCGAGGAAAATTACGTTGTCCTTGAGAAGCCTCGAATAGATGTCATAGGCGCGTTCACCCCGACTCGTCTGCTCGACTACCATCGGTACCAGCATTACTACACCCCCCCGCCTGCGCGGCGGATCATTTCGTCCACCGTAGCAGCGACACGCGCCGCGTGGCGGACCCGTTCCAATTTTTTCTCGGCGGCAAGATTCGCCTTGTGCTCAGCTGGAGGCACTCCGTGGCGCGCGGCCTCCGTTGCAACATAAGCGTCAACCTCTGCCTCGGGGACCGGGGTTTCCCAGGTCTCAGCAAGCTGTTCGAGAATGAGGGTATCGAGAACTTCCTGGCGCGCCGCTGGTTCCGCTTTCGCGGAAATCTCGTGCCAGTCGACCTTCTCGGGATCGAATTCCACACCCTGCATGGCCATGGTGTAAGCATAGCGGTCAAGCTGCTCTTTGAGCGTCGACTGCACGAGTGACGAGGGAAGTTCGGCCTGGTCGATTTCCGCCTCGAGGTGATCGAGAATGAACCGTCGCCAGCTGTTGCGTCGCTCACCGCGCTTCTGCTGCTCTAGGACGTCATGGACCCTTTGCCGAAGCTCCTCGAGGTTCTCGAGGCCGATCGTGGTTGCAAGGTCATCGTCGATCTCTGGCAAGACCTTGCGCTTGAGCCCCTGCACCGAGATGGTGTAAGTGACGGTCTTTCCGGCCTTGACGTTGTCCTCGAGATCTTCAGGAAGCACCTTCGTGGCGACGCGCTCGTCACCGATTTTTGCGCCCTGAAGAGCCTCGTTGATTTCGGGTGGCACCGAGTCTGATCCGATAATGAGGCTCGCCCCATCCTCGGTATACGGTTCCTCGTTGCTATCCTCAACGTCTCCGCGCAGATCAACTTCGGCCAGCATCCCATCACCGGCCTGGTCGCCCTCGGCCGGCTCCCACACCGCCTGTTCCTCCTGGACTTTTGCCAATTCCTCGTCGATTTCAGCCTCACTGATCTCCAAGGAGATCTCGGGCAGGTTGAGCTCTCCGAGTTCTGGCAGGTCGTACCGAGGACGCACTTCGAGCTCTGCGGTGAATGAAAAAGCTCCATCCTCCGCAAATGAGAGATCTCGAATCTGCGGATTCGTGATCGGCTCGATCTCGCTTTCGCCATCGAAGACCTCTCCCCACAGGAGGCCGGTGAGGTGTTCTTGGAGTTCGTCTCGGATTTCATCGGCAAAGCGGGCACGAACCGCCGCCGCCGGCGCCTTGCCAGGGCGAAATCCGGGCACGCTCGCCTTGCTTCGGAATTTGCGGACAATCCCATCGCGTTCGCGGTCAACTTCAGTAGATTCGAGTTGGGCCGAAATCTCGATGGTGTGATTCGCTCGGTGGGTCAGTGTGTACGGCATTTTGAAGCTCCGGCGGGGCGGTCGATTGAGAAGGCTGGTGCGAAAGGGGGGACTCGAACCCCCATGGGGGACCCCCACGAGATCCTAAGTCTCGCGCGTCTACCAATTCCGCCACTTTCGCATTCGGGAAAATGGTGAGCCGTGGAGGAATCGAACCTCCAACCTAGTGATTAAGAGTCACTTGCTCTGCCAATTGAGCTAACGGCCCACGGCCAACGGGCACTATACGGAAAAATGCCCTGATGAGCAACCCTTTTCCCGCTTCCGGAGGATCGCAGGATAATGCAGACGAATGAGGAGTTAGGAATTAGGAATTAGGAATGCCGCCCACCCTCCCGGTCGCATCAAGAACAAGGGGGGCGGGTTGGAAATTCCTCATTCCTCATTCCGAATTCTTATTTGTGGACGAGGTGTTTCATCTCGGAGCTCCCGAGATCGGACTCGGCGGTAATGACGACTGCCGAGGTGCCGTCCGCAAACGCCGGCATATCGGCTTCGGCCGAGAAGGTGCCATCCTCGCCCGTTTCACCCTCGGCGAGAACCAGACGCCGCGGCTCCCCGGTCGACTTGAAGAGCACCGAAACCTTGACTCCGGCCTGTGGGGTTTGGGCGATCGAATCGACCGCCAAAACACTGATCGGTGCGAGGCCGCCATACGCGAAATCGTGTTCGATCGAAGCGCGAAGAACCAGGTGGGCCTGGTCTCGCTGCGACTCGAGGTAATCAAGAATCACCTGATCCAAAGATGGTTCCTCGCTCGTGACCGGTTCTGCCTCACGATGCGTGATGGTCGTGTCGTCGTCGGCCGCAATTTCGATTTTGCCCGTGAGGCGGGCGAGGCCACCGGAATGAACGGCGTCGACTATCGATCGGTGCTGCCGCTCCATCAAGGTAGCGATCGTCTCCCGGTCGACATCCTGTTCTACCAGGTCATCGTAAGGCGTCCGGCGAGAGTAGAGGATCTCGCCACTCGTGTAGACAAGAGACTCAACCATCGGGTTGCCTCGTCCCTTGTCCTCGGTCTGCACGTGATATGTGGTGCCCGAGTGATCGATGTCCGTGTTGAAACCAGTCAGAACCACAGGTGACATTCCCCTCCTCATAAAAGGCTAACGCGAAGGACGTCTGTGGTCAATCTCACAATGTCCGTGGTTATTCAACAACGCCGAGTTTCTGCCCCGGAGTGCCTTTTTCGGGAGGGATTTAACAGTCGTTTTACAATAGGTTGGTGGTTCGACTCACGATTCTCTTCGTCTGCATCGGCAACAGCTGCCGCTCACCAATGGCAGAAGCGATCGCTCGCGTCCTCGGTGGAACCATGGTCGACGCCCGATCCGCCGGTATCTCACCCCTCGGTTGGGTCTCTGAACAGACCATCGACACCCTGGAGGCCCTCGGCTATCCCTCGGCCGGTCTGTCGTCCAAAGGCCTTGACGAGGTCGATCTCGGGGGAGTGGACATCGTTCTATCTCTACTCGGGGATCGAGGGCTTGACCATGTTCCCCATAGCATCGGGGGACGCCGGGACGCATGGGTTATCACCGACCCCTTCGGTGAGGACGATGAGGTCTACAGGGAGGTCGCGCGCGAACTCGAGCACCGCATTCGCGCACTCCTCTCCGAAGAATCAGACCTGGAACTTTTTTCCACCTGAGCGGTCTTATTTACCGGGACGGCGTGTGGCAAACTGGGTTCGTGGACTTCGATCTAGTTTACGAGCGCTTTCGGTTGCCGGTGTGGCGCCTCGCACGTCGCCTCACGACATCAGAGGAGGAAGCGCTCGACACGACGCAGGAAATCTTCCTTCGCGTGTGGCGAGGTCTCCCCGGGTTTCGGGGCGAGGCCAAGCTCTCGACCTGGGTATTCCAGATCGCCTGGAACTACCTTCGAGCGCACAGAAGAAAGATGGGCCGCAAACATCAGATCATCGGCGAGAATATCAACGCTGCTCAGGATTTGGTCGAATCAGCTGTGGACACCGGGCCTGATCCGGAACGGAGGGCACGGGCAACACAACTTCTCGATCGCATCGAGGTGGCGCTCAAAAGACTGCCCGAGCATTACCGCGTGGTGGTTTGGCTGCGCGATGGTGAGGATCTCAGCTATCAGGAGATCGCAGATGCCCTCGATGTACCAATCGGCACCGTGCGCTCACGTCTCGCCCGTGCTCGCGGCGCTCTCAAAGAAATGGTGGAGTCATGACGGATGAAACCATCCTCGAGATTCTGAGCCGACACTTGGACGGCGATCTCAATGCAGATGAGGAAGTCGCGCTTTCGGCCAGGCTCGACGCTGAGCCCGCCCTGGCAAATGAGCTCGAAACCATGCGTCGCATCCGCCGCTCTGTAGCAGCCCTCGCGTCGAGCGAGCAGCTTCCACCCGAACTCGATTCTTTGGTCGATCCGCTGCTGCGCGGAAAACCGGAACCGATAGCTCTTCGTTCGTGGGCGCGGTGGCTGGCGACGGCAGCCGCTGTCGTCCTCGGTGCGACAGTCATTATCGAAGTCAATCGCCGCAATCCCGGACCGAGCATCGAGTCCATGGCAAAACTGAGGAAGCAGGGTCATCCGGCAGAACCAACCGAGCGATTCACCCTGGCGCCGCTACCTACGAGCTCTTTACCCGTGGAGCAGCAACCCCTCGGCGCCAGCGACCGGCTCCTGGCGAGCCCCGCTCCGGATATCGAACTCGACGACCCCGTTGCGCTGGAGGTTCTCGGACCGCTCGAGGAGGGAGAGGTCCAAACAGTCGACGATCAGAAGATCTCGGGGGGTCCGGTCGACGAGATCCAGCCTATGGGCTCGGCCGCAGCGGAGGACAAGGGTGCGAAGAAGGGCGAGAGCCTTCGCACCACAGTCCCCGGTGAGAAGGATGACCTCGACCATGCACCGCAGCGCAAAGAATCAGACGGCGCGCTGGAGGATGGCCGCGGCGCGGCCCTACAATCGTGGGCGGCCTCACCTCCGATGGGGCAGGCTCAGCTCTTCGTCTTCGTCAACGGGAAATCTGCGTGGCGCGATTTCACTCCACCCGCCACGTGCAAAGCCGGCCGATACTCAGTCCGCATCGTTGTGGCTGGCGGTGCTGTTCGAGAGGCGAGGCCGGTTGGGGGAGCGGCATCGGCCGCCCCCTCGCAACGACTCTGCGCCGCAGGACTCATCCTCGATCTCGAGATAGACGAGGTTGCAGACGGCGAATACCCTGCAGAGATTGTGGTGAAACCGCGCGGTTCTGGACAGTGACCAGATTTCGATGAACCGGTATCAGAAGCTCCCGATGGCTTCTCTCTCGTCGTCAAACACATCGAAGACCGTGATCAGTTGCGTGACCTGAAGAATGTCATTGATCTTCGGCGACAAATGCATGAGCTTGAGCTGTCCACCCCGTTTTGTGACTGTGGTGTAACAGGCCACCATCTCTCCGATACCCGAGGAATCGATGGCAGTCACGCCGCCGAGGTCGAACAGGATGTTCTGCTTGTCTTCTTCGAGGGCCTGTGCGATCAGTTCGCGGATCTTGACGTCGCCGGTTCCGATGGTGATCTTGCCACCAAGTTCAATAATGCGTGTGTCGCCGATGTCACGGATGTTGCTTTTCATTTGCATTCTCTCCTTTTGCCGAGGACCATCCCAGGCCGCCTATTGCAACCTCAGGCCCCCGGGCGGTCATTGTCATTTGATGCGAGATCCTTGACCATCACTACGGCCGTTCCGCCGGCCGCGGTGGGACTGAAATCCACTCGGTTCATGAACTGTCGCATGTAAAAGATACCTCGTCCGCTCGGGCGCAGCAAATTCTCAGGGTCGGTCGGGTTTGGAATATCCGACGGATCGAATCCCTCGCCTTCGTCCTCCACTCTGATAGTGACAGTGGAGTTATCAATGAGATAGGCAACCCGCACCAGACGCTCGGGATCTCGCTGGTTACCGTGCCGCACAGCATTGGCCACCGCTTCTCGGAGGGCGGTAACCAACCAGTACTCTTCGTCCTCTTCGCAACCGGCTCGATGGCAGAGATCGACCAGTGCTCGTTCGGCAACCTCGATATTCTCGAAGCGACTGGCGAGCACGAGGTTCGCCTGTAGTTTTGCGTTCGTATTCATTGACCGAGAAAGTATAACAACGTCACGCGTCGAAACGATTTCAGTCTTCGTCCAAACCGTCTTCGTTTCTCGGTTCGACCATCTCCAAGACCCACTTGTGGAAATTTTCCTCTGCGGCAGAAACCGGCATTGCGAGAATCTCCGGAAGTTCGTAAGAATGGAACTCTCGAATCGCGGAGGAGACGTCTTCGAAGAGTCTTTCCGGTGTCTTTATGAGGAGCAGGTACTCGGTGTCCTCGCAGACTTTTCCCTTCCAACGATATATAGATCGCAGGCACGGCACGATGTTGATACAAGTGGCGAGCCGTCGCGAAATCAGCTCTTCCGAAATCTCGACAGCCTGCTGTTCTGTACCCACCGAGGTCATGACGAGCGTGATTTTTTCGAGGTCGGTCATGGCGAAACGCTAGCCGAGAACCGCTGGTGAGTCAAGGCGTTCAGTTGAAAGCAGGTCCCTTAGTAGCGGCGCAAAAGGCCGACCACAACACCCTGGACCTGGACATCTGCTGCCGGGGCAATCATCGTCGGCATTGTCGGATTGGCGGGCTGGAGCCGGATTGTCGAGGCGCTTTCGCGATAGATTCGTTTCAGTGTCACTTCGTCACCCACCAATGCCACCACCATCTCACCGTCCGTAACGCTCTCGTTTCGCTGGACGACGACGAGGTCACCATCGTGGACTCCATCACCAATCATCGAATCGCCGCGCACCCGCAAGACGTAGTGATCCCCAGTGCGCAGAAAATCGGCAGGCACGAAGATCCGCTCATCACCGGCGAACGATTCGATGGGTGCGCCCGCGGCGACCACACCAAACAGCGGTAATTCCACCGCCACTCCCGGATTTGGAGGAGAATCCGGCAGGACCAGGCCCCGCTTCTGGTGTTTTTCGCGCCGGAGGAACCCCTTGCGCTCAAGGTGGGCTACGTGTTTCTGCGCGCTGGCGGTGCTTCGAAATCCAAAAGAATCGGCAATTTCCTGTAGAGTCGGCGCCAGCCCTTCGGTCTCGATTCGCTTGGAGATGAAGTTGAGCACGTCCCGCTGGCGCTCGGTGAGGTACGTCATCGTTGTCCTCCCCACACCGACAATAGGTGATAATAAGGCGTAAGTCAATCCGGTGGGCACATCTCACTAGATTTCACAAAGAGACTGCAAAATGGCGCGCCAAACGGCGCGCCAACATTGAGCAGTGGAGTTGGTCGGGGCGAGTGGACTTGAACCACCGGCCTCACGGTCCCGAACCGTGCGCTCTACCAGACTGAGCTACGCCCCGACGGGCGGGGAGTCTAGCGGAAGTAGCGCGCAAAGGCAATATCAATCGACCGGTATGATATCCGCATTTGACACCTGTGCCCTGATCTCGTTACCGTTCGCAGCGAGTGAAAGACGGGGAGGGTGAATGTCGAAGCAGCGTGCGCAGTGGAGCGGTCACCTGGGATTCATTCTTGCAGCGGCTGGCAGCGCCATCGGACTTGGTAACCTTTGGAAGTTTCCATATATCACCTTCGAGAACAACGGCGGCGCATTCGTGCTCGTGTATCTCGCGGCGATCGCCGTGGTCGGGGTTCCCATCATGGTCGCGGAGGTTCTGATCGGCCGGAAGAGCCAAAGGAACCCCGTCGGCGCATTCCGCGTGTTGGTCCAGGGGAAGCCCGGGGGCCGCGCGTGGATGGGGGTTGGATTTCTTGGTGTGATGACCGGGTTTATTATTCTCTCCTATTACTGCGTAATTGCGGGTTGGACCCTCCGCTACATCCTGATGGCTGTATCGGGCGAATTGGGCGCTCTCGCCCATCACCCCGAGGCGCTCCAGTCTTTCTTTGGAGAGTTTCTCGCAAACCCGTACCAGCAGATCTTGTGCCACTCCCTCTTCATGGGTGCGACCATAGGCGTTGTCTTCTTCGGCGTCGGCAAGGGCATTGAGCGAACTGCCAGGTTCCTGATGCCGATTCTGCTGTCAATCCTTGTCATGCTTGTGATCTACTCCATCTGGACCCCCGGATTCAAGCAAGCGATCGGCTTCCTCTTTCGACCGAACTTCAGCGAGTTGACCGCGGGCGGCGTTCTCGAGGCGCTCGGCCACAGCTTCTTCACCCTGAGTCTCGGCATGGGCACGATGCTCACGTATGGCAGCTACATGCGGAAGCGCGACTCGATTCCTCGTGCCGCGTTGACCATCTGTGTCCTCGACACCCTGATCGCGATCATGGCGTGCATCATCATGTTCTCGATCATCTTCAGTTATGACTTCGAGGTCACAAAGAGCTCGACCATCCTTTTCACCACCGTGCCGGTCGTGTTCTTCCAGCTACCCGGCGGCGCTGTTGTGAGTGCTCTGTTTTATCTGCTGGTGGCCTTTGCGGCACTGACCAGTACGATCAGCCTGTTGGAGGTTGTCTCCAGCTACGCCATCGACGAGCTTGGGTGGGGGCGGCGACGCGCCGCGCTGACGACCGGTTCGGCAATTTTTGTTTTTGGCATCCTCAGCGCGGTCAGTATGGGGGGCAACGCCGCCCTGTCGAATATCAATTTCATCGGACGGCCATCAACTGGCGGCGTATTCGGCACCCTTGACTACATGGCCAGCAACTGGTTTTTACCGGTCGGCGGCCTCCTGATTGCGCTCTTCGTTGGCTGGATTCTGACCACCGGGGAGACCCGGAAGGAGCTCGAGGAGGGTCATGGAACGCTGGCCCGGTTATACCCGGTATGGCTCTTTCTGATCCGGTTTGCGGCACCGGCCGCGGTTGCCGCGATCATCGTCAGCGTACTTCTTGGCGCCGAGTATCAGTAGGTCCCGTCGCCTCGTCTCGTAACGCTCCGTGGGCTCAGGCGCCGCCGCCAGCAGCGGCGCTGATCCGGGCCTCAGCCAGTCTCACCAGGTTGTCGACCTCGTCAAAGTCATCGGCATCCACGGTTTTCAGTTTTTCCTGGGCCTCGGCAAGGGTCGTGCGCGCGGTCTCGACGTCGATCTCGTCAACGGTTTCGGCAATCGAGGCGAGAACGGTCACCGTGTCGGGTTGAATCTCCGCAAAACCACCCTGGACGACCAGGCGCCCGGTCGTATCACCATCGATCCAGCTCACTTCGCCGGTGCCGAGAGATGTCAGCAGCGGCGTGTGGCCGGGAAGAACGCCGAGCTCGCCGAGTACCCCGGGGACCCTAACCTCGGAGGCCCGGCTCTCCAAAACCCGGCGGGATGGTGTGACGACCTCGAGCCGCAGCGTCTCGGCCATCAGGACTCCGCCGCCATCTTTTCGGCCTTCTCGACCGCCTCTTCGATGCCACCTACGTAGAGGAAGGCCTGCTCCGGCAGGTGGTCGTACTCACCGGCGCACAGGGCCTTGAAGCCGGCGATGGTGTCTTCGACCTTGACGTAGCGACCCTTCATGCCAGTGAACTGCTCTGCGACGAAAAATGGCTGTGAAAGGAAACGCTGGATCTTGCGTGCCCTCGCGACACTCAGCCGGTCTTCCTCAGACAGCTCGTCGATGCCGAGAATCGCAATGATGTCCTGGAGATCTTTGAGGCGCTGAAGGATCCGCTGGACCTCGCGGGCCACCATGTAGTGCTCTTCGCCGACAATGGTGGGATCGAGGATGCGCGACGTCGAGGCGAGCGGATCCACCGCCGGGTAGATACCGAGCTCGGAGATTTGCCGCGACAGGACCGACGTCGCATCGAGGTGGGCAAAGGCCGCCGCCGGCGCCGGGTCCGAGAGGTCGTCGGCGGGCACATAGATCGCCTGCACCGAAGTCACCGAACCCTTCTTGGTCGAGGTGATGCGCTCCTGAAGCTCACCCATCTCGGTGGCGAGGTTGGGCTGGTAGCCGACCGCGGAAGGCATCCGGCCAAGCAGCGCGGAGACCTCGGAACCGGCCTGTGTGAAGCGGAAAATATTATCGATAAAGAGGAGAACATCCTGGCCCTCGGAGTCGCGGAAATGCTCCGCCACCGTGAGGCCGGTGAGACCGACCCGGAGGCGCGCACCCGGAGGTTCGGTCATCTGACCGTAGATCAGGGCGACTTTCGAATTCTCCCAGCTGTCGGGGTCGATGACCCCGGCCTCGGTCATCTCGACCCAGAGGTCGTTGCCCTCACGCGTGCGTTCGCCGACACCGGCAAAGACCGAGAACCCTCCGTGTTGGAGCGCCACGTTGTTGATCAGCTCCATGATGATGACGGTCTTGCCGACACCGGCGCCGCCAAACAGGCCGGTCTTCCCGCCCTTGGTGTAAGGCTCGAGGAGATCCACCACCTTGATGCCGGTTTCGAACATCTCACTTTCGGTGGATAGGTCGACCAGCGGCGGCGCTTCACGGTGGATCGGCAAGCGCTGGTCGGTCTCGACCGGACCTTTTCCGTCAACCGGCTCGCCGAGAACACCGAGGACCCGGCCGAGGGTCTGCTTGCCGACCGGCACCGAGATCGGCTCACCGAGGTCGGCGGCTGCCATGCCGCGAACCATGCCGTCGGTCGGCTCCATGGCGATGCAGCGGGCGCGGCTCTCACCGAGATGCTGCGCCACCTCACAGGTGACGTCGATCGGCACCACACCCATTTTGCCGTCATCAACGATCTTGACGGCATTCAAAATCGCCGGGAGGTGCTTCTCGGGGAACTCCACGTCCACCACCGGGCCGATGACCTGGACCACGTGTCCGTTGACTTGCTGGCTCATAGATTCACGACTCCCTATCCCTCGAGCGCTTGAGCGCCGGAGACGATCTCGATCAGTTCCTTGGTGATAGCCGCTTGACGCGTGCGGTTGTAGAGCAACGTCAGGGCATCGATCATGTCGCCCGCATTGCGGGTCGCCGCATCCATCGAGGTCATGCGGGACGCCTGCTCGGCTGCCGCCGAGTCGAAAATCGCCCGCTGGACCTGGGTTTCAACGTGGCGCGGCAAGAGCTCGGCGAGCAAGGCCCGCGCATCCGGCTCGTAGAGGTAGTCGACCTGCGAATCGTCTTGGTCTTCATCGGCAACCGCCGGCGGTTCGATCGGCAGTAGGCGGTCAACGATGATGTCTTGGCGGATCATGTTGACGAAGCTGTTGTAAACCAGCCATACGGAATCGACTTCGCCGGAGGTAAAGGCCTCGACAAATCGTTTGCCGAGCCGGGGGCCGGCCTCAGCTGTCGGCGCCGACATGGTTTCGCGATCTTCAACGACAAGGTTCCACCGTCGCGACCGGAAGTAGTCGGAGGCTTTCTTGCCGACCACCGCCAACTCGACATCGGGCCACCGGTCGGCCAATAGGTCTTTTTCAACGGCGCGCACGATGTTCGTGTTGAAGGACCCGCACAGTCCTTTGTCCGAGGAGACGACAACGACCCATGTTCTCTCGCCCTCATGGTCTTCGAGGAGAGGATGGCTGAACTCGGTGCGCGCGGCAACGTTGGCCAGAACTTTCGAAAGGGTCTCGGCCCAGGGTTTCGCCTCTGAGATCGCCGTCTGGGCTCGCCGCAACTTCGCCGCCGCGACCATCTTCATGGCCTTGGTGATCTGCTGCGTTCCCTTGACGGACTGGATCCGCCGGACGAGATCCCTGGTATTAGGCAAGGGCGGCCTCCGGATTCTCCTTCATGAAGACGTCCACGGCCGACGTGATCAACTTCGTCAGCTCCTCCTCGGTCTGCTCATCGAGGACTCCCGTGCTGATGATTCGCTCCAGGGTTTCGGCGCCGTTGTCCTGCGCATAGCGGTGAAGGCTGGGCTGGATTGCGCCAACTGCCGAGACCTTGAGGCCATCGAAAAGGCCTTTGGTGCCACCGTAGATCGAGACGATCTGCAGTTCCACGGCGATCGGCCGGTACTGTCCCTGTTTCAGGATTTCCATCAGGCGTTCGCCTCGGGCCAACTGGCGCTGTGTCGCCTTGTCGAGATCGGACCCGAACTGGGCAAATGCGGCAAGCTCGCGGAACTGGGCGAGGTTGAGCCGGAGGGAGCCGGCGATCGATTTCATCGCCTTGATCTGGGCGTTACCGCCGACCCGGCTGACCGACAGTCCAACGTTGACCGCCGGACGCTGGCCGGCAAAGAAGAGATCCGACTCGAGGAAGATTTGACCATCAGTGATCGAGATGACATTGGTTGGGATGTAGGCCGAGAGATCACCCATTTGCGTTTCGATCACCGGCAGGGCGGTCAGGCTGCCGCCGCCGAGTTCATTGTTGAGCTTTGCAGCGCGCTCGAGAAGCCGCGAGTGGAGATAGAAGACGTCGCCCGGATATGCCTCGCGTCCGGGCGGGCGGCGCAGGAGGAGCGAGATTTCTCGATATGCCTGCGCATGCTTGGTGAGATCATCGTAGAAGCAAACCGCGTGTCCCCCGTTGTACAGGAAGTACTCACCCAGCGCCGCGCCGGCGTATGGCGCCAGATACTGCAGTGGCGCAGGCTCCGAGGCGGTCGCTGCGACGATAATCGTGTGGTCCATGGCGTCGTATTTCTCGAGGATGGAGACCACCTGCGCGACGGTCGAGGCCTTCTGGCCGATCGCCACGTAGACACAGATGTTGCCGGTGCCCTTCTGGTTGATGATCGAGTCGAGAATAATGGCGGTTTTTCCGGTCTGGCGGTCACCGATGATGAGCTCGCGCTGACCGCGGCCGATTGGGATCATGGCGTCGATCGCCATGATGCCAGTCTGCATTGGTTCCTTCACGCCCTGGCGGGCGACAACGCCGGGCGCCGTACGCTCGAGCGGGTAGTTTTCCACCGAGTCCACAGGGCCCTTGCCATCGAGCGGCCGCCCAAGGGGATCGACAACTCGACCGACCATTCCTGGACCCACCGGAATATCGAGGATGCGCTTTGTACGCTTGGCCTCATCACCCTCCTGAACGAGGTGGACCTCACCCATGAGCACGCAACCGACGTTGTCATCCTCGAGGTTCATCGCAAGACCGAAAACGTCGTGCGGGAGCTCGATAAGCTCGCCCGCCATGACGCCATCAAGGCCGTAGATTCGGGCGATGCCATCTCCAACGGAGATGACGGTTCCGACCTCAGACATGTCGATGGAGGTTTCGAATCCTTCGATTTGGCGGCGGATGATGTCCGCAATCTCAGCGGCTTTGATCTGCATGTTTTACCCCTGTTCGATCTCGATCTCTTTGCTCAAGCGGTCCAGTTCTCCTGCCAGCGAGCCGTCAAAGACCCGCGAACCTACCTGCAGCTTGAAGCCTCCAAGGAGCTCCCGGTTGGCTTCGAAGTCGGCAACCACGTCGGCTCCCTCGAAAGCTGAAATCGCGTCGACCAGCCTGCGACGCGAGCCTTCATCGAGCTCAATCGCGGTCTCGACGCGGGCACGGGCACGACCGAGACTCTGATCGACAAGCGCCCGAAACTCGGTCGCGATGTCGGTCATGTGCTGCATCCGATAGTGGTGTTGCACCACATGCAGAAAGCGCCGCGTCGGCTCACCGATCTCGAGCGAATCGAGGACGGCATCGAGGATCTTGGTTTTGGCCTCGACGGAAACCATCGGCGTCACCAGAACGCGGTGGAAGTCCGGCACCGCCTTCAGCGCCCCCGCCACGCCATCGAGTTCGTCAGCAATCTCTTCGGCGCGACCCGGGGCCTCCTTCTGAACAACGGTAAGCAGGGCCTTTGCGTAGGGAAACGCTCGGAATCGCCCCATTTCTACTCCTTGCCCTCGAGAGACTTCATTGCATCGAGACTTCGCTCGAGCACCCGCTGGCGGTCCTCATTCGTCATTTCCCGATCGAGAACGTCGCGGGCGAGTTGCGCGGTCAAATCAGCGGTGTCCTGCGCCAACTGTGCGCGGGTCTCTGCTTGACGGCGAGTAATTTCCTCATCAACACGGCGCAGGAAACGTTCCTCGTCGATTTTTGTCTGCTCCGAAATTCTGCCCGCCTCTGCATCACCATCCGCGGCCGCCCGCTCCTTGAGCTCCGCAACCTCGTCTTCGACATCCGCGAGGCGTTTCGAAACCTCAGCCTGCAGGCGGTCGGCCTCTTCGAGTTGCCGTCGTGCATTCTGCAGCTCTTCGGCGATGCCCTCGCGACGGGTTTCGAGAAACGCCCCCATTGGGCGCCCGACGTATCGCTGAAGGATGTAAAGGAAGACGGTCAGATTGAGGGAAAGCCAGATGTAGTCTGGGATCCCGGCGTGCTTGACGCCTTTGTCAACCAAAAGCGCGAAGACCAACGCGACGATGAAGACTAGCGCCCACCCGACGATTGTTTTCATCATCCGAGCTCCCGCCCAAGCAAGCGACTCGCGAGCAGCCGGGCCAGATCCTCAGCACGAGCCCGGAGATCGGAGCGAGCATTTTCGGCATCCTTTTCAAGGGTGTCGAGGACCCCCAAAAGACGCTCATCGGCTCGCGCGCGGGCCTGGTCAAGCGCCGATTGTCGTTCGTCCATAGCGTGTTGACGGGCATCGGCGCGAACCCTGGCCGCCTCCCTGGCGGCGGTAGAGACTTCTTCCTCAACGCGGGAAACGGCCGCCAAATACTCCTCGTTTTTTGCCGACCATTCCTGTTGGGCGTCATCAATACGGCGGCCGCGTTCGCCCATGACTGTGCCTACTGGGCGGATCAGAAAGCGGTGGACGATCCACAGGGTCGCCCAGAAGCAGACCATGATAAGGATCAACGACAAATCTGGTGGGGACATCGGCCGCTCCCGGCTCGATCCGCTCCCATGCTCAGCGCGCGCTCAGCACGAGGCGGTTCAAGCTAACAAATCCTCAGACCACGGTCAAGATGCCGATGGTGCTTTGTTTGTGTTTTTTTTCACTTCCTGTGAATCCATCGTCACCGAGCCCTCGAGAAAGGCGCCGTCCTCCATCACCAGGGCCGGGGTGTGGATGTCTGCCCAAACCTTGGCACCCGCATGGAGCAAGACCTGCTCAGCGGCTCGGATGGTGCCGCGGACCTCGCCGCCGACGATACAGCGTGCGACTTCGACTTCACCCTCAACCACACCGCCCTCGCCGACTACGAGCTCGGACCGTGAACGCACGGTGCCCTCGATCCTCCCATCCACCCGAAAATAGCTGGAAAACTCGAGCTCACCGCGGATCGTGCACCCCGAGTCGACGAAACCGTTGAGCGACTCTGCTCCTCGGGCCATCACTTACCCCCCATCAAGAGTTCAAACACTCGCATCAACTCGTCGTGTTCGTTGCATGCAATAACGATAGTGCCGCCGCGCCGGCGCGACCTGATCTCTACCGAAGCACCAAGGTGCAACGCCAATTTTTCCTCTGCAGCGCTAAGGTTGGGGTCACGAGGCTTCGGTCGCCTGCCTGGCTCCCCACGATTCCCCGGCTTCGCCTCATCACGCGCTTCGGCAGCTGCCCCTTCAAGCGCGCGGACCGACAACCCTGTCGCTGCTGCGCGACGAGCCCACTCGCAGCGTTCCGCGTCGTCGGTGAAGGCGAGCAACGCCCGCCCGTGGCCCGCCGAAAGCTCGCCCCGCTCAACCATCTCCTGGACCTCTGGAGGTAACTTCAGTAAACGCAGTGAGTTCGCGACCGTGCTGCGATCCATCCCAACCCGATTTGCGATTTCTTGTTGGGAGAGACCGAGACCTGCTCGCAGCTGCTCGAAGGCGCGAGATTCTTCGAGCGGCGTCAGGTCCCGCCGCTGCAGGTTTTCGACCAGCGCCAACTCGAGCTGTTGATCTTCCTCGATACGTTCGCGGATCACCGCCGGTACCGTAGCCAGGCCGGCCAAGCGGGCGGCGCGCCAGCGCCGCTCGCCGGTGATCAGGAGGTAGCGATCCGGGGGGTCTTCGCTCACCAACAGAGGCTGCAATATTCCGTGCAGCCTTATCGAGGCGGCCAACTCTTCGAGCGCCTCCTGGTCGAAGTGGTAGCGCGGTTGGTGAGGATTCGGGCGAAGGCGATCGATCGGTATTTCTGCAAACCCCGCCCGGGCGCGCGGGGTGTCGGGAATGAGAGCCTTGAGGCCTCGGCCCAGCGCCTGTTTAGCGGACATAAGCGCTCTCCCTCCGAAGCAGGTATTCGCGGCCGAGCTCCAGGTAGGCCTGTGAGCCGCGGCTCCGTAAGTCATAGGCATGGATCGGCCGGCCAAAGGAGGGCGCTTCCGCCAGGCGCACGTTGCGCGGCACCTGCGTCTCGAAGACCAGGTCGCCGAAGACACTGCGCACCTCATCCGCCACTTGCTGCGCGAGGTTGGTACGTTCGTCATACATCGTGAGGAGGATGCCGTCGATGGTCAGCCCCGGGTTGAGGAACCGACGCACTTCGTCGACCGTTGACATTAGCATCGACACCCCCTCCATGGCGAAGTACTCGCACTGGATGGGAACGAGAAGCCCGTCAGCGGCGGCAAGGGCATTGATGGTCAGAAGACCCAGCGAGGGCGGACAATCGACAAAAACAAAGTCATATTGGCCTGTGGCGTCGCCCGCAAGCGCATCACGAAGGCGGAATTCCCGGCCAACCATGCCCACGAGGTCAATCTCCGCTCCGGCCAGGTGTGGGGTCGCCGGGACCAAGGCGAGATGCGGGAACTCGGACGGCCGGGCGGCCGTTTCGACCGTCGCCCCGCCGAGCACAAGGTCGTAAGACGTTGGTTGTTCGCCGTTGTCTCGAAAACCCAGCCCGGAGCTGCAGTTGGACTGTGGATCGAGATCGACCAGCAGGGTCTGCCGTTCGTAGGCCGCCAGGGTCGCCCCGAGGCTGATGGCGGTAGTGGTTTTTCCCACCCCACCCTTTTGATTGGCCACCGCCACGACCCGCGCCTTCATTTCGACAACCGCCCCCGCCGCACCACATCAGTTGCAAAAAGCAGCAGCCCTCCAACCAACGCGGAAAGTTGGGGAGAAACGCGGCCCGGGAGGCCATCGTCAAAGAATGAAAAATGTCGCGGTTTCACGTGAAACATGGTTGCAGCCGAGCCAACCGGCCGCAATCGAGGCCGGATAGTCGCGAGCTTAACACACGCCACCCCGCTACGGCTTCGAGCGCGGCCACGCCGTCGACCGTGGTCCATATCACGACCTCTCCGTCGGCGGCCAGCCGGCCGCGCGCCCACCCGAGAAGCGCTTTGTGGTCGCCAACCGCGCGGATTGTGATGACATCAAAGGGGAGACAATCGCCAAGGTCCTGGTACCGCGAACACGCAACATCCGCCGCGAGTTGGAGCTCGCGAACCGCGGTCCGGAGAAACGCCCAGCGCTTCTGGCGCGGCTCAAGCAGCACGCCGCTCCACAGCGGTCGAACGGCCAGAAGGGGCACGCCCGGCAACCCCGCCCCGCTCCCGATATCCAGCAGGCGGCCGCTGCCCTCAAGAAGCGGGGCCGCCGCCAGCGAATCGAGAATGTGGCGCTCCACGAGCTCCTCACGACTCGAAAAGCACACCAGATTGTGTCGTTCGGACCAGCGCTCTAGCAGCCCCGCATAGCAAACCAACCGCCGTAGCGCCGCCCCCCCAACGTGGGCGGCAAGAAGACCTGAATAATCCACCCCGCCACTCACCGCCGTCCTCCGCGGCGCGCTAGCAGGCCAGCGAGAAGCGCCATCGCCGCCGGGGTCATCCCGGGCACCCGTTCCGCGTCCGCCAGGGTCCGGGGCCGCTCCCGGCCGAGGGCCTCTGCAACCTCGCGAGAAAGGCCCGGAATAGCCGATGTATTGAGGTCGGGGGGGATCTCGACGTGACGCAGTCGGTGCAGCCGCTCGCGCTCCCGCTCCTGACGGGCCAAATATCCGTCATAGCGCAGGCGGCCGATGACAATCCTCCTGTCCTCGGCATCGAGGCCGGACAGATCCGACAGCGTGGCTGCCACCCTCTCGGCATCGACGTCTTGGCGGCGCAGTATCGTGGCCCAGGTTGTCGGCGCCGAGAGCTCGATGCCCGCTTTCTCAAAAACCTCTGCGCGGGTCGCAACGGTCGGCGTCAGGCGGGCCCCTTCGAGCGCCGCCGCCGCGGCCCGTCGGCGGCGCCATCGTGTGCGTTCCACGTGAAACGCCGTCTCTCGAACCAGCCCAAGCCGGCGGCCGTCCTCCATCATCCGCTCTCGCGCCGTATCAACGCCAAGCAACAATCGGTGCTCGGCCCGCGAAGTAAACATGCGGTACGGCTCGCGGTGGTCTCGACCGCAGACATCATCGACCAACACCCCAAGATAGGCCTCCTCGCGCCCCGGAATAAGCGGGGCCTCGTCTCGAAGAGCCGCGGCGGCATTGATGCCCGCAAGAAGGCCGAGCCCAGCGGCCTCCTCGTAGCCCGACGTGCCGAGAAGTTGACCGGCAAGGAAAAGTCCCGGAATCGACGAGCACTCGAGGTTGGCCCCCACCTGAAGCGGTGCCACGACATCGTACTCGACGGCGTACCCGTAGCGCAGGAACTCCGCCCGCTCGAGCCCGGGCACCCTGTGCACCACCGCCTCCTGAACATCCTGGGGCAGGCTGGTGGAGAGACCGTTGACGTAAATGCTGTTTGAATCAATCCCCTCGGGCTCGAGAAACACGGTGTGTTGTTGGTGGTGAGGAAAGCGGACGACCTTGTCTTCGATCGAGGGGCAGTAGCGCGGGCCGATGCCGGCAATGGCGCCTGAGAGCAACGGCGACCGGTGGAGGTTGTCGTTTATGATCGTTTGGACATCGGGAGGAGTTCGGGTGACCCAGCAAACACCGCGGTTGCGCACGGCCCGGGTGCGCCACGAAAACGGCCGCGGCCGGAGGTCGCCATTCTGCACCTCGAGTTGGTCGAAATCGATGCTCGAACGATCCAGCCGCGGCGGAGTTCCGGTCTTGAACCTCCGCAGTTCCAGCCCCGCACCCGCGAGCGACTTTCCGAGCGTTGTGCTTGCGCGCTCACCGTGGCGGCCTCCGGGACGTTGTTCCTCGCCCGTGTGAAGCAGGCCGCCAAGAAACGTGCCGGTTGTGAGAATGACCGCCCCCGCCTCGAGACGCTCTCCGCCTTGAAGGATCACCCCGGAAGCCCGCCCCGCCTCGATCATCAACCCCGAGACCTCCGCCTCGACCAGCGTCACTCCGCGGAGTCTCTCGACCACCCGCCGAATGCTCCGCTGATACACAGCCTTGTCACACTGCGCCCGCGGACCCCAAACGGCCGGGCCGCGCGATCGGTTGAGTGTCTTGAATTGGATACCGGCGCGGTCCGCGGCCCACCCCTGGAGACCGCCCAGGGCATCGATCTCGGCCACGAGGTGGCCCTTGCCGATACCTCCGATTGCCGGATTGCACGGCATCTGCGCGATCGTTCGACGATCGAGGGTCACCAGCGTCACCGCCGCCCCCATCCGGGCGGCGGCGGCGGCGGCCTCACAGCCCGCATGTCCGGCGCCCACAATCACGACATCTGCTCTCGACATCGTTATTTTCCGATGCAGAACGAGCCATAGATCTCGTCCAGCACGTCATCGGTCGAAACCTCCCCGATCAGCTCGTCGACTGCCCGTAGCGCCCAGCGAACATTTTCCGCGGCGGTGTCCGGACGCTCGACATCACAGGCTTCGAGTTCTGAGGCCGCCACCCCCAGGGCGCGACGGTGCCGCGCGGCTATGGCCACGGCGCCCCCGAGGTCCGGCACCTCACCCAAGATCCGCCGCAGAAGTTCGTGCCGAAAATCTTCGAGGCCCTCTCCGCTGTGACAGGAAATGCCAAGCCAACCATCGGGGACCTTTTCCCCGGGGGCGAGGTCGATTTTCGAGCGGACTCGAATCGCCGGCAGGTTTGCGGCCTCCGCCGCAAGGTCGGCGTCGATCCCGGCATCCACCGCCCAGAGCACGACCGCAAGGTCGGCCGCCGCCGCGGCAGCCTGTGCACGACGGTGCCCCTCTGCTTCAATCTCGTCGCCACCGACCCGCAGACCAGCCGTGTCCTGCACTACAATCCGCACGCCACCCAAGTCGAGCCCTGTCTCGACGAGGTCTCGAGTGGTTCCCGGACGAGGAGAGACGATTGCCCTTTCTGTTCCGGCTAAATAGTTGAAAAGAGTAGATTTGCCAGAATTCGGCGAGCCCAAAATCACGAGTCGCATCCCCTCCCTCAGGCGCTCGCCGGCGCTGGCGGTTGCCAACAGGGCCGCCAATTGGCGGCGACATTCTTCCCGCTGGGCCGCCATCTCGCCGGCAGGAACCACGACGCCCTGGGCCTCATAGTCAAGCGATGCCTCGATGGTGGCGAGAAGCGTGACGAGCGTGGCGCGCAGCTCTCTGAACTGCACGGAGAGCGCTCCCGCGAGCTGTTGTCTCGCGTTACGGTGCTGCGAAGCTGTGTCCGCGGCAACCAGGTCGCGGATCGCCTCGGCTTGAACTAGGTCCAGTTTGCCGTTGGCTACGGCTCGTCGGGTGAACTCGCCGGCCCCGGCCAACCGCGCCCCCGCGGCGACAAACGCTTCGATAACGGCCTCGACCAAAAACGGCGAACCGTGAACTGCGACCTCCAACATGTCCTCTCCGGTGAATGAGCGCGGCCCGGGGAATGAAGTCACCACTGCGCGCTCAAGGGGCTCACCCTCGGAATCGAGAACGGTGGTGAGGGTCGCTTTCCAGCCGGCTCCAAATCGGAGGTCCGGGCAGACCCGCGCCGCGCACTCCGGGGCCTGCGCGCCGCTGACGCGTATCAGCGCCAGCGCCCCGCGGCCCGCCGGCGTCGCCCGGGCGACGATGGTGTCAACGCCGCCGGCGAGGTCGGATGACAATCCGTTTGAGGAAGCCTTCACCATCGGAGTCCGTCTCGACCCCGGGATCGTCGGCAAGCGCGAGGTGGATTTCGCGTCTTGCGGCCGGAGTCAGCGGGCCGAGCGTCACCGGTGCGCCACGACGAAGGGCCTCATCAGCCGCCGCCTCGGCCCGTTCCTGAAGCTTGTGTGCGCGGCGCTCCTTGAAACCATCACAGTCGAGATGCACCGGGCGGTGATCTGTGAGGCGCCGATTCAGAATTCGGTTACATAGATACTGGAGGGCATCGAGGCCACGGCCACCCGAGGCCGTCAGGAGATGAAGGTCCCCACCTTGAAGTTCACTCTCCAGGGCTTCTTCGCGGTCGGCCAGGTGTGCGGTGATCTCGAGATCTCCAGCGCGAAAAGACTCCGACAAAAAGAGCCCGAGAACGGCAACGGGATCGACCTCAGCCTCGACCACGACCTCCGCCCCCTCGCCGGTTACCACGTCATAGTGGAGTTCCTCGAGCCGCGAGTTGAGACCGCTGCAAGCTGCACTCAAGGCCTCGTCGAGAGAGCCCCCCTGAAAGCTCTTGGGTTTATTCATGCCTTCCCGTCCTTCCGCGCCTTTTTCTTCGCGCCGCCACCGCCCCTTTTGCGCTCACCGACGATGTGGAGGGTGATCTCCTGTTGGATGATCGTGATCACGTTGTTGGCGAGCCAGTACAGGACGAGGCCTGACGGAAACTGGAGAAACATGATGCCAAAAATCAGCGGCATCATTCGCATCAACCGCTGTTGTTGGGGGTCGCCGGCCTGCGGTGCGAGGCGCTGTTGGAGCCACATCGTCGCCGTCATGAGGACCGGTGTCACATAGAGCGGGTCTTTCGCCGAAAGATCGGTGATCCACCAGATGAACGGCGCATGCCGGAGCTCGATCGCTTTCAAAAACAGCTGGTACAAGGCGAACAGCAGCGGCATCTGAACCAGCAGCGGCAAACACCCCGCCATCGGGTTTACGCCCTCCTGCTTATAAAGGGCCATCATCTCCTGGTTCATCTTGGCCCTGGCCTGGGGGTCGGACTTTTTCTTTTTGTGCTTCGCCTGGATCTCCTTGACCTTGGGCTGGACCTTGGCCATCTTGCGCATCGACACCGTCGATGTGTGCATGAGGGGGAAGAGTACGATCCGAATACCGAGCGTCAGGAGGATGATGGCCACACCCCAGTTGCCGACGAGGCCGTAGATCCAACGAAGCGCCTTCAGAAAGAACACCGCGATTGGTGTCAGAAACCACCCAAAGGTGAGGGTTTTTTCCACTCCCTGGTTGATTGACTGCAGGAGGTCGTACTCCTTGGGTGCCCCGAGCAGCTCGCCACGCAGCTGGCCCTGGCTCGGAACGACCGAAATCTGTAGGACGCGTTGTGCCTCCTCGTCGAGGGTGAATTCGAGAGGATCGATTCGAACCTCGGAGACGCCGCCATCGGGGCGCAACACATTGAGGAAATAGGCATCCTCGAAACCCGCAAAACTGAGCGCGCCCGCAGAGAGGACTCTTCGTTCCTCGACCTTGCGCCGCTTGAAACGGGTGATTTCCCCGTCCGCCAGGGTGACACCTTCGCCCCACAGGGCGAGACGGCTGTTGCGTTCGGTCTCGCCGAGATCCCGCATGCCCGTACCGATGCTGATCGGCGATCCTGCCCTCGTGCCGGTCGCCGTAATCGCCACATCGAGCCCGTAACCCGATTCCGAGAGCGCCACTCGTTTGGTCACCGAGCTCCCGGCACCATCCGCCCAGCGAAAGAACACCGCCCCATCAATCCGTTCCACCTCATACAGGGCGTTGTCGGGGCCGTCGGCGGTAATCAACTGCAAGGGGCGACTGCTCTCGGAGAGCGGCACGGTCTGAATAAGATCAAGCGGCTGGCCGTCATCGTCGTCATAGCCCAAGAGTCGGTAGGACGACACCGCCGCACCGCGATTGGTGAGCACAACAGCGATCTTGGCGTTGGCGAACTCCACCGTCTCTTCGATCGTAGCGCCCACGATCTCGTCACTCTCCACGATGGCCTCGGCGACATCACCGCCCTCATCAGCGCCACTCGGGAGTCCCGCCACCGGCGCCGTGGCCTCCGGCGTTGCTCGCGGGCCGGCCGCGTCCGGCGGCGTCGGTTGCTGTCGCTGCGGGGGTGGGAAGATCACCGACCACGCCAGGAGAATCGCCGCCGACAACACAAAGGCCAGGAGTAGTCTTTTCTCCATCCGCTCGTCGTCTTCCCCGCGCCCTATCCTGGGCGCGATTCTTGTGTGGCTATTTTCAGCGCACGGTGAACACTCGCCAGGAAATCCTGCTCGAGCTCTGACCACGGCGCCGACGCACAGCTCCGCCGTGCGTTGATCACAGTGTCGGCGGGAAAGCCGTCGAATTCGTGCCGGTGGGTTCGGTATAGCTCTCGCAGCCGCCTTTTACAGCGCGAGCGCACAACCGCACCACCGACGCGACGTGAGGCCGTCACGCCGAACCTTCCTTCGTGTGCCTCCGCTCGCATGAGAAAAACCACCACGTGCCGCCCGGCAGCCCGGGCGCCATCCTTGTATACCCTTTGAAAATCGGCCCTTCGCTTGAGCCGAGCCTTTGCTGGGAAATGGAAGCGCTGCTCAGACAGCAACCCGCTTGCGCCCCTTGCGGCGACGCGCGCGGAGCACACTACGGCCGCCCCGGGTGCGCATGCGAACCCGGAATCCGTGGGTTTTCTTGCGCTTGCGGTTGTTGGGTTGAAACGTTCTCTTCATGATCTCTCTTTTCCCTAAATATCGGGCGCGTCACGATATCGTAGCTCGACATGGGTGTCAAGCGAGCCTGGAGGCTCCCCGGATGTGATGGACCCTTCGGTGGTCAGGGCCCCACAAGCATCATCGGGGCGAGGCAGCTTCTCGCCTCCATTTGTGTTAGCGTACTTCGATGGACCGCTGGGAGCACCTGCAACCACATCTCCGGCAGATGATGGGTGATGAAGAGTATCGAACCTGGATCGCACCGCTGTCGGTCCTCGAGAAGACGGCCTCCGCCCTCACCTTGACCACGAAAAACGCGATTGTCGGCGATTGGGTTCGCGACCATCTGCTACGGGACATCGAGACCGTGGCGCGAAGTCACTTCGGTCCAGAGTTTCGAATCCTCATCAAATGGGCCGTGCCCGTGGATCCCGGGGTCGCGGTCGCGGGGCGGAAAGACAACACGGCGACGAGCTTCACCACCCATCCATACAACCCGGGCTTCACTTTTGATCGGTTTATTGTAGGAACCTCGAACCAGTTTGCGGCCGCAGCAGCCGAGGCGGTCGCGGAACAGCCCGGAAAGACCTACAATCCACTGTATCTCTACGGGGGCTCCGGGCTCGGCAAAACCCACCTTCTACACGCCATAGCCAATCGGCTGGCCGAGATTTCTCCCAGCTTCAAGGTCGCCTATATGACGACCGAACAGTTCGTCAACGAACTTATCAACTGCATCCGCCGAAAGCAGATGGACGCTTTCCGACAGACCTTTCGTAGCGTCGACATGCTGCTCCTCGATGATATCCAGTTCATCGCTGGCAAGGAACGAACCCAGGAGGAATTCTTTCACACCTTCAATACCCTCCAATCCACCAGCCGACAGGTTGTCTTCACCTCTGATGCTCGGCCGGCCGACATCCCGGGCCTCGAGGAACGGCTTCGGTCCCGCTTTTTGCAAGGTCTGATCGCTGATATCCAACCGCCAGACCTCGAAACCCGCTGTGCCATCCTGCGCGAGAAGGCGCGAGCCATCGGCCGCGAACTCCCTGAAGACGTGGTCTTATTCATATCGCGCAGGGTTCAGAATAACGTCCGGGAACTCGAGGGGTGTCTCAATCGAACCATAGCGTACGCTCAGCTCAAGAGTTCGAAGATCACGGTGGATGTTGTCCGCCTCGCACTCTTTGAACTCCTGCCCGATGAGCGCGCCACATCACCATCCGATATCATTCGCTTTGTCGCCCAACACTACGGGGTTCGAGTTGCCGATCTCAAGGGGCGCTCCAACCGCCGTTCCATCGCGCTCCCCAGACAGGTCTCCATGTATCTCATCCGCGACATTCTCGAACTGAGCTTTCCTGAGATTGGTCGGATTTTTTCCAAACATCATTCGACTGTCATGTACGCTGTCGACTCTGTTCAGAAAATGCGCCAATCAAATCCCGACTTTGATGCCACCCTGACCTCCTTTCGAGAACATTTCGTTTGACCCTGTGTACGATACTTGTGGAAGGCGTGTGGATAGGTTGTGGTCTTCTGCGGAAAGCTGGGGTTTTCCACAATTCGGCACAGCTTCGCACAGCCACAATACACAACCGGGCGAGCCATTTAACTTTATTTTTTTGAATTATTTACGAGAAATCTCCGCAGATTCCACTGGCTCGACGACGATGACGATTCATGTTATATTTTGCATGAAAAGTACGTCGTCGTCATAAGAAAGGGTGGGTGATGGAACTCAAGTTGCAACGCAACCTCGTCCTTCAGGAGCTCTCCATCCTGCAAGGTGTCGTCGAGCACCGGACGACCATACCGATACTTTCGAGCATTTTGGTTGAGGCTGAGGAAAACCGTCTGCGGATGGTGGCCACCGATCTCGACATGACAATTGTCACGGAGTGTCCGGCTTCTATCCACGGAGGTGGTCGAGCGACGCTCGAGAGCAAGGTGTTTCAGAATCTGGTTCGTTCTTTACCAGAAGAGGAGTTCACTCTCCGCCAGGACGGAGATGCGGTAGAAATTGAATGTGGTCGTTTCCACTCCAGAATGGCTGTTTCCGATCCTTCGGAGTATCCGACCGTACCTGAGGTTCCCCAAGCCGGTGACTACGCGCTTCCGTTGGATCTATTTCAACTGATGTTGGACCGGGTCGCGTTTGCGATCACAAAGGATGATCCAAAGTTTCAATTAAACGGCGCCCTGGTGAAGCTGATTCCGGGCGAAATCGAAATTGCGGCCACCGATGGTCACCGCCTGGCGATGGTGAGGGCGAAGGCTCCGGGGGGAGACGCTCCTTTCGAGCAGCAGCTCTTCCCGCGAAAATTACTGGCGGAGTTTTCGCGATTTGGTGACGAAGAGGTACAGATATCTGCAGGTGATAACCACCTCGGTTTTCTGATGGGTGAGCGGACGCTTGTATCGCGGATCGTGGAACTTCGGTTTCCACAATACGAACGAGTCATCGTCCGCGACAACCCGAATCGAGCCCGGGTCGACCGTAAGGAGCTGTTGGCTTCGCTCCGAAGGGTCAGCCTGATGGCGCATGAGAAGGCGCGCGGTGTCAGATTTCGCTTTGACTCAGGGGGCGAACTAACCCTGGTTTCAATCGGTTATGAGCGGGGCAGCGCAGAAGAGACACTCAACGTGACCTATCAAGGAGATGGCTTGGAAATTGCGTTGAATGCCAGTTATCTCATCGATGTACTGCAGGCACTAGAGTGCGAAACTGTTGAGCTCCAGCTGCGGGATAGTAATACCCAGTGCGTGGTGGTGCCGGTCGAAGACGATCCTCGCCTCGAGGAGTACATCTACGTGCTGATGCCGATGCGTTTGTAGGCGCGGCGCGCGACACAAAATGGTGTCCCCCGCTCTGATTCAGCCGCGTGGCGAATAACAGCGTCAAGCGAGCAAACCAGAAACTGGCAAGGACGGTACGTTTGCTGTGGAACTGATTGATCTTTCGGTTCGCAATTTCCGCAATCTATCCGGCCAGGTATTAACTTTCGGTAAAACAACGAACGCGATCCTTGGACCGAATGGAGCCGGCAAGACGAGCCTTCTCGAAGCGATGATCGTACTCGGGAATTTGCGCTCCTTCAGGACAACGAGTTTACGCCGAGCGGTTCGCCACAATGAGAGCAGTTTTCGTCTGGTTGGCACGGTCTCATCTGGAGGACGGACTCATCGGCTCGAATTGATCGTAAAGATCGGTTCGCCGATCACCAGAACTCTGCTAATCGATGGCGCAACCGCCGATATCGAGAGATACCTCCAGCTCTTTCCGGTCTTCGCCATCACAGCTCAAGATCGTGAGTTGGTGACCGGCGGGCCGGAGGGTCGGCGGTCAATGCTTGATCGGTTTGTTTTCCTTCTACGGCCGGCGCATCTCGACCAGCTTCGCTCGTATCGCCGGCTGCTCCAGCAGCGCAATGCTGCCCTGGTGGGTCAATCGTCTGATGCCGAGATCGAAGCGTGGGAAGCTCCTCTCGCAGCGGCTGCAGCCGCGATCATCGAAGCCCGAGCAAGAGGCGCGGAAATCCTTGCCGAGCGGTTTGCTGAGGTTTTTGGGGAGCTGTCTCGCGGGGACCAAACAAAGATAACCATCGAGTATCGGTCAGAGGCCTGGAGCAGCCCCTCTGACGGGCCGAAAAAGGTGGAAGATCTGTACCGACAGCGCTATAATGAGACGCGGACGCGGGACCGCCAGCAGGGGTTCACGGGCGATGGTCCACACCGCCACGATTTGGGCCTGAAGACCGCCGGTCGGAGCGTCCGATATGTACTCAGTTCGGGACAAACGAAGGGCGTGGCAGCAGCGCTGAGACTCGCCACCCTGGCACAGGTTGAAAAGGAGCGAAACGAACGGTTTCCTGTCATCGTGGACGATGTCGACGCCGAATTGGACGGCGCCGCGTTGACGCTCCTGGTTGAACATCTCGGCAACGAACGACAGCTTTTTCTCTCCAGCACGAGCGAGCGTGTGGCGGAGCTGGCAGGACCTCGAGGATGTTGCATAAGGCTCGAAAATGGAACCCGCACGCCGCAGGAGGCGACAAACGATGACTGAGAACTACACCGCCGAAAACATCAAGGTCCTGAAGGGCCGCGAGGCGGTGCGAAAACGCCCCGGGATGTACATCGGCGACATCGATGACATAGCCGGACTCCACCACATGGTCTGGGAAGTAGTGGACAATGCCATCGACGAAGCGCAGGCAGGACACTGTACGCAGATATCGGTGACCGTCCATGCGGACCAGACGGTGACGGTGACCGATGATGGCCGCGGCATTCCGGTGGACACACACAAGGAATCCGGACGATCCGCTGCTGAAGTCATAATGACCGAGCTCCACGCGGGGGGAAAATTCGATAGCAATTCATACAAGGTCTCGGGCGGCCTCCATGGCGTCGGCGTCAGCGTCGTCAATTTCCTCGCTGAGTGGTTGCGTCTCGAGATCCACCGGGACGGAAAGGTGTGGGCACAGACCTATTACCGCGGGGTGCCCGCAGAGGCACTCAAAGAGGTCGGCACCACACGCCGCACCGGGACGATCATCAGCTTCAAACCGGATGCCGAAATCTTTTCGGTCCTCGAATTCCATCCCGACCTTCTCATTCGTCATCTCCGGGAGCTCGCCTTTCTCAACTCCGGCGTCAATATCAAGTTTTCCGACGAGAGCAGTGACCGCGAGGAGGAGTTTCACTTCGATGGCGGGCTCACAGAGTTCACCCGCTACCTCAACCGGTCGAAGGCCCCCTTACACGAAGACCCGATCTACCTGATCGACTCCAACGACGACGGCGAAGACGTCGAGGTCTCGCTTCAGTGGCATGACGGGTACAATGAGAACGTCATCGCCTTTACCAACACGGTCTACAACCGCGACGGCGGCACCCACCTGTCCGGCTTTCGCGGTGCACTCACGCGCACCATCAACACCTATGCCCACAGCCAGAACCTTCTCAAGGGCCTCAAGGAGAACTTTTCGGGCGAGGATGTGCGGGAGGGGCTGACGGCGATCATCTCGGTTCGCGTCCAGGACCCGCGGTTCTCGAGCCAGACCAAAGACAAACTGGTCTCTTCAGACGTCAAGAGCTGGGTCGAGTCGATGATCAACGACCGCCTCGCCACATACTTTGAAGAACATCCAGCGGTTGCCAAGGGAATCGTTTCCAAGTGTCTCGATGCCGCCCGCGCCCGCGATGCGGCCCGCAAGGCGCGGGAACTGACCCGGCGCAAGAGCGCCCTCGAATCCTCGGCCCTGCCCGGCAAGCTCGCGGACTGTTCGGAGCGCGACCCCGAGCTCTCCGAAATCTTCATCGTCGAGGGTGATTCCGCGGGGGGCTCCGCCAAACAGGGGCGCAATCGCCTTTTCCAGGCCATCTTGCCGCTACGAGGCAAGATCCTCAATGTCGAAAAGGCGCGCTTTGACCGCATGCTTTCGTCGGAGGAGATTCGCGCCCTGATCCAGTGTCTCGGCACCGGGATCGGCAAGGACGAGTTCGATCCCCTCAAGGTCCGGTACCACAAGATCATCATCATGACCGATGCTGATGTTGACGGCTCACATATCCGGACGCTGCTTCTGACGTTCTTCTATCGACAGATGCAAGAGCTTGTGGAGCGCGGCCATCTCTTTATTGCCCAGCCGCCCCTCTACAAGGTGAGCCGAAAGAAGAAAGAGACCTACCTCGGCGACGACAGCGACCTCTCACGTTTCCTTCTCGACCGCGTCGAGGACGAATTCCGGCTGGTGATCGGCACGAGCGGCCGCGAACTTGCTGGCCGAGAGCTGCGCCGCGCCATCCTCGCCGCCCAGGACTGGAACCAAAGTCTCGAACACCTCGATCGTCGCGGCTGGCCGCAAGACCTTGTTCTGGCCGCGCTCGATACCGAGGCCGGGTGGGACGGCGGGGCGGGAGGCGAAGGCTTTGCGAAAGCGCTGGCGGCCGAGCTCCGCGAGCTCGGCTACGAAGAGGCCCGGGTCGAGCTCGACGAAGAACACGGTGTGCCAGAGGTCATCTGCTCAGTCGGCGCCAATGGGCGCGGCCGAGAGGTGCGCCTTGGACAGCTCCTCGGATCGAGCGGCCACTACCGCCGAGCGCGAAACCAGCTGGCGCAGGTTGAAGCGCTCCGCGTTGGACCATTCCATCTCGATCGAAATGGGGACCGAGAAACGCTGGCGAGCCTGGGCGAGCTCGTCAGTCGCGTATACGAGGTCGCAAAAAAGGGTCTCAACATCCAACGATATAAGGGGCTCGGCGAAATGAACCCGCGCCAACTCTGGGAAACCACCATGGATCCTGACTCGAGGCGTCTCCTACAGGTAACGGTCGAGGATGCCGCCCGGGCCGATGAGCTCTTTACGATTCTGATGGGTGATGCCGTAGAACCCCGCCGCAACTTTATCGAGGCCAACGCTCTCGAGGCCCGGAACCTGGACATCTAGATGGCCGATCAGTCGTCTCCGCCCCGCGCCGACCGGGTGCATGTGACCATAGAGGAAGAGCTCAAGAAGTCATATCTCGACTACGCGATGTCGGTGATCATCGGTCGCGCGCTGCCCGATGTGCGAGATGGATTGAAGCCGGTGCATCGGCGGATTCTTTATGGCATGTGGGAGGGTGGCAGCACCGCCTCGCGAGCCTATAAAAAATCGGCGCGGATCGTCGGTGATGTCATGGGTAAGTACCACCCTCATGGGGACCAGGCGATCTACGACACCGCCGTCCGCATGGCCCAGGACTTCTCCATGCGCTACCCCCTGGTCGACGGCCAGGGCAACTTCGGTTCCGTTGACGGAGATTCGCCGGCGGCGATGCGGTACACCGAAGTTCGGTTGACCCGGGTGGCGGAGGAACTACTCGGCGACGACATCGCAAAGGAAACGGTGGAGTGGGCGCCCAACTACGACGGCTCGATGAGCGAGCCAACTCTTCTCCCGGCGCGCATTCCCAATCTTCTGGTCAACGGCTCCTCTGGAATCGCCGTCGGAATGGCCACCAACATCCCCCCCCACAACCTCAGCGAGACAGTAGACGCAGCGATTGCTCTGCTCGGCGACCCCGAGCTCACCGTTGAAGATCTGATGGGCTTCGTGCCCGGGCCCGATTTTCCAACTGCCGGATTTATCCTTGGCCGCAAGGGGATCTACGATGCCTACACGACGGGTCGCGGAATTGTGCGCATGCAGGCGCGGACCCGCATCCGGGAAGCCGAGAAGAAGAAGCGGGCTGCGATCATCGTCAGCGAGTTGCCGTACCAGGTGAACAAGGCGCGCCTGGTCGAACAGATCGCGACCTTGGTCCAGAACAAGCGCCTCGAGGGCATCGCGGATCTGCGTGATGAGTCCGATCGAGACGGCATTCGGGTAGTGATTGAACTCAAGCGCGATGCCGTACCCGAGGTCGTGCAGAACAACCTCTACAAGCTGACCCAGATGCGGACCACCTTTGGAATCAATCTCCTTGGGGTCATCAACAACCAGCCCAAAGTCTTCAACCTCAAAGAGCTGTTGCAGCACTTTCTCGACCACCGCCGCGAGGTCGTCGTGCGCCGCACGGCCTACGACCTTTCCCGCGCCCGCGACCGCGTCCATATTCTCGAGGGCCTGGTCATTGCCCTTGACAACCTCGATGCCGTCATCGCCCTCATACGAGGCGCGGCGGATCCCGAAGCTGCGCGAGGCGGGCTGATGGAAGAGTTTGGCCTTTCGCAGGTCCAGGCGCAGGCAATCCTCGATATGCGGCTGCAGCGCCTGACCGGGCTCGAGCGAGACAAGATCATCGAAGAGCACGCCGAGGTCCGCAAGCTCATCGCCCACCTCGAGGCGGTCCTTGAGTCCGACGTCATGGTGGCCGAGATTATCGCAGAGGAGCTTGCCGAGGCGAAGAAGAAGTACGGCGACTCGCGGAGATCCGAGATCATCGAAGACCCGAGCGAGATCTCAATCGAGGATCTGATCGCCGAAGAGGAAATGGTAATCACCGTCTCCCGCGGCGGGTACGTCAAACGCTCCGCCGCTGCGACATACCGCGCGCAGCGGCGCGGTGGCCGTGGGCGCCGGGGCATGGGGATCAAGGACGAGGACGAGGTCTGGAAGCTTTTCGTCGCCTCTACCCACGCAACGATGCTGTTCTTCACGTCGACCGGGCGAGTCTTCGTGCGTAAGGTCCATGAGCTTCCAGATGTCGGCCCCACGGCCCGCGGCCGCAACCTTGTGAACCTGCTCCAGCTCGCCCCGGGCGAGAATGTGCGGGCACTGCTGGCAGTCAGGGATTTTTCGGAACATGAAGATTCGTTCCTCTTTTTCGCAACACGCCTCGGGAGGGTCAAGCGAACGCCTCTTCGTGAATATGCCAACATCCGCGCGAATGGCTTGCGGGCAGTGGTCATCAACGAGGGCGACAATCTTCTCTCGGTACGCCTGACCGATGGCGCCACCCACGTTTTTATGGGCACGAATCGTGGAATGGCGATTCGCTTCGAGGAGACCGATGTCCGATCGATGGGTCGAGTCACTGCCGGCGTGCGGGGCGTCAATCTCCGCAAGGGAGACTTCGTAGAGGAGTTCGCCGCCTTCGATCCGGCCGAAGAAAACGACATCTTGGTTGTGACCAATCTCGGTTACGGCAAGCGCACCCAGATTTCCGAATTTCGCATTCAGCGGCGGGGCGGTTTTGGTATCAAGCTCATCCAGCTGACCAAGAAGAACGGAGAAGTGGCCGCAATCCGTTATGTCCGCGAAGAGGACGAAATCCTTGTCGTTACCGAGGGTGGGATGATGATTCGGACCAATGTCGCCGGGATTTCACGCTATGGTCGTGCCGCCCAGGGTGTGCGGGTGATACGCCTCGCCGAGGGCGATCGCGTGGTGTCGGTCGCGCGGGCGGAGGCTGTTGAGGACGAGGATGACGACTTTGAAACCGAAGAGGTGGTAGACAACGGAGACGAGCGGCCCGCTGCCGAGAGCCCGGAGTAGTCTGGCCACAAGTATCAACATGGGTCCACACGAAGAGCCCTCACCCCGAGCGATCCCGGCTGTCGCGATCATTCACCAAGAAGGGGTGATCGGCGTCATCGCGCTGGTTGGACTGTCCCTTCGTCCGGAAGGGGTGCTGGGCGGCCTCGCGCCCCGCGGGTCGTTGGCCACCGGGGTGTTCACAGGAGTCGTCGCGGGTGCACTTTGCGCCGCCGGGCTTTGGGCCCTGCGCCGCCTTCCGGCGCTCGCCGATCTCGAGGCATGGCAACAGCGGATGGCGCGGAACTGGACGGTCACGGACGCAGCCGCCGTGGCGGCCTTCTCTGGACTGGCCGAGGAAGCCCTGATCCGAGCGCTGTTGCAGCCGGTCATCGGTCTGCTGCCCGCCGCCCTGCTCTTTGCGGTGCTCCACGTCGTTCCAGACCGCCGACTCTGGCTGTGGCCGGTGCTCGCCTGTGCGCTCGGTGTGGGATTGGGTATGATTTTCGAGTTCGGCGGCTACCCGGCAGCGGCTGCCGCCCACATCGCAATCAACGCTTTCGCATTGCTCCGCTTACGGCGAACGTCTGTGGAATGAGGCGGGACATGAGGAGTTTTCACTGGTGTGTACAATGAAGCCGAGCTGAGGGAGGAAGACCATGGACCATCAGGATTCCCAGTTTCGAGTGAAGGTTGGGCTGGCGGAAATGCTCAAGGGCGGCGTGATCATGGATGTCACCACCGCCGAGCAGGCGAAGATCGCGGAAGACGCCGGCGCGGCGGCGGTGATGGCCCTCGAAAGGGTGCCGGCCGATATTCGGGTGCAGGGCGGAGTGGCCCGAATGTCGTCGATCGAAAAGATCCATGAAATCCAGGAGACGGTATCGATCCCAGTCATGGCCAAAGTCCGCATCGGCCATATCGCTGAGGCCAGAATGCTCGAGGCGCTCGAGGTTGACTTCATCGACGAGAGTGAAGTCCTGACTCCCGCTGATGAGGAAAACCACATTTCCAAACACCCCTTCAAGATCCCCTTCGTCTGTGGCTGCCGCAATCTCGGAGAAGCCCTGCGACGGATCGGTGAGGGCGCAGCCATGATCCGCACCAAGGGTGAGGCGGGCTCTGGGGACATCGTCGAAGGGGTCCGCCATCTGCGCGCGGTGCAGCGTGGAATTCGGACCCTGACGATTCTCGAAGAGGACGAGCTGATGAGCCACGCGAAGGAGCTCCAGGCGCCCTTCGAGCTGGTCCGCTGGGTGGCCGAAAACGGCCATTTGCCGGTGCCCAACTTTGCTGCTGGCGGGGTCGCCACCCCAGCCGATGCGGCCCTGTGCATGATGCTTGGGGCGGAATCCGTCTTCGTGGGATCGGGAGTTTTCAAATCCGACGACCCCGAGCTTCGTGGGCGCGCGATCGTCCAGGCGGTCACTCACTGGCAAGACCCGGCGAAACTGGTCGAAATTTCCCGCGACCTGGGCGAGGCAATGCACGGCCTCGAGGTAGGGAAGTTGACCCCGGAAGAAATGCTGTCACGCAGGGGGTGGTAGTCATTGAAAGCGATTGGCGTTCTCGCGCTGCAAGGCGATTGGGCGGCACACTCGATGGCGCTTCGCGATCTGGGAGCGGAAGTCCGAGCGGTTCGTACGGCGGTGGATCTGGATGATGTTCGGGCGCTGGTAATTCCCGGAGGCGAGTCGTCAGCGATGCTCCGGCTGATGAAGCCCGAAAACCTGTCCCACAAGATCGTAGAGCGGACCCGGGCGGGAATGGCGGTTCTCGCCACCTGTGCTGGTGTCATTCTCCTCGCGCAGACGGTGGTGCCGACGCAACCCAGCCTTGCGGTGCTTGCGATCGACGTCGAACGCAACGCCTATGGACGCCAAGTCTGCTCGACGATCGCAGAGGTCGACCTCTCGCCAGATTTCGGTGATCCGCCGCGGATGGAGGGAGTTTTCATCCGCGCCCCCCGGATCACAGGGCGGGAAGCATCTGTCGAAGTGCTCGGGAGCTGGGGTAACGACGCGGTTCTGGTCCGCCAGGACAGAGTCCTCGCCGCCACCTTTCACCCGGAGTTGACGGGGGATCGGCGGGTTCATGAACTATTCCTGCGGATAGGGGAGGAAGCAAATGGCTAAAGATGTTCTGGTCCATGAAGAGAACCGAAGCATTCACCGATTGGTGATGGACCACGGGCCGAACGCGCTCGATCCAGCGCTCATGTCGGCCCTGCGGAAGAGTCTCAGCCGGCTTGCCGAGGACGGCGCACCATGTGTTGTTCTCGCCTCCTCTCACCCAACCCTTTTCTGCCCAGGCTGGAACCTCAAGCTGCTAGCCCACGCAGACCGCGACGAAGTTGGTGAGTTTCTCCAGGCCTTCAATACGCTGATTCTGGATCTGTTTTCGTACCCAGGCCCGACCGCGGCTGCAATCGGCGGCCACTCGGTAGCGGCAGGCTGTTTGGTCTCACTTTGCTGTGACTTGCGGGTCATGGCGACCGGACAGGCCAGACAAGGTTTGTCGGAGCTCAATCTTGGTGTGCCCGTTCCCGGGAGTTGCCTGCGGATGATGCGGGCCCGCCTCAGCTCTCCCGCTCTTGATGAACTCGTTTTTCGTGGAGAGGGATGTACCGCAACCCGTGCGCGGGAACTCGGGATCGTGCACCGCACTGCGGCCGCCGCGGACACTCTGGCGGTGACCGAACTCGAGCTCGGGAAGCTGGCCGGACGCCCTCGTCAGGCATTTGTAGAGTCGAAGCGGTTCCTCTTTGGCGATACGTGGGAAGCCATGCGGCGCGGAGCGCCGGACGAAGACGCCGCATTCCTCGACTGTTGGTTCCAGAAGGAAACCAGGGAGCGGATCGCCAGCGTAGCCAATCAGCTTCGCCAGTGACGGGAAATGACCGTCAGCTCGTGGTAGATCCTCGGATCGACCGCGCGGTGGCGCACATCCACAGCCTCCCACTACGGTGGTCTGATCGGGACGAAGGTGACACCGAAGAGTCCGTTCTCGCCCGCGGCTGGTTCCGGGGCGCTGGCGAGTGTGCTCGGGTCCTCGCTACCCAGGCGCGGCTGGAGATCGGGGAGGGCCGGGGATTCGGGGCGAGTTGGCCGATCCTGAGGCGCGGGGCCTGGACTGTGGCGCCAGCCATGCCTGTGGCCTTGGGCGGGGATATGGCAGTTGGTATTGACGGGGAGTATCGGGACGATTCGGCGGGTGTGTGGCGTGAGGCCGGGGGCGCCGAAGACCTTTTTCTGACTCCCGATCCGTTGCAATCCGCACCGGGGGCGCCATTCGATCTTCTGTGGTTTGGCGACTTCGAGCGATTTCTTTTGCGTAAAGGGACGCTTGAAATCGAGGATCTTTTCGGGGTTCTTCGAGTCCCGGCGAACCCGCGGCTACTGGACCGCCTTCTGGTTCGCTCTCGACGCAAGGAGGACGGAGTCCTGGTTGATTTGCCGATGATCGACGGATCTGGACCTCAGACAATTGAGGTGCGGCGCCCCGAAGATCTCAACCGTGGTGACGACTGGCGCAACCCCTCGACCTTTCTTGAGGCGCGGGCCGATATCGAGAGCGCCCGATCTCGAGGGGCGACCATCGAGGCGCAGGTCATAGGCGGCGCAACCGCGATTTTCGAGCATGATGACGATGAGGACGGATGGCGTTTGAGGCTCAGAGACGGGCGCTATGTCTTTACGGAGATCCGTGTTGCCCGTCGTGCGAGGACGCTCAGCCTTTGCACAACACTCGATGGCGAAATAGACGCCCTGGCGCCGGGTATGCGTGGGAGGCTGGTTTTCGACCTCCGCGCCGATCTCGTGACCCTCGGTTGAGGTTGTAGAGCGATCAGAACTGATAGAGGCGGTCCTGTTCGAGCTCTTCTACCGGGACCGGCAGCTCAGCCGCGGCCAGCTCCTCGCGGAGCTCGTCGATATATGGCGGCTTGAAGTGATAGAGGTAGACGGGAACGTCGCGTTTGAGTTTCTCGAGTTCGGCACACAGGGTCTTCGGGGTGAGGTGGAGGCTGACATCAGCCACGTCCTGCATCCGATTTGGGAAGGAGACCTCGGTGATGATGGCGGCCAGGTCTTCGGTGGCATTGGCTACCGCCCAGATTCGCGAAGTCGGGCCGGTGTCCGAAGTGAAGATCACGCTTGAGCGCCCTTGACGGAGTAACAGCCCGGTGGTTGGCACGATGTGGTTGACCTCTACCGCAGTCACCTCGAGTGGGCCGCCTGGAAGGTTGTCGATTGTGAAGGGTATTTCGATCTCGATTTCCTCGAACCTCACCGATGGATACATGTGGTTGGGTATCCGGGTAAAGTCGGGCCAGGTGTCGTTGTTGAAGAGGTGCCGGCGGACCCCCGCGAGGACCCGTTTCGTGCAGAATATCGACACCGGTTGGTCACTGGAACCGAAGGAATTCTCGACCAGGAAGGGAAGGGTATTTGTGTGATCCATGTGGGTGTGGGTAATCAACACATGACGAACCTGTCGCTGCTCGGAGATGGTGAGTGCGCGAGTGATGGCGCCGGCATCGACCGCCACCTGACCGTCAACCAGGAAGGATGTCATCCTACACTCGGGACTGTCGCCCCCAAAGCTCCCAAGAACCCGAAAATCCATGCACTGAGTATAACCGGAACGGCGCGGGTACCATGAGTGCGATGAATCACGTCGAGGAACCTTTACTCAGGCTCGGTCTTGTCCTCGCTGGTGGAGGATCCCGCATCCGGCGGCTGGTCGCGGAAGTGTCTGATGGAGAACCGCTCGGTGTCGGCCTATCCAACAGTGGGTTGCCGCCGGCTCTTCTCGACACTGCGACAAAGCTCGCGCGTGCCGAGGCAAAGACCACGATCGAGCGCATCACGACGGCCGGGTGGCAATGGCTGATCCCAGGCGACGGTCAATATCCCGAGTTGCTCGCGGCTACCGCCGACCCACCGCTGGGTCTCTTCGTGCGGGGGCGCCTCGAGGCGCGGCCGACGGTCGCAATCGTCGGTTCGCGCAAGGCAACCCCTTATGGCATCCAGGTTGCGCGCTTGCTTGGTGAAGAGCTTGGAAAGGCCGGCGTGGTGATGGTGTCGGGTATGGCGCGGGGCGTGGATGAGGCGGCACACAGCGGAACTCTCGCTGCCGGTGGGCCGAGTTGGGCAGTGTGGGGAACAGGCCCGGACCGCATCTACCCCCCCGAACATGGAGAGCTGGCCGAAGAACTGGCCGCGACCGGGGCGCTGATCACAGAATATCCACCCGGCACTCCACCGCGGCGGCATCACTTTCCCGAGCGCAATAGAATTCTCTCCGGTCTTGCCAGGGCGGTGGTGGTGGTCGAAGCAGGTGCCAGGTCGGGAGCGCTCATCACCGCGCGGCTCGCCATGGAGGAGGGACGCGAAGTGCTGGCGGTTCCGGGTAACATTTTCTCCGAGCTTTCAGTCGGCCCTAACACCCTTTTACGGGTCGGCGCGCGGCCGCTCCTGACGCCCCGCGATCTTTTCGAGGCCATCGGCCATGAGTCGCCGGCCGAGACCCAATCGCCCCCAGCGGACGGCCTGCTGCGCCTGATTGGCGTGGGCGAGGCTCTGACGGCTGATGAGATCGCAATCCGGGCCGGGATCGCGGTCAGCGAGGTTCTCGGAGACCTTCTTGCGCTCGAACTTGCTGGCGAGATTTCGCGCGGAGAGGATGGGCAGTATTCACGACGACATGTCCCGAAAGGCGGGAAATGCGGGGACGCCGGATGAGCGACCCCCGTGTGCTCGTGGTTGGTGGAGGGCTCGCGGGCACCGAGGCCGCGTGGCAGTTGGCGGAGGCCGGCATCGACGTGGTACTCGCTGAAATGCGCCCCTCGCGCCCAACACCGGTTCATAGGGGAAGTCTCCTCGCAGAACTCGTATGTTCAAACTCGCTCCGGGGTGACGCGCCGACCAACGCCGTTGGTGTCCTAAAGGCCGAAATGGAGGAACTCGGCTCTTTGATTGTGCGCACCGCTCGGCAAGCCGCAGTGCCGGCGGGTGGCGCCCTTGCTGTCGATCGGGACATCTTTGCGCGGGGCGTGACGAAAGCAGTAACGGAGCACACGCGGATCACCGTTGAACGCCGGGAGGTGGTCGACGTGCCCAATCGTCCCGCCATCATTGCCACCGGGCCGCTCACGTCGCCCGCGCTTCATCGCGTCCTCAATGACGAACTTGGCGGCGAGGAGCTGTCCTTCTTTGACGCTGTGGCGCCGATCGTCGCGGCGGACTCGCTCGATATGGGTCGTCTCTTCAGAGCTTCTCGGTACGGCAAGGGTGAAGGCGCCGATTACCTCAATGCGCCGCTCGGCCGCGAGGCCTATGAACATTTTATTGATGCTCTCCTGGGGGCGGAGAAGGTTGCCCTCAAGGGGTTCGAAAGGCTGGACATTCAATACTTTGAGGGTTGCCTGCCGATTGAGGTCATGGCCGAGAGGGGCCGCGAAACCCTACGGTTCGGGCCAATGAAGCCGGTTGGCCTCGAGGACCCGACAACCGGGCGCCGACCGTGGGCGGTCGTCCAGTTGCGCCAAGATGATCTTGCCGCCGAACACTGGAATCTGGTTGGCTTTCAAACCAAGCTCACACACGGCGAGCAGAAGCGGATCTTCCGCACCATTCCGGGTTTAGAGCAGGCCCGATTCGTGCGCCTCGGGATGATTCATCGAAATACTTTCATCAACGCTCCACGGCACCTCGACGCCACGCTTCGTCTGCAATCCCGACCAACAATCCGACTGGCGGGCCAGATAACCGGAGTCGAGGGCTATGTTGAGTCGGCGGCAACCGGACTTCTTGCGGGTCGCCTGCTCGCCGCAGAAATGGCGGGGCTCGAACTGAGACCGCCGCCACCCGAAACGGCCCTGGGTGGGTTGGTGCGGCACCTCACGGCGAGCAACCCCTCGACCTTCCAACCCTCCAATATCAACTGGGGCCTTATGTCCCCACCTTCGGAGCTGGCGGCGATGAAGAACCGCCGCGATCGCCGCCTTCGCCACGCAAGTCTCGCGGTCGACGCCATTCGCGGATGGGCAAAGTCCCTCGGGACATGTGATGCTGATCACGACCCGCAGTGAACCTTTTGCCTGTCGCCGTCGTCTATATACATGAGGACGGAAACTTGGGACCACGGATTTTTAAATACGCGCGCGGCGCGGCGAACGACGGAGCGGATTGGCCCGCGGCCCGCGAAGGGCGGGAGACGGTTGTGATTGCCGACTCCGGGTCCACGGCAGAGGTGCTGGTGTTTTCCCCCGACGAGCAGATCGCGCAGGGCGGGGAGTTCCACTATCTTGGCACGACGTGGGTCGTCACCGGCGCCCGCCGCGACAGCGGCATTTTGGTGGCGGAACCCGCCGCGCACTGATCTCCACCCGCCCGCCGGCGGGAAGACGGCTATACGGCTATTCGGGCAGACGGCACACACTTTTGTCAACGCTGACGCCAAGCCAAACCGTTCTGCCGCAAAGCTCTATCCTTTCGGGTGGCTTTTTCGGTGGACCGCCATCAGATGCGCCAGGTCGACCTTGGTATAGATCTGTGTTGTGGCAAGGGAGCTGTGGCCGAGGAGCTCCTGGATCGCTCGAAGGTCCATTCCCGCCTCCAGAAGATGGGTGGCGAATGCGTGACGCAGCGCGTGCGGGTGGAGATGATTGAGATCCGCAGTGTGGCGGACGGCGTGGTCGAGTTGACGGCGGATGGACCGATCACTGAGGCGACCGCCGCGTTGGTTGACGAACAGAGGTTCGCTCTCGTCAGCGACACCTCGACGCCAATGGGCGCGTTCGGGAAGATAGGCTTCGATGGCCTTCGCTGCTGGCCGGCCGAACGGAACGAGGCGTTCTTTGCGCCCTTTGCCGCGCACCCGAACCATCCGCTGACCGAGTTGAACATCACCGAGGTCGAGGGCCACGAGTTCGCCGACGCGGAGTCCTGCTGCGTAAAGAAGCTCCATCGCCGCGCGGTCTCGGCGCCCCGCGGGGGTTTCGGGAAATCCTTCAAGGAGTTCCTCGATCGCGTAACGTTCGGCAATCTCCGGTGTTCGTTGGACATCGTGGGGGTGGGGCACAGCATCTGCCGGGCTCGCTTCGAGGGCGCCCTCGGACACCAGGAAGCGAAAATAAGTCCGGAGCGCGGCCAGGGCCCGCGCGACGGAACGCGGCTGGAGACCGCGTGAGTGGAGATGGGCGAGGTGGGCCCGCACCGTTACCGGTGTCGTTTGCGCGGGCTGTTGATGTTCGAGGTCAGAGGCGACGAAATTGACAAAAGAGAGGATTTCGCGGCGATAGGCGCGGAGGGTGGCGGGTGAAAGATTGCGTTCCCACTCAAGGTGTTCCAGAAACGCATCGACCAACCAGGGGCGGAGGTCGCTGTCACCGGTGCCGTCACTCATACCAGCGCCCCGGGCCGGGGTGAGAGCTTGCCGAAAGCTCTCCACCAGCACAGGCGCATCGTATCGGCGAACATCTCTTTCGAATGCTTCACCGCCATCACCCGCGAGGCTTCGATATGATTCCATCGAACACCGACCTCGTTGAGTTCGAAGCCCCAGGAGTCGGCAAGCAACAAAAGTTCGACATCGAAAGCGAAGCCGTCAAGGCGTTGAACGCCCGCCAGGGCGCGCGCCAACTCACCCGGGAAGAGCTTGAAGCCGCACTGTGTGTCTCGAATCCCGGTCAGCCGCATCATGCGGAGAATGAGGTTAAACGTGCGCCCCATGAGATCCCGGTGCCGTGGTTGGGGAGTCTCCACCAGCCGCCGCTCGACGGCTCGCGAACCGACCGCCACTGAACACCGGGATGCGGCCCGGGCAAGGACTGGCAATTCCTCGATGGGTGCCGAAAGGTCAGCGTCGGTAAGCAGCACCCAGCGGCCAACAGCATGGTCGAAGCCGGAGCGCACGGCAGCCCCCTTGCCAAGATTATTTGGGTGTTTGACGATGCGGAGGTCAATGCCGCGCGGCAGGTCGATGCCGGCAGCCGCAGCAGCGGTTCCGTCCGATGAGCCGTCGTCGATGACGATGATCTCGGCTGGCTGCCAATCGGGGTGAGTGCCGAGATAAGTGCCGATTCGAACCAGAGTTGGCGGTAGCCTGTCGGCCTCATTCAGTGCCGGAATAACTACCGACAGCTCGAGTTGGTCCGCTGGGCGGGCGTCGTCAGCCGCGGTCATTTGGAGTTCCGGAGCGCATGCACCGCACCAACTTAGCGAAGTCCGGAAAGGAAGTCGATGCGACACTTCGCGGGCCGCACACCGTTACAAACCCACCGACTGAAAGGTGGGAGGATTCTGCGGACGACGAGTCGTCGCGGCGGGAAGGATGCGTGGGATTGTCTTCAAGCGTCGAAGGCGCAGAGACGTTCGAGGCCTGTCACGCGGCGCCGTCCACCACTGCGGCTGCTGCGGCCAGGCGGAGCGCCGAGCCCCGCCCCCCGATGATTCCCGAAAGACCGAAGGTTCCAACTCCAACCAAAGCGGCCACCAACACCCAGAAGACACGTTGCGGCCGAACCGCCTCCGAGAAGCTGATCCCTGCAAGCAACATCCCGGGAGTCGCTTGACGGACAACAACAAGGACAGCTGCTGAAAACAACCACCACACAACCCCGAGCGCAGCGGCCCAAACAAACGCCGGCAGGGCCGGTCGTTCTCCAAGCACAAGAATGGCAATGAGTGCGCCGGTGCAAACAGCCAGCATCCCCACAAGATCGGCCCAGGAGGAGGCAATTACGGTAAGGGCTGGCGGCAGATCATGGTTGTGGGGCGGCAACGAAGAGCGCTCGCGGCTGATCTCGGTGGGTCGCTCGACCAGCGCATCCCAGTCACCGGGCATGGTCTTTCGATCGTCGGTCATCGATCGGAGAGACTTCCGATGAAGATTTCCAACTGCATGTCAATCGGACGCGTTTTGTACGTTTCGACAAACTCCAATATGCGCGGAATCTCGCCATCCTCGGGCTGGCGTTGCTGGAGCTCGGTGAGATAGGACTCGGCGTTCGAAAGGTTGAATGCGCGGAGCTCCGCTAAGGCGGCGTTGAAAAGGAAACGGTCCAAAGCTGCGTCCACCTCAGAATCGTCTGGGCGCTTTGCCAGCAACGCCTTCGAGAGGTTGATTGCAGCCTGATGATTGCCTGTCTTGACGGCGCCATAGAGATCCACAGCAACCGGCTCCACCTCGAGGATTCGTTGTCGAACGTCCTCGAGGCCCGGGTCGTTTGGGTGGGCCCTGAGTTCGGACATGACGCGTTCGTAGGCCGCCATCCAACGGCCTTCCTCGAGGAGCTCGCGACACGTGGTCAGACCTTCGGGAATGGGGGTGGGAACCGGGGTCGCGATTGCTGCCCGGTATTCGTTGAGAGCGCGGTCGATTCGCGTTTGGAATGGATCATCGGCCGAATTCTGCTCGAGGTGAAGAATCGCCTCCTCAACCCGCTTCTGGTTGTACATCACCTCCGCCTCAGCGAGAACCCGGCCGACAATGTTGACTCGCTGTTCAGCCTCCGGGGCGGGCGCAAAGAATCCACCGAACCACATTGCGACTCCCAAGATCACAATGCCTGCCCCACCGATCGCTGCCCATAACTGCCAGGAGAATTTGCGTTTGGGTTTTACAGGCGCTCGCCACGCGGCTTCTGACGCTTGTGGCGGGCCAGGGGCGGCTTGGCCGAAATCTGCGTTCGCCTCGAACTCTTCTGTGAAGAGATCGTCTTCCAATTCGGGCATCGAGCCGTCTCCGGCAGACTCGCTATTATCGGGGTGAGTTCCGCGCTGAACGGCTTCCTGGATGCGGATGGCCTCAACGTTATTCGGGCTGAGTTCGAGGGTTCGCCGAACAAAATCCGCTGCCACCTCGAGGTCTCCGTTGAGGTGCGAAGAGCGGGCGTCAGCTAACATCGGCTCGATTCGGCGCTCGATCTCTTCCTTACTGTGCCGAATGTGCTCGATGCGGTCCAATGCCTCTTCATTCGTGTGGTCGATGAGCAGAATTCTCGACCACGCGTCGATTGCGGCGGCGAAGTCATCCTCAGCCGCGGCGGCACCGCCTTTGGTGAGTAGATCGCGAATGACCGCCGAAGTGTCACTCGGGTCGACCGTGACCTCCTCAGAATCTCCCGCCGACATCGTCGGCCCTGTTTCGAACAGGCCCTCTTCGGCCACATCCGCCTCTTCGTAATACGCATCGGTCGATGCCGGAGGTTCGGGAGCCGCCGTGGCCGGCCCCGGAGCGGCCGAGACGTGCTGGGGCGGTGGGCCCGGCTCGGGATCTTCTGCAGACCTCGCTTCCTCTAAGCTCGCGCCGCTATCCACTCCAATTGTTGGGCCATTGTGTTCGGGCTCAGAAAAAAGATCTGAGGAGCCGACCGCGGGTTCGAAGCCGCCGATGTCCGGCTCGCCGGAGTCCGCCGGGGCTTCCTGTTCTTCCCCAGCAGAGCCGGCCTGATCGAGCGACACGTTTCCGGCCTGCTCAATCTGCGCGATGGTCTGAGCAATCTCGCTGTGGTGGGGGTCGAGAGTCTGTGCCATCATCACGAAATTGGCGGCTTCCTGCGAGTCACCGCGTGCGAGGGCATCACGCGCCTGTTGGAGAAACTGACCAACCTGTGACGAGCCCTTTGTTGCGTTTTCGAGCTGCGAAAGGAGGAAGCGTGCCTCTTCGTGGCCTGGAAGATCGAGCAACACCTGTTCAACCTTCGCTCGTGCACCCTCAAAATTACGCTCGTCGTACATCTCCACAGCCTCCACCAGCAACGTGTTGATGGTCTCGGTAGTCGGAGCCTGGAGCTGTGACAGTACGGCGTTGAGATCAATCTCCGCCGCCCCCGAAGACAGTTGCTGATGTAGGTTTTGGGCCGGTGCGTAGGCGGGATCGAGTCGGAGTACGAACTCCAAGCCGATGAGGGCTTCCTCTCGATTTCCCTGTTGGAGTTTTTCCACCACCTGTTTAAAGGCGGTCATCACGCGATCCTGGGCCTGGGGAGAGAGCTCGGTGTTGCCGGGATACGCCATAATTACAATGTTATCAGGGGGCTCAGGAAGGGGTCAACGATGGCCCATTTCTGAGGGAATCAGGCTTCGGTGGGGACGAGCGCATTGTCGAGAACGATTCGGACCCGGGCGCCGCCCTCTTTGAGGGACCGGAGTTCGAGGGTGCCCCCATGGTCCGAGACAATTCTATGAACCAGGGCGAGACCAACGCCTGAGCCGCGCCCCTTGGTGGAGAAAAATGGTTCGACCAGGGTTTCAGTGTCCTCGGTTGGGAGACCGACGCCGGTGTCCTCCACCTCGATGACCACATCCCGGTCCCGGACATAGGTGGCGATTCGAATACTGCCGTTACCGGGGATCGCCCACACAGCGTTGTCGAGCAGGTTGACCAACGCCTGCCTCAGAAGGGCGGGGTCCACCATTGCCCAGATCTCGTTTTCGGGGAGCCCGGCCCGCACATCAAGGCCCTCACGAACCCCCCCGTACAGCGAACACAGCTCTCGCAGAATGCGGCCCAGGTCTGTTGGTTGTGGGTTGATGGTCGGCATTCTCGCGTACTCTTGAAACGCGTCCACCAGTTCCTTGAGGCCGGCGACCTGAGCAACGATCGCCTCACAGCCCGAGGTCACGATTTCTCGCAACTCTCCATCGAGGCCATCGGCGCGGCGCTGGATGCGCTCTGCCGCGAGTCTGATCGGGGTCAGGGGATTGCGAATCTCGTGCGCGATCCGCTGTGCGACTTCGCTCCAGGCCGCTTGCCTCTGCGCCTGAATGAGTTGGGTCAGGTCGTCCATCGCGACGACCCGCCCCCCCCCGGGCAAGGGGCGGGAGGTGATGTCGATGCGGAAAGTCTCGCCACCGGTATCGAGATCGATCTCGCTCCTGATGTCGGCCGGTTTCCCGGGGAGGAGTCGCCTGTAAAGATCCTTGAGTCCCTCCTGATCGAGATCGTGCAACGGCCGCCAGCTATGTGCCCACTCCAAGTGGCCAAGCATGGCCGCGGCTGCCGGGTTGGGGCGAAAGTGCCTACCCTCGGTGTCAACTGACAACACCCCGGTGGGAACCGTGGCGAGGAGAGTGGTCAGTTCCTGGTTCGAGGTGAGAGTCTCTGCTTCAGTGGTGCGAACCCGACGGACCATGGCGTTGAACGAATTCACCAAGACCGCAACCTCATCCGATGCCGGCACCTCAACCTCTTCAAGGGCGTCGCCTTCAGCAACGCGTTGAGTGGCTCCGGCGACAACCAGCAAAGGTTCGGTGAAACGCCGCGACAAATAGAGGCCGATCCAAACGGTGGCGAAGAGTAGTAGCAAAGTAATCGCGAGCAGCACCAACACGGTGGTGGCTGCAATGGTTCCCTGCTTCTGCTTCATCTCCTGGAACTGGGCGTCGGCGGCAATGGCATTTTCCAGGTGTAGCAATAGTTCCCGCGGCAACATATCGCCGACCACCACCCGACGATCGTCTGCCGTCAGACTCCACGCCCGGAGCAACAGGCCACCTCGCCAACGATCTGCACGGGCCCCGGATGGCGGGAGATTCTCCCAGGGAAGTGGCGGTAACGAAGCCGGAATTCGCCGCGGATCCGCGACCATTTCCTCAAGGTCATCGCCATCGTAAAGGGCAACCAGATCCACACCGAGAAGATGCTGGAGTCGGACCAGGTCCTGCCGACCCGCGCGGCGGCCGAGCTCTTCCGAAGCAACGGCCGCCTGCCGCTGGAGATGATCTTCGATCAGCTCACGAACCTGGACCGTGACTTCCGCGCCGCCGCGCAAGATTGTCTCTACAGGGGCCGAGAACCATCGGTCGATGGATCCCTGTAGGAGATTGGTGGCAATCAAAAAAATCAGAATGACCGGCACAAAGGTCAGCCCGACATATGTCAACACCAATTTGGTGCGGAAACGGCTGCCGAGAACGCCAGCCCGCCGCTCGACGGCAAGGCGCACGACGTTGCGCAGAAGGATGAAGCTGAGGATGAGGATCAGCGAGATGTCCAGATACCACAGGATGAAGAGGAGCAGCCTGTTGGTGAGTTCTTCGGGGGATGTTTGCTGGGCCCGCTGGAGAAGATAAAAGGCCCCTACCGAGAGAACCATCAGGAAGAGGAAAGCCCCGACGAGGAAGCGGTTCTCTCTGTGGTGCTGCCGCCAAGCGTTGCCCAGCCGGCTCATCGGATGCTCCCCCGCGAGCCAACGGTGCCAGGGATCATTCCTCGTCCCGCTGCGCCTCGAGCTTCACCTCGACCCAGTCCGTACCTTCGGTCGAGGGGAAGACCAGCCAGGTGGTCCCACTGGAAAAAACTGCGCGTGCCCGGACCCGCAAAAAGGCCGCCCGCCGGCCTTTTGGGAGGGGCACCTCAACCGCGGGCGGAGCTGTCAGCCATTGCAGGGCGAACTCAACAGAGTCAACCTCGCGACTGACCGTGGTTGAGCCGTTGACAATGAGTTGGCACAGGTATCGACCGGTGATGGCATCGAAGGTGACCGTAGAGCGTGCTACGCCTTTCCAAATTCGGCGGTCTGGGAACATTCTCCGCCGGGCATAAACACGAAGCGGATAGTCGATTTCGATTCGCGCGCCTGACGAAATTGTATTGGCTACCGCTTCTGGCATCTCAACGAGAAGCTCGAACCGAATGGCCAGTTCCTCGGGACTCCGATCCACCCCAACGAGCAAAGCATCTGAGGCAAGGGACACAACGAGAAGGAGTGCGGCAACGAGACTCGACATGACGGGCCGATTCTACCGCGGATTGGGTCGGTTGATACCTGGTTTGCCTGGATATCTCACCAGATTTCCGGCCGCAGCAGAAACTTGCCAAGATATCCAGGTAGCATTGATGGATGGTACATTGGGTCGGTTCCAGAGGTACTTTGGAGGCACCGTAATGAGCGCCAATATCCCCGGGTGGTCGCCGGAAATCGAACGCGGATTCAAGGAGATCCTCTTCCGATTTCTGGAAGATATCCAGTGCACCAGGGCAGCGCTTTACCTCTACGGCCCAGACGACAAATTTCTCCTCGCCACCCAGTACGGCTTTGGCCGCCGCGACGTATTGGCGATCGAACACGGATTGCAGGGTCCGATGGCCCGAAGGGTGCGCGAGCTCAAGGGTGTTCCGGCGGCCTTCAACCGCAAACAGAACCTTGGCCCACTCGCCGACTACTTGAAGAGTGCCGGCAACTCGAGACTGCTCCTGGTACCGCTGATCGCAGGCGAGGAAATCATCGGTTTCATTGATGCTCGTGACAAGGGGCGCAAGCGCACTTTCGAACGAACCGATGTTGCCAATGCCAAAAAAATTGCCGCAGCCATGGTCGAGTTCGCGAAGCGAGCCGGGTTCGTTTTTTCAGATGACGATATTGAAGAGATCGCAGATCAGGTGCCAGTGGTACAAGAGCCGGCGGAACTCGGGCCTCCCCGCGCCCCCATGCTCGACGAATCGGGGCTCGAGAATGTTCATGATGCGGCTCTCGATGCGGTCCTCGATCATCAGGTCGTGGCGGTGGCAGTGACCCTGATGACTGCTGGCGAAGCGGCAACTCTCGTCAATATTCGTGAAGGAAGCTCCGATTTCGATCGCGACGCGCTCGCCCGCCACCAGAGCTCGGCCCTCGTGGAGGCGGGAGTTTCGCCGCCGGATCGGGAGTCGTGGCATATCGATGTGAGAAGGGTTCCGACGACCGTCGATCCGGCCCCCTCGCCAATGATCGCGTCGGCAGTCCTCCTGGAGAACGAGAGCGTCAGCACTCTCACCGCATCGGTCATCTCAGGCGGCGGGGCGAATGCCGCTCGTGCGACGCTGTCAAGACTTCAAACTCGCGCTGAAGATGCTCGCGAAAAATCTACGCTCAGGTTTTCCCGCCGCAATCTGGCACGGCGATTGTTACAGCCCGGTTCTCGCACCTACCCGGATCTCGTCGCCCACTCAGAATCGGTTTCACGCCTCGCTTTCGCGATGGCCAAAGAGCTTGAACTTGGCCCAGCGCGAGCCGAAGATGCGGCACTTGCCGGACTTCTCCACGATGTCGGAATGCGCGAACTCGATTACGAGCGCCTGTATCGCTCGAGTTCTCCATCCGCTGACGACCGCGTCCGCTACCAGAAACACCCGGTGGTCGGAGAGAGGATTCTGGTCGGCACCGGCCTCGATGACGTCATGGCCGCAGTTCGCCACCATCACGAACGCTGGGATGGAACTGGCTATCCGGATCGTCTGGCGCGAGAAGACATCCCATTTCTGGCGCGGCTGATCCACGTCGCCGAGGTTTACGATGTACTGACCGTGCCGGGGCGATATCGCCCAACCGTTAGCCCCGACCGGGCGCTCGAGATCATTGAACGAGGAAAGGGACATCAGTTCGATCCACAGTTGGTGGAGGCGCTCGGCAAGGTGGTGCAATGAGTGATGACCGCCGGGTCCTCGCGACCAACCGAAAGGCACGCCACGTTTACCACATCCTCGAGAAGGAAACGGCCGGGATTGAACTTTTGGGCACCGAAGTCAAGGCAATCCGTGACGGCAGAATCAACCTCAAGGAGGCTTACGTGAGCTTCGCCGGCGGTGAGGCCTTTCTGGTCGGTTGCCACGTGGGTGCGTATGAGGCTGCCGGCTATGCTCATCACGATCCTGTCCGGCGGCGCCGCCTGTTGCTTCAAAAACGTGAAATCGAACGCCTTGCCTCAAAGGTTCATGAAAAGGGACTCACCGTGGTGCCCCTGAGCGCTTTCCTGGAAGGAAACTGGATCAAGATCGAGATAGCGCTCGTGCGCGGCAAACAACTTCATGACAAGAGAGAGACTCTACGCCAACGCACGCTTGATCGCGAGGCAGAACAGGCCATCAAGGATCGAAGCAGGTAGCTCTGTCGTTTCCGTATAATGGTATAATTGAGGCATAAAACAATTCGACCCGCTGCGGTCGGAAGAGACGCTGGAGGTCCCGAAACGCCGAAAGTGGGAACGTCGGCCGCGGACCGAGTGTTCTTCAATAAGGCACGGAGAAGTATCTGAATGCAGGATGAGATCATCATTCGCGGTGCGCGCGAGCACAACCTGGACAACATCGATGTCGCGATTCCCCGCAACCGCCTGGTTGTGATTACCGGCGTCTCCGGGTCGGGTAAATCATCATTGGCCTTCGACACGCTTTTTGCCGAAGGGCAACGCCGCTACGTGGAGTCACTTTCCGCATACGCACGCCAGTTTCTCGATCAGATGGAAAAGCCGGATGTCGATACCATCGAGGGCCTTTCTCCGGCAATTTCCATCGAGCAGAAAACAACCTCTCGCAACCCGCGATCGACCGTCGGCACGGTCACTGAAATCCATGACTACCTGCGTCTTCTGTGGGCCTCCGTTGGTGTGCCCGAGTGTCCCGACTGTGAGATACCGATTCGTCCTCAAAGTGTCGAGCAGATGGTCGATCAGATTCTCTCCTTGCCCAACGGCACCAGATTCATGCTGCTTGCGCCGGTGATCGAAGGGCGGAAGGGAGAGCACCGCAAGGTCTTTGCGCAGATGGTGCGAGAGGGCTTCGTTCGCGCGCGAGTGAATGGCAAAATCATCGACGCCGCTGAACCACCCGATCTCGACAAAAAGCGAAAACATACGATTGAAGTCGTTGTCGACCGCCTCTCCGTCCGTGAAGGAGTGGCCTCCCGTCTCGCGGATTCTCTGGAGACCGCCCTTCGGGTTGGCGAGGGCCTGACGCTGGTGGTGAGGGCGCGTGGGGAGGAGATTGTGTTGTCGGCACGCCACGCGTGTCCGAAGTGTGGGTTTTCACTCACCGAAATCTCGCCGCGGCTCTTTAGCTTCAACTCTCCTCAGGGCGCCTGCCCGACCTGTTCGGGTCTGGGTTTCCTGCGCGAAGTCGACCCGGAAAAGCTGATACTCGATCCCGAACGCTCCCTCGCGGGAGGGTGCCTTGCGATGGTCGGGAAAAGTCCTGGTTCGTGGTTTCGGCATCAGGTGGAGCAGCTAGCGGAGGCTCTCGAGTTCGACCTCCACACACCGTGGCGGCGGCTGCCGGAGGGCGCGAGGCAGGTCCTCATGTACGGCACCGATGGTGAGCACGAGTTTGTTTGGGAAGGCCGCAAGGGGGCCTATCGCTACCGTGACCGGTTTGAGGGAGCTGTGCCTCGTCTCGAACGCCGTTTTGCCGAGACGAGTTCCGAAGATGTGCGGCGGGAGCTCGAACGCTACATGTCTTTCGCGCCGTGCGGTGACTGTGGTGGATCCCGGCTGCGCCGCGAGGCGCTGGCGGTCAAGATCGCTGGAGGCAGCCTGGTCGACGTCTCGAGCCTGCCGGTGAATCGGGCCCTCGAGTGGTTCAATGTTCTCAAGCTTGGCGAACGCGATACCAGAATTGCCGACAAGATCCTGCGCGAAGTACGAGATCGCTTGGGTTTTCTGGTGTCCGTGGGGCTCGACTACCTGACCCTCGACCGAATGGCCGGCACTCTTTCTGGCGGCGAAAGCCAGAGAATCCGGCTTGCGACCCAGGTCGGCTCGAAGTTGATGGGCGTCCTCTACGTCCTCGATGAACCATCCATCGGTCTTCACCAGCGGGATAATCGCCGACTCCTCGACACCCTCAAAGGAATGCGCGATCTCGGCAACACAGTGGTCGTGGTCGAGCACGACGAGGAGACCATTCGTGAGGCGGATTGGGTAGTTGATCTCGGGCCTGGTGCGGGCCGGCACGGCGGAAGGGTCGTGGCAAGTGGTCCCCCAGAATCACTGGAGGCCGCCGAGGAGTCGCTCACAGGCGCATATCTTGCTGGGCGACGTCGTATCCCAGTACCGGCGGAGCGGTCGGCAGGAAACGGTGACCGGCTCGTCGTAAGAGGAGCCGCTGAACACAACCTCAAAGAGATCGATGTCGACCTGCCGCTCGGTCGTTTGATCTGTGTCACTGGTGTTTCAGGATCCGGAAAGTCGACTCTGGTCAACGAGATTCTGCACAAGGCCGTAGCTCGCGAGCTTTACGGAATCCTCGCGAGGCCGGGCCGACATACCGGCGTCGAAGGTATCGATCTCCTCGACAAGGTGATTGCTATCGACCAGTCGCCGATTGGCCGCACTCCCCGATCGAATCCCGCAACCTACACCAAAGTCTTCGATCCCATCCGATCATTGTTTGCTGCGACGACTGATGCGCGGGCGCGTGGCTACAAGCCGGGTAGGTTCTCCTTCAATGTCAGGGGGGGGCGCTGCGAGGCGTGTCAGGGTGCGGGCCGGTTGCGTATAGAAATGCACTTTCTGCCCGATGTTTTTGTGACCTGCGACCAGTGTGGGGGCTCGCGATATAACCGTGAAACGCTCGAGGTCCATTTTAAGGGACTGAGCATTGCTGAAGTCCTGGACCTTACGGTCAGCCAGGCACGTGAGATCTTCGGATCGGTGCCTAAAATCGTCCGCGTCCTGGACACGCTGATGGCTGTTGGGCTCGGTTATCTCCACCTCGGGCAGCCGGCAACCACCCTCTCGGGTGGTGAGGCGCAGCGGATCAAACTGTCGCGAGAGCTCGCCAAACGCGCAACCGGACAGACGCTCTACCTGCTCGACGAGCCCACCACCGGCCTCCACTTCGAAGACGTTCACAAGCTCCTGGCAGTGCTCCATGCCCTGGTGGATCGCGGTAACACCGTAGTCGTTATTGAGCACAACCTCGATGTCATCAAGACAGCTGACTGGATCGTCGATCTTGGGCCAGAGGGCGGCGATGGCGGCGGCGAGGTGGTCGTTTCCGGCACCCCGGACGATGTCGCGAAGTGCAAAAGGTCATACACCGGGCAATTCCTGAAGAAGATGCTGTAGCGGAATCGGATCCCGATGCCCCGCCCGCCGCGGTCTGCGACCGCGGAACGTGCCCGCGCTCCGGAGAGGCGCGCTTTTGCACCTGCGCAGCAACGGCTCGCCAACCCGAGGCTGCGGGAGGGTGGGTGGGTATTCCGAATTCCGAATTCGCCCTCGCTCGCTTCACGCCAGGATTGAGTACCCCCCATCAATGATCAACGTTTGGCCGTGGATCATGGATGCATATTCGGTACACAGGAATACAACGACGTTGGCGACATCCTGTGGATGAACGAGACGACCGGCTGGGGTGCGCGCTCGGGCGCTCTCCAGAAGCTCCTCGCGGTTCGGAAAATGGAGCAGGGCATCGGTGTCAACCGTGCCCGCCGAGACGGCGTTGATGCGCATGCCCTCGGGCGCGAACTCAGCCGCCAGGTGCCGCACCATCGACTCCAATGCGGCCTTCGATGCACCAACGGCTGTGTAATTTGGAATGGCTCGCAGCGCCCCGAGAGAAGACACCGCAACCAGGATTTTCTCTTCAGTTGCAGAAAGTTTCAGGAACTGCTGGGTAATCGGTAGAAGGGCAGCGGCATTGATATGCATCGCCCAGTCAAAGTGGTGCATCGTGAGTTCGCGAGCTGGTTTGAGAACTCCGGAAGCGGCGTTCGATACCACGATATCGAGCCCCCCCCACTCCTCGCCGATGGTAGAAAAAATGCGTTCTACATGGTCTGGATTTGCAACGTTGCCCTTGAGGACAAGGGCCCTGACCCCGCGCGCTTCGATTTCCTGTGCCGTTTCCTCGGCACGGGTTCGATTGCGAAGGTAGTTGATAGCGACATCAACCTTAGAATCGGCCAACGAGAGGGCAATCGCCCTACCGATGCCGCGAGAGGAGCCGGTCACCAGGGCGCGCTTGCCGCGGAGTTTGAGATCCATTTGCACCTCCAGGGTCACAAACTAACCCGGTAATGGCCGGAAAACAAGCGTAGAAAGGGGTTTTCTGGTGATTTTTCCTTGACAGTTCGGGGGTAAGGCGGCCAATATATGGTGTACAACAAAAACCAGGAGGTTCCTATGAACAAGACCGAAATGGCGATGAAGCTAGCGAAGAAGACCGGTGTCAGTCAGGGAAAGGCGGCGGAGATCATCGACACGATGTTTTCGGCCCACCCGCGCAAGGGCCTTATTGCCACTGCCCTGGATGCAGGTGAGAAGGTGACGATTCCCGGTTTCGGGACCTTTGCAACGAAGCATCGCGGTGCCCGCCAGGGCCGTAACCCCGCGACCGGAGCAACGATCACGATTCCGGCCAAGAAGTACGTCCACTTCAAGCCGGGCAAGACCCTCCGCGAGCGCGTCGAGCACTAAGGACGCCGCTGTTATCTGTGCCGGGTGGAAAGATCCCCCGGCGCTGGACGATGAGTTGGCCCATTGAGGGTCAGATGAAGAGGCCGGGCTGATGCCCGGCCTCAGTTTTTTGCTTTCCAAGAATCCTATCTGTCGGTGAAATCGTAGCGCGCGGAGATTGAGAAATGAGTCTTGACTGGCACGCCGTTTTTACTGCCGGGTTTGAAGCGGTATTTCATGACCGCGTCCATGACAGCCTGAGGAATGCCGAACCCTTCGTGATCTGCCCGCAGGATCGTAACGTCCTCGACGAGACCTTTGGCGTTGACAGTTGCTTGGAGGACCACAACTCCCTTCCGTCTCGAGAGAATTGCAGTGCGGGACCATGTGACCGGAGATTTTTTTAAGATCGCCGGCGGTGAGTCCACCTCGGTTGGATCGACGAAACTATTTTCCTCAACCGAAGGACCCGCCCTTTCGACCGCCTGTGGCCTTGGCGTCGGTGCCTCTATCGGGATTGCAGTTGGCGCGGAGGTCGGGGTCGGTGGAAAGGTAGGCGTGGAAGTTGCCGTCGTCGCCGCCAAAGTTGCTGCCTCGACCGCCGCGGTGGCTGTTTGGCGCGCCATAGCCTGCTGCTGGGCCTCCTCAGTGGCAAGAAGGCGTTCCGCCTCCAGCTCTGCTTCGCGCTGTCGTTGGGTTTCCTCCTCGGTCGCAATCTGCCGTTGCAGCTCTTCGAGTTTTTGCGCGTCCTCACCGGTCAATTGCCCCTGCTGGGCCCGATTTTCACTCTCAGTGAGGCGCCGCTGTAGCTCGTCTATCTTCGCTTGGCGGGCCACGAGTTCCCCGCGGATCTCCTCCTCCTTCTGAGCCATCATCTCCGCGACCAGACCCTCGGCCAATTCCCTCATTTTTTCATTCTGTGCCAGTCGTTCAGCTGCAATCGCTTCGGCAGTCGGCATTGGCGGCGGAGGAGGGGTTGTCGGGCCGCGAAAGACAGTCAGCCAGAGCATCGCTGCAATCGCGGCCGCGCCAGCAACGCCGAGACCAATCCACAGACCGCGACCCTTGAGCGCAGGGCCTGAGTCGATGGAATCAAGGACAGGCTCTGGTGTCACCGCGGGGGCTAGATACGGGCCGACATCTGTTGCCAGCTCGCTTGCGAAGTCGGCCTCTTCTGCCTCGATTTCGGGGCGAAAAAGGCGATCCATGAAGAGCGCGAGATTAAAGGTCGTTGGACTGTAGCCGCCACCATAAAGAAGACGGCCAAGCTCTTTCTTGAAATCTGCGGCCGAACGGAAGCGCTCCTCTGGGTGCGGGGCGAGGGCCCGCTGAAGGAGTTCCCTGATGTCGTCCGGGATAGCTTCTTCCTCAAACGCAAAATTCGCGGCGGCGATCGCGCCTGCGCGTTCATCGATCGCCGTCGGCAGAGTCGCTCCAGTGAGCAGGTGAAAGAGAATAGCTCCAAGTGAGTACACATCTCCTTGCCGACTCGCCACCCGGGTCTGCAAGACCTCCGGCGCCAGATAGGGTTGGATAACATCGGCTGAGAACTGGTCATCGATCAATGTCAGCAGCTGCTCAGCAACGCCGAATCCGGTGACAATCCCCTCGCCGTCGTTGGTTACGAAGACCAGGCTCGGATGCAAGAAACCGTGCACCACCCGTTCGCCATCGATCTCTGCAGTCAATGTTGCAGAAAGGGCGAGCGCGATCTTTTCGGCAATCAGGAGGGCGTTGTCGACCGAAATCGGGAACTGTTCCTTGGTAATGTGGTCCAAAACCCTGCTCAGCGGCTGCGAAGCTACGAAGTCGGTTGCCATTGCCGGTGTGCCGTCGTCGACCGCGAAGTCTGCGCGCGCCACGTTTGTCGACTGGACGGCGTCCGCAATGGCGTTGGCGCGGTCAAATCCAGCGATGATGTCGGCAGCCTCAATGATCGGCTGGTCGAATACCCTCAGCCAGACAGCTCGCTGAACACCTGAAGCATCGATCTCGCCAGCGCGGTAGAGATGACCCAGAGGATCGGAGACCACCTCCTTAAACCGCAGATACGATGCAAATACACTGTAGGCCTCAGCCATCACGATCCTCCTGGTCCGCCCATCTCACTACCCAACGCAGCGACAAAGGCGAACCTCGAACGTACCACCCCGCGCCGCGCAAGGTCAACGACGAGAGCTCATAAGTCGAGCCACTGCACGATTATGCTCGCCAAGGGTCTTGGAGAACGCGTGGCCTCCCCCGGGTTTGGCGACGAAGTAGAGGTATGGCGTAGGCTGTGGGTTGATGGCCGCCGCCAGGGCAGCGCGGCCGGGAGAGTTGATCGGGCCCGGCGGGAGTCCTGGATAACGATAGGTGTTGTACGGATCGTCCACCTCCCAGTGAATCCGCAGGAGTCGCCCTCGCCACTCACTACGACGTTTGAGGGCGTAGACAACGGTTGGGTCGCACTGCAGAAGCATGCCTTTGCGGAGCCGGTTGGCGAAGACACCGGCAACCAGAGGGCGCTCCTCATCAAGCGATGTCTCGGCTTCAACCAGCGATGCGAGAGTGACGATCTCAAGCGTCGAACCCCAGAGGGCGTCAGATTTCTGTGCCTCCTCCGTCCAAACCTCTTCGAACCGTTCCACGAGATGATGAGCCGCCCGAACGGCCGGAATCCCGACTGCAAAACGGTAGGTGTCCGGAAACAAAAAACCCTCGAGCGAAGGAGCGTTGGCCGCGAGGTCTGAAATCCACTCTATTTGTTGACCGAATCCCAGCCATTCATCTGCCGTCCCCAAACCGAGGCCTGAAAATTGCTCGCCAATCGTCGCGAGGTCGTTGCCCTCGACGACTGTGACGCTGAACATCTTGACTGCACCTTCGAGGATCGCCTCGAGAGCATCCACCGGTCGGCTTGCGGGAGGGAATTGATAGTGTCCGTAGTAGAGCGCTTTTCCGGAAGCCTGCGTTTTCAGATAGATTCGGCCGGCGAGTACCGACGGCAGCAAATCCTCCGCGTGGAGTTGGGCCAGAATTTCACGCGCTGTTGAGCCCGCAGCAATTTCTATCTCGGTTGATTGCAACGAGCGCGTTCCCCAGAGGCTACGATGGAACCACAGCCCTCCAGCAACGACGAGAATCGAGGAAAGAACAACTGTGGCCGCCAACGCCCGTTTCATCATGGGAGTTCCTCAGCTCTCCGCGGGGGGAGCCGCCGGACGGGAGGCGAGGTGCTCCTCGAGGAGCACCTGGGCTGCAATGTCATCCACCGGTTGGCGAGGGGGGCGCCCTGCGGCGCGCGCTCGCCGCCGCGCTTCGTTTGTGGATAGAAACTCGCTCTGCAGCGCAACCTCGACGCCGAGAGCTTCAAGGGCTTCAGCGAGTCGGTCTGTACGTCGCGAGGCGGGTCCGCGGGAGCCGTCCTCGAGGGTCGGCAGACCGAGGACGACTCGTGCCGCACCGACCTTCGAGGCCAAGGATGCAATCTGTTGTGCCGCCCGATCAACACCCGCGTAGGGCACAATCTCGAGCGGTGACGTCACACCCGTGGTGTCGTCTCCTATGGCGAGACCCATACGCTGCCCTCCAGGATCAACTCCCAAATACCGCACCCGCCCATTGTACGCAGTATGAGCATGCGTGAGCAGGGCGAAGAACCAATCCGACCGGCTACAATGTGCGAGGAACCGCGCATGCCGCCAGGAGGTCCATGACCCACCCCAATCCGACCTTTTCGTCCGCCGGGTGGCGGGTGACCCTGATCGCGTTGGCGCTGGTTGGGTTGTCAAGTTTTGTGAGTGCTGCTGACGAAGAGGAAAGAGTGGTCCTCCTCGCAGAAACTCAACTTGGCACAGCGGAAGGCTGGCACGGAGAAGGAGAGGTCCAGATTGTTTATCAGGACATCGACATTCGCTGTGACACGGCTGATTGGAACCGAGCCACCGGCGAAGTCATTGCGCGGGGGAACGTGATCCTCGACCGCGGACCGAGTCGTTTCACTGCAGACGAGGCGCGGTTCAATATTCAGACCAAGACTGGCACGTTCTTTAACGCCACAGCCTTCATCGATCCCATGTACACCTTCACCGGCCGCGAGATCGAAAAGCTCGACGAGACCCATTACCGTATCGACCGGGCGACATTCACCACCTGTGCCACGGACGGAAAGCCACCGTGGAGCTTCCACGTTCGTAAGGCAAAGGTCGAGCAGGAGGGCCTCGGGCGCTTTTCGAGCTCGGCGATGAAGATTCGCGGCGTCCCGGTCTTCTACATGCCCTACATGGTGTGGCCGATCAAACAGGAGCGTGCGGCTGGTCTGTTGTTTCCCCGGCTCGGATACTCGAACACGAGGGGGTTCAATTTTGGGCTGCCCCTCTACATCCCGATCGGCCGCAGCTACGACACGACAATCTTTGCCGACTACTATGCAAAGGGTTATTTCGGTCTCGGCAACAGCTGGCGATGGGCGCCGGTGACCGGCGCGCAAGGTGATTTCAACGCTTATGCGATCTGGGACCGCGAGAACGAGGAGGCTCAGTGGAAGGTCTTCGGCAGACATGCCCAGGAAGATTTTCTCGGCTTCAGGCTCCTGGCGCAGATCGAAAATATGTCCGACATCGACTTCTGGCAGGAGTTCGACCGCAGCTTTGCCGCCAATACCCGCCGCGACCTCTACTCCTTCGCCTTTCTGACCCGCTCCTTCGGACCTTATTCTCTCAATCTTCGCGCCGACCACCGCCAGACATTTCTGACCACCCAGGAGGTCATCCTCTCCCAGCTGCCCGAGGTCGAGGTTCGTTCGGGCTCGACCTCGATTGGTGGCTCGCCCGTTTACCTCAATTTGATCTCATCGCTCAACTACTTCCAGGCTGACCGGGGGAATGACCTGGTCGGTGATTATGGGCGGGCCGATCTGTTCCCCCAATTCTCCTATACGCTGCCGGGTCCGCCGTGGATTTCGGTGACACCGCGGGTGGGCGGGCGATTCACCTACTACACTGACCAGTACACCGAGGATCGCCGCGAGTTCGCCGGTGAACCCATCAATCGTATTTACGCCACGGGAGCGGTCGATATCGTCGGACCCTCTCTCTCGAAGGTCTTTAATGGGGGCTTCGGTGGCTATAGCAAGATCAAACATCTCATCGAGCCCCGGTTCGAGTATCGCTACCTCACCACCACAACCGATGTCACCAGAATCCCTGTCTTCGATGAGGTCGACTCAACTCCCCAGGACGCGAACTTGGTCAACTTCGTGCTCGCAAATCGTCTCCTGGGTCGTGCCGGGGATGGTGTCGGGACCCGCGAGTTGGGTTCGCTCGAGCTCATCCAGGCCTACTCGTTCGATGCCCCCCTGCACCGCGGCGATGGCGTGAACACAAGCCAACTCGGGCCGCTCGGGATGGCCCTGCGGTTAACGCCCTCACAGGGCACCGGCTTCGACGCGCGCCTGTCGTACGATCTGCTCTTCAAGAACCTCCGATCGACTTCGCTGGCGGCCTCTCTCATGCGTCCGCTCGGCATGCTTAATCTGACCTGGTACGAGAGCTACAACTCACGTACCGGGGACCGCTTTTCGTCGCAGCTGCGAAGCCTGGTCGCCTTCCGCAAGGCCGGCTTCCCACTCGATGCCTCGTTCCAAATTGCCTACGACATCGCCAACGATTCTCTCGGCGATCAGCGGTATAAGGTGAACTACCAGGGCAGTTGCTGGAACATTTCTGCCCAGTACCGGGATACCAGAATCGGCGCATTCCCGACCCGGGAGATTCTAGTAGTGATCGGTCTCAGGGGTGTTGGTGCTCTGCCCGAGATCAAGAGCAGCCTTGGCGGCTACTGAGGGCGCTTCCAAGGAAGGTAATCAGTGATCAGTAAACAGTAATCAGTAGGGGCCCCGCGCTGGCAAGGAACTGATCACTGCTTACTGATAACTTGCTTCAGCCTCGGGAAACGGTAAACGCTTGAAGCTCGTTTGGGAAGGCCACTGAGTTCGGGTACGCGGTGGCGGAGGGAGTGGGATTCGAACCCACGGAGGCGTGAACCTCACCGGTTTTCAAGACCGGCGCCTTCGACCACTCGGCCATCCCTCCGCGATCGCCTACTTTACAGCCATCGGGCTGCCACGTACAATACCTCTCCCGGTGCGGAGAGGTGCTGGAGTGGTTGAACAGGGCTGCCTGCTAAGCAGTTGTCTGGGGCAACCTGGACCGCGGGTTCGAATCCCGCCCTCTCCGCCATAGTTTTTTCGATTCATCCTGACCCGTCGGAGCATTCCTGGAGACCAGCATGGCGACAGCGGTAAGGACCCGTATTGCACCCAGCCCGACCGGTGATCCGCATGTTGGCACCGCTTATGTGGCGCTCTTCAACTACGCTCTGGCTCGTCAGACCGGTGGCAGCTTCGTGCTTCGCATCGAGGACACCGACCGCCAACGCAGCACCTCCGCCAGCGAGCAGCAAATTCTCGCCGCTCTTTCGTGGCTGGGGCTCGAATGGAATGAGGGTCCCGACGTTGGTGGTGCGTTCGGGCCGTATCGTCAGAGCGAGCGAACCGAAATCTATCGTGAGCACGTCGAAAAGCTGGTGGCAAAGAGCGCGGCCTACCCGTGTTTCTGTACCCGCGAGCGTCTCGAGGAATTGCGGGCGGAACAGAAGGCCGCCAAGGGACGATTCGGCTATGACCGCCTGTGCCGGTCGATCGACTCAGAAGAGGCGCAACGGCGGGTGGCCGCCGGGGAAGAACATGTCATTCGCCTCGCGATGCCGACCGAGGGCGAGACCATAGCCAACGATCTCTTGCGTGGTGACATCGTGATCGCCAACGATCAGGTCGATGACCAGGTGCTGCTCAAATCGGACGGCCACCCCACCTACCATCTTGCCAACGTCGTCGACGACCACCTCATGGGAATCACTCACGTGATCCGGGCCGAGGAGTGGATCTCGTCTCTGCCAAAGCACGTCCGGCTCTACCGGGCCTTTGGATGGGATCTGCCGGTCTTCTGCCATCTACCGCTGTTGCGAAACGCGGACACCTCGAAGATCTCGAAGCGCAAGAATCCTGTCAGCCTCGACCACTACCGCCAGGCCGGCATCCTGCCCGAGGCCCTGCTCAACTACCTGGCGCTGATGGGCTGGACGATGCCTGACGAACGGGATCAGTTCACCCTCTCCGAGTTCGTCGCTGAATTCCGTCTCGAAGACATCAGTCTCGGTGGGCCGGTCTTCGACCTCGACAAGCTCAACTGGCTCAACGGCAAGTACCTCCGCGACCTCCAAGGCGAAGACCTCCTGGCGAGGTTGCACGAAGCCGTCTTTGCCGATGCCTATCTGGAAGCGATCATCCCGCTCGTCCAGGAGCGTATCGATACGCTCGCGGACTTCGTTCCCTATGCCGAATTTTTCTTTGTTGGCAATGTGCGGTACGAAGAGACGGCGTTGCCAAAACTGGTGGCCAAGAACCACACACCACCACAGACCGCAAAGGCATTCCGGGTCCTCCTCGAGGAGCACCTTGACGCCATCCTGGAATGGAGCGCCGCCAACATCGAGGCGGCGATGCGAGCCTTCTGTGAGGCGCGCGAGTGGAATCCCAAGGAACTCTTCATGCCGATCCGGGTCGCCATTACCGGTCGCACCGCGACGCCACCACTTTTTGAGACCATGGAAGTCCTCGGCAAGGCGCGCTGCCGGTGGCGTCTGCGGCGGGCGATGGAGACTCTGCGTGGAATGAAGGCCTGAAACGGAGACACACAGCATGACGGGCAACGACGACACCGACGGCGAGAGACAGGACTTCATTCGTGAAATCATCAGCGAGGATCTGGCAACTTCGAAGCACGCGGAGGTCGTGACCCGGTTCCCCCCCGAACCCAACGGCTATCTCCACATCGGCCACACCAAGTCGATCTTCCTCAACTTCGGCATCGCCGAGGAGTTTGGCGGTCGCTGCCATCTTCGTTTTGACGATACAAATCCTGTCAAGGAAGAGCTCGAGTACATCGAGTCAATCAAAGAGGACGTGCGCTGGCTCGGCTGTGATTGGGGCGAGCGCCTGTACCACGCCTCCGACTATTTCGAACGGCTCTACGATTGGGCCGAGGATCTGGTGAGGGCCGGCAAGGCCTACGTCGATGATCTCTCGGCAGAAGAAATTCGCGCCCATCGCGGCACCCTGACCGAGCCCGGCAAGCCGAGCCCGTATCGTGACCGTGAGGCCGATGAAAATCTGGAGCTCCTTCGCGCCATGCGTGACGGCAAATATCCCGATGGGGACAAAGTTCTGCGGGCCAAAATCGACATGACAGCCGGCAATATCAACCTGCGCGATCCGGTGCTTTACCGGATCCTCCGCGCGACCCATCCCCGGACCGGCGACCGGTGGTGCATCTACCCCACCTACGACTATGCTCACGGTCAGTCTGACGCGATCGAGCACATCACCCACAGCCTCTGTACGCTGGAGTTCGAAGACCACCGGCCACTCTATGACTGGTTCGTCGACAACCTCCCCGTGCCCTCGAAGCCGCGCCAGATTGAATTTGCCCGTCTCAACCTGACCTACACCGTGCTCTCCAAGCGTCGCCTCCTCCAGCTTGTCAAAGGCGGCCATGTCGGCGGCTGGGATGATCCCCGGATGCCGACCATCTCGGGCATTCGGCGACGCGGGTATCCACCCGCGGCGATGCACGATTTTATTGAACGCGTCGGTCTCGCGAAACGGAACAGCGTCGTCGACCTCGCGATGCTCGAGCATTGTGTGCGGACCGAACTCAACCGCACAGCGGAACGCCGGATGGGTGTTCTGCGGCCACTCAAGGTGGTGATAGAAAACTATCCCGAGGGCACCAGCGAGGAGCTCGAGGCGGTCAATAACCCCGAGGATTCGGCAGCCGGAACTCGGCAGGTTCCGTTCGGGCGCGAACTCTATATCGAGCGAGCCGACTTCATGGAAGAGCCGCCCAAAAAGTTTTTCCGTCTCGCCCCGGGTCGCGAGGTGCGGCTGCGCTACGCATACTTCATCACCTGTCGCGATGTCATCAAGGATGATACGGGCGAGGTCGTCGAGCTACGCTGCACCTATGACCCGGAGACCCGTGGTGGAGACTCACCGGACGGGCGCAAGGTCAAGGCCACCCTCCACTGGGTCTCTGCCGCCCACGCTGTGGGAGCCGAGGTGCGGCTATATGATCACCTCTTCAATCGACCAGATCCGGGCGCTGACGGCGACCTCCTGGATGATCTCAACCCGGGCTCTCTCGAAGTCGTCGATGATGCGTGGCTCGAGCCGAGCATCGCCGCGTTCGGGCCTGGTGATCGTTTCCAGCTCGAGCGGCTGGGATACTTCTGCGTTGATCCCGATTCCGTTCCCGGGAAGCCCGTTCTCAACCGGGCCGTTACCCTACGCGACAGCTGGGCCAAGGTGAAGGCGAAATCGAAAGAATAGGTCCGCAAAACAAAAAGCCCGCGTTGTCTCGCGGGCTTTCTGAAAAACTCTGGTGCCGAAGGCCGGACTCGAACCGGCACGGATCGCTCCACACGGCCCTCAACCGTGCGCGTCTACCAATTCCGCCACTTCGGCATGAAATACAGTCATCTGAGGTTACGACCTCTTTTCCCTGAAGGCGCCTAGCCGCCGTCGCCGGCCGGTTCGGGATCAGCCGCACCGTCTTCCGCAGCGGGCTCGGGAACCGGCGCCGGTTCACCCTCGTCCACTGCCGCGCCGAGAGCTGGCTCGGAGGCCTCGGTCGATTCAGAGGATTCCACCGGTACGGCCACGGGCACGTCCTCCATCACCGATGTCCTGCTCTTACCGGACAGGATCGTCAACGTCAGGCAGAGGAGCACGAAGAGAATAAATGCCCCAGTGGTCATGCGATGCATGATGTTGGTGGTGCCGCGAGGGCCAAATGAGGTCTGGCTGCCGCCGCCGCCAAAGGCTCCGGCAAGATCAGCGCCTTTGCCCTGCTGCAGTAGCACCACCATGACCAGGAAAAGGCAGACCAGAACATACAAAATTACGAGTAGAACAGTCACGATTCGTCTCCCGCGGCGCAGTCCGCCGCAGCGCGGATGATAGCGGAAAATGAACCTACGTCAAGGCTTGCGCCGCCGATCAGCCCGCCGTCAACGTCCGCTAGCGGCAGGAGTTCGTCCGCGTTGGAGGGCTTGAGGCTGCCGCCGTAGAGGATCCGCATGCCGTCTGCGGCGGCTCCATCGAAGATTGAGGCCATGCGGACGCGGAGGAATGCGTGGGCCTCTTGGGCTTGAGCCGGGGTCGCGGTGCGGCCGGTGCCGATCGCCCAAACCGGTTCGTAGGCGAGAACCAGATGTCCGGGATCGAGAGCGCCGAGAGTTGCGGTTTGCCTCTCGAGCACGGCAAAGGTCTCCCCCGCATCACGTTCGGCGAGAGTCTCACCGACGCAGTAGATGACTTCGAGGCCGGCCGCCTGCCCGGCACGTGCGCGATCAAGGGCGGTTTCGTCGGTCTCTCCAAAAAAGGTCCGCCGCTCCGAGTGGCCGACGATCACCCATTGAACGCCGATCTCGGTCAGCATTGGCGCCGCCAACTCAGCGGTGAATGCGCCGCTTGTGTCCCAATGCACGTTTTGGGCGCCGAGACCAATTTGGGATCCGGTCACCACCATCGCCGCGGCGGGAAGTGACACAAAAGTAGGGCAGCACACCACATCGACCGAGGTCGGCAGGTCTTCGGCGATAAGGTCTTCGAGGTAGGCGGAGGCCTCTGCCACCGTCTTATGCATTTTCCAGTTGCCGGCGATAAGCGGTCTGCGCATGCGGTTCTCCTTCAGCTTTCGAGAGCGGCGATGGCGGGCATGCTTTCGCCGGTGATGAATTGGAGCGAGGCGCCACCGCCAGTGGAAACGTGATCAATGTCTCCGATCACCCCCGCCTGGCGCACGGCCATGACCGACTCACCACCGCCAACCACCGTGAAGGCGGGACTCGCAGCCAGCGCCTTGGCCACCGCCAGGGTACCGGCGGCGAAGTCCGCCACCTCGAAGACGCCCATCGGTCCGTTCCAGAAGACGGTGCGGGCGGCAGACAGGACCTCTCGATAGCGGGCGCGTGCTTCCGGTCCGATGTCCACAACCATCATGTCGGCGGGAATCGCATCGCTTGCAACCACGTCCACCCGTTTGGGATTGTCGATTGCGTCGGCGATCACGACGTCGATCGGCAGGACGAATTCGATGCCACGCTTGGCTGCGGCAGCGAGCACGGATCGCGCTGTCCCGACCATCTCCTCCTCAACCAGCGACCGGCCAACCTCGAGTCCTTGTGCGAGGAAGAATGTGTTGGCCATGCCTCCGCCGATGAGGAGGGAGCTCACCCGACCTACAAGGGCCTCGAGCGGGGCCGTTTTGGTCGACACTTTGGCGCCGCCGACGACTGCCACAAAGGGTTGCTCGGGCTCTTCGACAACCCGGTCCAGCGCAGCCACCTCGCGTTCCATGAGAAAACCGGCGGCCTTGCGGCCCCGGGGATAGCTGCGCGCGGCGGCCTCGACCGAGGCGTGGGCCCTGTGAGCTGTGCCGAACGCGTCATTCACATAGTGGCTGTATGGCTCTGTGAGACGGGCCGCGAATTCGGGATCGTTGGCCTTCTCTCCAGGATGGAAGCGAAGGTTTTCGAGCAACAGAAGCGATCCCGGCCCGGCATCGTTTGCAGGGTCAAGACAGTCCGGGACAAAGCGAACCGGCCGGCCGAGGGCGGATTCCAGAGCCGCCGCCACCGGCGCTAGCGAGTAGGCAGGGTCCGGAGCGCCCTTGGCCTTGCCGAGGTGCGAGCAGGCCGCCACAACCTCGGCCCGCTCGGTCAGCCAACGCAGGGTTGGCAGAGCAGCCACGAGGCGGGTGTCGTCCAAAACCTCGCCGTCACGCACCGGGACATTGAGGTCGAGACGGGCCAGTACCGGCGCTCCGCCGACCTTTTCGAGCTCGGCCAGCGAGGGCAGACTCACCCTTGCTCCTTGCCGACCATGTACTCGAGGAGATCGACACAACGCAGGGCGTAAGCGTTCTCGTTGTCGTACCAGCTCACCACCCGGAAAAATGTCGGGGCGATCTGGGCAATGAGGGCCAGGTCAACCACCGACGAGTGAGTCTCGCCGATGATATCGGTCGACACCAGCGGTTCTTCGGTGGCCTTGAGGATGCCCTTGAGAGCGCCATTCGCGGCCTCCACAAAAGCACTCTTGAGTTCGTCGACCGAGGACTCGCGACTCGCCACAAAGGTCAGGTCGCAGACCGAGCCATCGGCCACCGGCACCCGCATCGCGGCGCCGTGCAGCTTTCCGGCCAGCTCCGGGTAAACGAGACCGATCGCCTTGGCGGCGCCGGTCGAAGACGGGATGATGTTGATCGCGGCGGCGCGGGCGCGGCGCATGTCTTTGGGGTGCTGGGTGTCGAGGAGGCTCTGGTCGAGGGTGTAGGCATGGGTGGTGGTGAGCCAGCCGTGCTTGATGCCGACCGTCTCGTGCAGAACCTTCGCCATCGGCGCCAGGCAGTTGGTGGTGCACGATGCATTGGAAATCACAACGTGCTTCGCCGGGTCGTACAGCTCGTTGTTGACCCCCATCACGAAGGTCTCGTCCACGTCCTGCCCGGGGGCCGTGATGACGACCCTCTTGGCCCCGGCGGTGAGGTGCGCGCCGGCCTTTTCGCGGCTCCGGAACAGACCGGTGGCCTCAAAGACGTAGTCGACACCGAGCTCGGACCACGGCAGCGCGGCGGGATCGCGCTCGGCAAGCACCTGCATGCGGTCGCCGTCGATGATCAGGTCCGAGCCGTCAACCTCCACCGTTCCGCGATATGGACCGTGCACCGAGTCGTGGGCGAAGAGATAGCCCAGCATGTCGGGCGAGGTGAGGTCGTTGATGGCCACGAGGTCGAAGCCGTCACGTGCCCTGAGATGGCGGGCCACCAGCCGCCCGATGCGTCCGAAACCGTTGATTGCGATCTTGATGCTCATGGGTGTCCTCCACATGTCCAGAATGGCCCGGCAGTATACCACCAAAAATGAGCGATTCTCACCGGCGATCTGCACCAAGCTCTTGCGCTCTGGCCGCTAGCTAAAATGCTCCACATACCAACCGGTATGCGTCCGCTTTTCGCGAGCGGCAGAGCATCAAGGGCTTGGCTCATCTCATCCGGTAGAATCGCTCATCTTAGGTGACAGATGAGACGAGCTTGCACCTCAATATCGCGTGTGGTATTTTCCCTCTTCGCGTGGCCCGTTCGTCTAGGGGTCTAGGACGCCGGCCTCTCACGCCGGTAACACGGGTTCGAATCCCGTACGGGCTACCACGCTCCCCCCCACCCACGATGGGCAATTCTCCCTGCCGATGTGAACCGGTCTTGTATCTCCG
>JACXWA010000005.1 GCA_014764485.1 Candidatus Sulfomarinibacter kjeldsenii
GCGGTTCCATTCCGCCCATCGCGCGTCACCAACCCCCGGCCGGATAACCTGGGTCGCCGACAGGAGCTGACGTCGGCGCAGGAGACGGGCGGTAATCATCTGAGTCCGCATCATGGTGTCGAGAACGAGATCGTCCTCCCTTATCGGCGGCACATCCAGTGACACATCAACCGCAACCACCGGCCAGCCCTCTTCCCGAGCCGCGACCGCAGGGATCTCGGCCACAACGCCCCCATCGACCAACGGCCGACCATCTATTGTGACCGCTGGAACCATGCCCGGAATCGCGCTCGTCGCCACCATAGCGGGCCGAATCGGGCCGGACCTCAGCCGTTCCTCTGCACCCGTCTCGAGATTGGTCGCGACGACAACGAGCGGCTTCGGCAGGTCCGAGAACTGGAGATCCGGAATCAGGAATTCGAGCGCTTCAACCAGGGCAGAATCGTCGAGCACCGTGCCTTTGTTCATCGCGAATGAGATCACAACCCGGTTGCGGATTCGCCGCGCGACCTGAATCAGCGGGTGCTCCTTGGTGTCCGCGTCGGGAACCCGCCCAATCGGACGTACCGACGGAATCAGTTCGTTTTTCAGCGCCTCACGCCAGAGATCGGTGGCGCGTGCTGCTGAGCCATAGGCAAGATACATCCCCCCGACAACTGCGCCCATGCTGGTGCCGACGATGCCTCGGACGGATAACCCAACCTCATCAAGGACCTGGAGCACACCGAGGTGAGCGAAGCCACGTGCACCGCCACCACCGAGTGCCAGCACCGGCGGTCGCAGCCGCCATATCGTGCGCGTGAATTTTTCCCTCAGTTTCGCCACGGCACCCCGCCGCTGTTTCAGCTCTTTGTAGAGCGCCTCGCACCTCGCGGCTTTGTCTTTGGCGCTGGCTTTGCGGCCGGTTTCGGCTTCGATTTCGCAACCGTTTTCTTGGCCGCGACTCCCTTTTTGGCGGTCACTTTCGTGCGACTCGAGGGAGCGGGATTGACCCGTTTCTTCGCCGTTTTGGTACCAGGCTTCTTTCGCGCCCTCGGACGACGGCGCTCCATTTCTGCAATCAATCCGAGAAGAGCCTCGTGGACTCCCTCTGCAACTCGGCGGCTCTTGTCAGAGATGTGATTGAGATCTTCCGTGCTGCCACGAGGATCGATGTCCGCGATACGGTCTCCCTGCTTGACGGGAACCCCATCCCGAAGCAAACCCCGCAATGCACCTGAGATTCTCGCCGTTACCGGGTACGACGCATCCACGGGAACACCCTGCCGGAAATCCTCCACACCATAAACGGAAACCACGGTTCCGATCCGCTCACCACGTTCAACGTGGCCACCGATACGTTGCTGGGTGAAAAAGATGCCATCTCGGACGGCCTTGACGGCTCGCTCATCACCGTAGCCCATGATCTCCGCTGGCGGCTCATTGACCAGGCGCTCTCCGGTGTCTTCAAGAACGGCGCCGACCTGGGGTCCACGAACAGTTTCGACCACCGCATCGCAGTCCTTGCGGGCGACATACCCTGGACCGAGAGCAATTACCACCGGTGCGATTTCCCGTTTCAGGCCCCAGTTTTTGCGCAGCATTGCCGCCTCGATAAAGATTTTCGGCTGCCAGCCATGGAGCACTTCATCTAGATCGAGCGCCGCGATCGCGATCGCACCAGCCTCGTTCGCCGCCTCGGCTTCGTCTACGTTGCGAACGTACCGGCCGAGCACCCCTTGCACCTTGGTCTTGCCGTCGAGGATTGCCTCGGAGAAACATACTTGCCGACGAACAGCTTTCGGATACCGTCGCTCGAGCATGAGGATGTTCTGAAAACCCTGGGTGTAGAGATGGTGGGCGGTCCCTGACGCCAGCTCTCCGGCGCCTCGGATCAGCACGCGGTAATCGCTCGGCTTCATCCGTCCCCCGTCATCGGCCTCGTTTCCCAAATGGCCCGTGTTGGCACATTCTAACTTGGCATTTGAAGTCTGTCACGCTCTGTTTTTCGGGCTCACGGGTTTGAATATTCGGGCAGTGAGCAACGCGCTTCACGGCTACACGGCTGTGCGGCTTGACGGCAAATCAATCAGGATTGGCGACGGTACCGTCAAGGGTAGGTGCCGTATACCCGTATAGCCGTATTGCCATCAGCATCTTCGGACGCAGACGCGACCCAATTACTCTTCCAAAACCCGTATGTCCGGAAGATTCCGATAGGCCTCTGCGTAATCTAATCCGTAGCCAACCACAAAGAGGTCGTCGATCTCGGTGCCGAGGAATGCGACGTCTACCTCGATCTTTCGCCGTGATGGTTTCGACAAAAGCGCAACCACCTGGATGGATTTCGGGTGCCGCGCCTCGATGAGCTTGATAACATCGGTCAGGGTGATCCCCGTGTCGACAATATCCTCGATCAGATAGACATCACGATCACGGACATCGACCGTGATGTCCTTGACCAGCACAACCGAACCCGACGAGGTCGTGCTGGCGCCATAACTCGAGACCTGGATAAAATCCAGCTCGACTGACGAGCGGATCCGCCGCGTAAGATCGGTGAGGAAAAATACACAACCCTTCAGTACCCCGATGAACACCGGCGCCTTTCCCTCGAAGTCGGCCTCGAGTTCCTCGGCAAGACGCTCCAGCATCGCTTCAATCTCCTCGCTGCTCACCACAATCTGTCCAAGCATCTTCATTCCTCCGAATTGTCGGTCACCTCAAGTCGGTGTATCCTGAGCTGATGCAAGCCCCCAGCGCACGTTCCTTGAGCGTTCGGTATACCACGCTTTCCGACCGCTTCAGGTCGTTGTGGACCTTTTATCAGTTCCTCGGTGGGGTCCTCAATCATCTCGGTGAGGGTCCAATGCCCTACACCTACGATTTTCAGGCCCTTCACGAGCGATTGAAGGAACTTGTCCACAAGATTGGATTAGAGAGTTCCATCGACGCCACCCCCGAGCTGGATCAACTCGAACGAGAGCTCGACCGGATTCACCGGGAGCTGGCACGGATCGAAAGCCAGTTCGCTCCTTCGGTGATGCGCAAGTTCTTTGATCACATCAAGCGCCAAGATGAAAAGATCCTCACGGCTCTGCTCAAGTTCTATCTTCTTTCGAGTTTTTTTGAGCAGGACACCCTCGACAAGCTCGACATTCTTTTCACACGTCTCGCGGAGACTAAGGGGGAGGACGGGCGAGGGGCACCCAAAGACCCCGCAGACCTTTTCCCCAATTTCAAACGCCTCTCGCAGATCACCGATTTGCCGCCGTTGCCTCTTGCCGAGGAAACTCCACTAGCCGCTGCGGTGCAGGTGATTCGAAATGAGTTGGAGTCGATTGAAGATTACAAGACACTCGTCGAATCGAAGGTCTACGAGAGATACCGCCGACTCAAACAGCGTCTCGGTAAGACAGCCCTCCACCCGTCGATGTTGGTCGAAATCACAACCACCAATATCGTCGCAAAGAACAGATTCAAGGAACTGTACGAAGCCGAAGAGAGAAAGGTCGTCGAAAACGCAAACCGGATCTTCGACATCGAACGCTACCTCGATCGCCACCCGGAGCTTGCAAGTGAGGGCCTCAAGAGACAGCTCGAGGAATTTCGAACGATTCGTGTGCGCTACGAGGCCGGGGCGCGCAAGGACAACGTGAAGCGTGACGATATTTCCGAAATGACGCGCGCCATGCAGGCAGTCATGGCGCAGTTTGACCCAGCCTCGAAACGACCGCTGCAGTCGAAATCCGATGGGGTGCCGGTATCCACGACGGCGCGCACCGCCTCGCACAGAGTCCGGCCGTTGGACGAAGAGGTCTTCCAGATCGACAGCAATGGGACTGAAGAAAACGTTGAGGAGACATCACTCGAAAAACTCCTGCCGCCAGATCCACTCCTCAATGAAACCCTCCACAAGATCATGTTCGCCCTTGAAATGATCGTATGGGACCGCCTGCCGGCTCAAATCACGTCTGCACCCGAGATACGGAACCTCAACCTGGAACCGAGGGAAATCGAGACCTATCGAAGGCTGGCGGAGGGGAACGTCGAAAAGGGTAGTCCCGAGTGGGAGCTCGATCGGTTCTTCCTCATCAGTGCCGCGTTGAGGGTCAAGATGGAGGAGGAAACCAACGAGATCACGCGGCTCGAAGATGCCAACAACCCTGATCGCCTGTACGAACTGCTCGAGCACTCGGCGCGAAGCCTCGAGCGGGCGCGCGATTCTGATGGCCGCTTCCAGTGGTTCATCGATGACATGCTCTTCCGAGGTGACACTCAACAGCTGGAGTACATTTACCGATCGCGATTCCGCTTTCTCCATGCTTACTCCGGCCTGTGGCTTGTGCACCAGCGAAGTGGCGGATTGACTCCGCTGTAGTGAATCATCGTCTGGATTTCGCCGACGGTTGGCGGCCGGCCGGCGTCTCATGGCGCCTCGCCGCAACTCTTCTCGACATGGCCATGTACTGTGGCCTTTGCGTACTGCTTGCAATTCCGGTGAGCCAGAAATTCGATTGGAGCGCCGCCTGGGGAGGGATCGATCAACTCGCCCGGGCGACGTCCGACCCGCAATGGTTGGCGCACGCCAGCGGAATTCTCGGCCTGTGGATCGCACTTTGGTGGTGCTACTTCGTGGTCGGCTGGGGCCTCCTCGGGGCGACTCCAGGGAAGTGGGCGGTCGGTCTCCGAATCACCGACTACCGGCAGCGTTATCCAATCGGTCCAACTCGCGCCCTGCTTCGTCTCGCCGCCTACTGCGTCAGCTCGATGACCTTCGAGTGGGGACACATGTTGATGCTGATTCGCTACGACAAACGGACATTGCACGATATCCTCGCCGGCACGCGGGTGGTTCGGAAATCCGCGCCGGCGGTTTCGGTGGAACCCGAGTCCGCGTCCGAGCCCGAGTCCGCGCCCGATCTCGATCCCGAACTCGATCCGGAAGAAGTCATCAGTGATCAGTAATCAGTGATCAGTACGGCGTTTCGATTCTCGAACTGATTACTGATAACTGATAACTGATCACTTGGTTCGAATCGGGCGCGGGTTCGACGCTACCGGAGAAAACCCTGAAGCGAGTGCTTCTGATGCGAGCGGCGGAGCTTGTTCAGCGCTCGGCTCTCGATCTGGCGCACGCGCTCGCGGGAAAGCCCCATGACCTCGCCAATCTCCCGCAGGGTCTTGGGCTGGTCGTCATAAAGGCCAAACCTCAGCTCGAGCACCTTGCGTTCTCTCGCCGGCAACTCGGCGAGTGCATCGCTCAGCGCGCGTGAAAAACTCTCTCGAAGAAGCAGCTCGTCGGTATCGGGCAGTCCGGTCTGCTCCAGGAGATCGCCCAGTTCGGAATCGCCCTCCGAATCCACCGGTTCGTTGAGTGAGAGCGACGAGCGCGAAGCACGGGTGAGGACCCGCACATCATCTACGGAAATACCCAATTCCTCAGATAGCTCATTATCGGTCGGCGCGCGGGCGAAGCGTTCAGCCAGAAGAGAACGAATTCTCTCCATCCGATAAAGCGTGTTGGCCTGCTTCTGAGGAAGACGAAATGACCCGGCATGTTCGGCGAGAGCATGGAGGATCGCCTGCCGAATCCACCACACCGCATAGGTGATGAACTTGACATCATGTCCTTCCTGAGACGGGTCGTACTTTTTCGCAGCCTGGATCAGACCAAGATTGCCCTCGTGGATGAGGTCGAGGAAAGGGACGTTAGGGTTCCGATAGCGCTTGGCATAGGCAACCACGAAACGGAGGTTCGATTCCACCATTTCACGAACGGCGTCTTCATCACCGGCCTGGATGCGCGCGGCCAGCTCGACTTCTTGTTCGTGATTCAGCGGCGAATAGCGACCAATCTCCTTGAGATACCTTCGCAGAGTCGTAACTCCGGCATCCGGCGCGGAGCCTCCGCGTCGACTCATTCCTCGTCCACGACCTTCAAAGTAGCGGCATCCACTCTGACCAGCGAGTGGTACCTGGGAACCTCGCTGTGCTTTTGTACAGTCCGCCGGATCAGGTTTCCCATCAATTCGTTCTCTTCCTGCAAGCGCCGGATCTGGTTCTTCAGGTTCAGAATGATGTCGACACCTGCAAGATTGACACCGAGGTCTCTGGTCAGGGCGAGGATGATCTCAAGCCGTTCGCAGGTTTCCTGGTCGTACAACCTGGTATTGCCACGCGATCGTGTTGGCCGCAAGAGACCTTCGCGCTCCCAAAGACGGAGGGTCTGAGGGTGGACGTTGTACTTTTCCGCCACCCAGGAGATCATCCGATACTTCGGTTTCGCCTTCATTTCCCTCACCCACCTTCTACGGTCAAAGCTGCTGGATTACTGCCCAAATCGGTGTAGCGCTTCGACCATCATAGAGTGGCGTAGTTTTCACTGTAGCAGAGCAATCCCACATATCTCGCCAGCTTCCTGCCGCGGTTACCAATCTGCAACAATCTGCGAGCAAAAGCGCCTGAGGTCGGCTGTCAACAGCCGACCTCAGGTTTCAGAACCATACGATGGTTCAATTCGACGCCGGAGTCAGCTCTCTTCTTCGGCGTCTACGTCCACGTACTCCGCGTCGATCACATCGTCGTCGGCTCCAGCAGGTGAACCTTCACCGCCAGATGCTGATTCGCCACCGGGGGCGGCGTTCCCGCCTTCCGCCGATGCACTCTGATAGAGAACCGCGGCCACCTGATGGCTGGCCTGGGTCAGCTGCTCGAGCGCCTGTTCCATCTGGTCGGCGGAGCCCTCTTCGAGGACCTTTTTCGCCTCGGAGATCGCGTCATCGACCGTCTTGGCCTCAGCCTCCGGCAGCTTGTCGCGACTCTCGCTGACGAGCTTTTCGGTAGAGTAAATCAGAGCATCGAGTTTGTTTCGGGTGTCGATTTCCTTACGTTTCTGTTCGTCGTCAGCGGCATGCGATTTCGCCTGCTCGACCATGTTCTCGATTTCGTCATCGGAGATCCCGGAGGAGCTTGTGATCTGTATCTTCTGCTCCTGGCCTGTGCCCCGGTCCTTTGCCGATACATGGAGAATCCCATTGGCATCGATATCGAAGGAGACCTCGACCTGCGGCACGCCGCGCGGCGCAGCCGGAATGCCGATGAGGTGGAACCGCCCCAAAGTGCGATTGTCCGCCGCCATCGTCCGTTCTCCCTGCAAAACGTGGATCTCGACCTGGTTCTGATTGTCGTCGGCCGTCGAGTAGACCTTTGATTTGCGCACCGGGATCGTAGTATTGCGCTCGATGACGAAGTCGGCAACACCGCCCAGGGTCTCTACTCCGAGCGACAACGGCGTGACATCGAGGAGGAGAACGTCCTTGACCTCTCCTGCCAGCACACCAGCCTGCACCGCAGCTCCAATGGAGACTACCTCATCGGGATTGACGCCCTTGTTGGGCTCCTTGCCGAAGAAGTCGGTAACCTGCTTCTGGACCATCGGGATCCGGGTCGAACCACCGACCAGGATGACCTCATCAACATCCTTCGCTTCGAGACCGGCGTCTTTCAATGCCTGCCGGCTCGGCTCCAGAGTCCGTTGCACGAACGGCTCGATCAACTGCTCGAATTTCGACCTCGACAGCCGCAGATTGAGGTGCTTCGGCCCCGATGCGTCCGCCGTGATGAATGGCAGGTTGACATCAGTTTCCATGGTCGACGAAAGCTCCATCTTCGCCTTCTCGGCCGCCTCCTTGAGGCGCTGGACCGCCATCCGGTCCTTTGAAAGGTCGACGCCCTGGTCCTTTTTGAACTCCTCTTCCATCCACTCGATAACGACCTGGTCGAGGTCGTCACCACCGAGATGGGTGTCACCGTTGGTCGATTTGACCTCCACCACGCCCGTGCCCACATCAAGAATGGAGATATCAAACGTGCCGCCGCCAAAATCGAAGACCGCAATGGTTTCGTCTTCCTTCTTGTCGAGGCCGTAGGCGAGCGCGGCAGCGGTCGGCTCGTTGACGAGACGCAAGACTTCCAGCCCGGCGATCTGTCCGGCGTCTTTGGTGGCCTGCCTCTGGGCGTCGTTGAAGTAGGCGGGTACCGTGATCACGGCTTGCTCTACCTTGGCGCCGAGGTAATCCTCGGCCGCCGCCTTGAGCTTCTGCAGGATCATCGCTGAGATCTCCGGCGGCGAGTGCATCTTGCCTTCGATCTCGATCCGTGCGGTGTCGTTCTCACCTTTCACGACCTTGTAGGGAACGGTCTTGATTTCCTCGCCGACCTCGTCAAAACGACGGCCCATGAATCTTTTCGCCGACGATATGGTGTTCTCGGGGTTGGTGACCGCTTGACGTTTGGCCACCTGACCGACGAGGCGCTCACCGTTGTTCGCGAACGCCACAACTGATGCGGTGGTGCGATTCCCTTCCTGATTAGGGATGACGACTGGTTTGCCGCCTTCCATCACGGCAACCACGGAGTTCGTGGTGCCGAGGTCAATTCCTATCACATGAGACATGATCGTATCCTCCTCAACTCTCTTCACACGGCTACAATATAGAACCTGAGTGATATTTTGTCAAGTCCCTCCTAAATGCTACGAACGGGAGGGGATAAACTCCTCCCTTACAACGATTACGAGAACGTAGGGGCGGGGGGAAACTCGCCGGCGGCAGCGATTCGTGGCTGAGGCCGGGGATCGCCGGCCATCAGACACTCGCTGGTGACGGCGCGTCACCGCGGCCACAGGCCGCGCGTAACCCCCGCCCGAAAGCCTGCAGTTCTTTCGGGGAAGATGAGCTGAGGACTGATAGCTGACAGTTACGCCCTATGGAACGAGCTGCACCCCTGGCCCTTCAGGACGGTCTGCACGTTCCCGGGTCCCTTCCCAGGCGAGATGGCGGCTCAGAATCAGGCTCTGGACCGGCTGACCGTTGCGATCTGAGCCGGTAGCGAGCAGTTTTTCACCGCGCGCAACGAGGCGATATGGTCGTCCCCAAGGGTCGAGCGGCACAGTCCCCGGATACTCCTTCGCCAGCTGATCGGCGTTCTCTGGGTAGACGCCGTCGAGGTAGAAAGCTGTTTCGGCCTGCTGCGCCACCCGATCGAGACTGATCCAGGACGCGCTCTGGAGAACGCATCGATCCCAGAGCTCTTCGCGCAGGCTGAACCCGGGGTTCACTGGATTCCGATTCACGATCATCAGAGCAAAACCTAGAAGAATCAAGAACGGTATCGCTAGCCACGGCAGAGACGCCAGCGTCCAACGCGGTGTTTTGGGCATCTCCACGTCACGACGCATCTCGCGTGCGATCTCTTCCTGGGTGGCTTCGCGGATCAGCCCGCGATCGAGCAGTTCGGCAATCGCCTTGCAGGTTTCAAACTCGATGAGGACGCTCTCCAAGATGATCTCGCTGACCGAATCCCTGCCATTGATGAGCGGATACACCGCCATTTGATTCTCGGTAATCTGGTCATCCGGAAGCGATCCGGAATCGCCCGAGTCCTCGCCGTCAAAACTGAATTCGAGATCACCGACGAAATCGTCACCGCCCTCCACGACCTCAAGGCGACGAGACGAATCCAATTTTCGGAATACGACATCGCGGTTCGGAATCCGCTGGTCAATGAACGGCCACTCGTCCGTCATCCGGGCGCCTTCCATGATGATGGAATCCGCCGCCATTGGTTGGAGGAGATCGCGGTCGTAGTCGATGTCTGTTTCCTGCGAGAAATGGTAATCGCCATCGGACCATCGGAAGACCCGATACACGATTTGAAGAATTTGTTGGTGGAGGGCCACCCGCACCGTCTCGACCGGCACCACGTGGTGATCGATGAGGATTCGACCCAACCGTTGAAGTGTCTCTTCCTGACGACGCAAAGCTCCTTCGAGCTCCGCTTCGGTCACCTCTCCCCTCTTGAGCAGAATGAGCCCGATCATGTCCTCGGTGTGCTGATTCAGTGTCGATGCCCCAACGATGCATCCATCCTGAAACGACACCGTGACCAGGTTCTCTTCGGCCCGAAGAGTCAACACGCCCGTCTTCCGTTGCAGCGAAATCAGCTGCAGGATATCGGCGAAGGAAAAGTCCCGAAGAGTTCCTTCGAGCGCCATCCTACCTCCGGCTCCATGCGGAAATGCCTGACCGCACGACAATCAACCCAAAGAGCACCAGAAACACGGTCTGAACAGCGTGAAATTCTGCCAGAGGTTCGATTCGGGGAACAAAAAGCGGCACCAGAACGACCGCACCGATCAAGAAGAACCAAGCCAGGAAGCCGGTCAAGAACCCACGAATCACTCGCCCGTCAAGCATGGATTGGCTGCCTGGAACGAGGAAACCGGCGACCCGCCGTAAAAGCGAAGTCCACGCCTCCCAGCGGCGGATCTGGTTCATTTTCGCGGTCTGCTGCTCGATTGACACGACCTCGCGCTTCATAAAAACTGACACGCACTGCGAGCAGTGGACCGTACTTTCTCCGAATCCAGCTTCCAGTCTGTAGACCTTGCCGCACTTGCTGCATTCTTTAGACGGCGGATACATCCTCAGCCGAACCAGCAATGCCGTGAGTCCGAGAAAGGCGCCGACCAGAAACACGACCGAGATCCGCGAACTCAACTGCTTCAACGGATCAAGGGAGAGCGAATACCGCCCCACAAGAGCCATCTGATCAGGGCTCAGGCCCTCCACCAGTTCGGCCACGTCATCACTGCCCAGGCGCGGGTACCTGACCCGCGGATCAAGACCTCGGAGGCCATTCTCTGCCACTTCGCGGCCAGCGATTTCGCGTGCTCTGGCTCGCGCTTGGTCTCCTTCTTGGAATCGACGGCTGAGATCGAACGCGAGTGAAAGGCTGTGGTAAGCAAATGCGTTCTGACCGTCGAGCTCGAGAGCCTGGTCGTAGAGCTGAATTGACCTCTTGGTGTTCCCTTCCTCGAGAGCAAGGTTTGCGACGAATACCAGCGGCCGAGAGCTCTCCGGGTCCAGAAGGGTCGCCTTCTGATACTCCACTCTGGCCATCCCAGGTTCGCCGTGCATTCGAAGGAGTTCACCAAGGATGAGGTGGTAGCCCGAATTCTCTTCGAGCTCGACGGCAAGCTCGGAAAATTCGCGCAGCGTGGCGAAATCCGCCTGCCGCTCATCAAGCATGGTGCCAACTCGATCCATGAGTGATTCACTTTGCAGAACGTCATATTGGATCCAGGCGAAGGTCGGGCCCACCAGCGCCAAGACCAGGCACGTGATGAAGGCCCAAATCCTCAGGATCTGACTCAAGTACGGCCAGCTGAGGACAAAGAGATAGACGGCCAACCATACCGGACCCAGTGCCGCAAAAACCGGGAGAAGAAGCAAGACAAACGCAAAAACCCATGCGTTGGCTGTGCGAAACACCTTTCCACCAAAATCTCGGGCATCGAAGATCACGCCGCGAAGGTAGCGAACGGTGACGATAAAAATCATCGATACGAGAGTGGTGGCAATCGCGATCACAACCCACATCAATAAGCCCGCGACAACCGCCCTCCTGGTGGATTCAAATCTGATGAGAGCTATCGTTCCTACGATAGATTCCTTGACCGCTGAAGCCGTCGCGCCGTTATCCAAGCTCCAGCGCGCTGCGAGGAAATAGGATGTCGGGTAGTCCGAGTCCAACTGCTTCGCCACTCTGAGCATCGCATCACCATCCGCTCCGGGATGCGCCTCAGCCCATGTAGTAAGCGCGGCTGCAAAGGCCGGCAAACGCCGAATCTCCAGCTCGACGGCTTCCTCCTGCAAAGCCGTGATTGCCAACTCCGCACTCGCGACATCGCCGTCGGCGAGACTCACCTGGACCTCGTTCCAGGTATCGAGAAGATTTGCGTCCGCGGCGGCAGAGACCCCCACGATCACAAATAGAGCGGCAATGAACCTTCTCAGCATCGATTACTTTCTTTGCAGATAAAACGTCCGAAGTTGATACAAGAGGCTCGACAAGAGCTTGGATTCGTCGTCGGAAAGATTGCCTGCCGTTTTCTCTTCGAGTGCCCCCAGGTAGTTGATCATTCGATGGGCCTCCGCCGGCTGAGCGGGCAGGTCTTCGGCTCCAACCAACAGGAGTTCTGCCTGTCCGGCAAGCATTGTTACGAGTTCGAGGAACAGTTGGGAAGATTGACCGCGATGCTCCGGCGCCGGGGTCGCAGGCCCCGACTCCGGCGTCGGTTCGGCGGACTCGGATATGACGTCTTCGGGAGGAGCCGTCTGGGCGGCCGCCTCAACGGTCGGCGCAGCTGTATCCAAAGGATCTCCTTCCGAAGAGAATTTCCGGCGGTCGACCACCTTGATCTTTGGTTGCTCCGGCCTCTTTTCGTCCACCTAGGGTCCTCCCGATCGTCAATTATCCCGTTCCAAGAATACTACGTAGCTCTCAAACATGGATCAAACGTCGATCCACCCCCAGCCCCTTCACATCAGAGTTGGCGGTGAAGACTGTCGGCCGATTGTCTTATCGGAAGTGGGCTTTCCGCTTTTCTAAAAAGGCTGAGGTCCCCTCACGCATCTCCTCGCTCGCAGCGCCGACCCCAAAAAGGGTTGCTTCGAGAAGGCACGCATCGTCGAACGGTAGATCGAGTCCATGGTTGACCGCCTCGATACAGTGACCGACGGCGAGAGGTCCATTGGCAAGGATCTTTTGCAGCAGAGAATTTACAGTTTCGACAATCTCTTCAGGCTCGCACAGCGAGTTGACGAGGCCAATTCTCTCCGCTTCTTCGGCACTGACATTTCTTCCTGTGAGCAGTATTTCGAGAGCACGGCCGCGACCCACGAGGCGCGGTAGGCGCTGAGTTCCCGCATATCCAGGGATCAGCCCGAGCTTGACCTCAGGCTGGCCGAAAACCGCTTTGCTGGTCGCCACTCTGAGGTGGCAAGCCATGGCCAGCTCGCAACCACCGCCAAGGGCAAAACCGTTGACGGCCGCCACAACCGGCTTGGTCAAACGCTCGATTTGTCGAAAAATCGCCTGCCCCCGGAGTGCGAACTCTTTGGCTTCCACCGGCCCCAGTGCGTTGAGCTCTCCGATGTCGGCACCCGCGACGAACGCCTTTTCCCCGGATCCCGTAAGCACCACAGCCCAGACATCGTCGTCGTCGCTGACGGATTCACAAACATCAGAAATCTCACCAAGAGTCGCACGATTGAGCGCATTCAATTTCTCAGGGCGATTAACGGTCAGCCACAGGACGCCGTCACGATTCTCAGTCAACACGTTTTCATAGCTCATGAAATCCCCCATCAAAAGAAACGGCGTTTGACGAAGATCACGTCACCCGAAATCACTGCCGGGTCGGCCAGGCGACCCTTGCGGATATGAGACAGATCGAAGCTGAGAATCCTCTTCTCGCCAGCCTCCTCGCGGTGAATCTCGATGACTTGCGACGCGAACTTGCCGACGCCGCCGGCATGAGACAGCGCCTGCATCAGGGTCATGCCAAGGGAGATCTCATACTGACCAGGCCGAGCCACTTCGCCGGTGATGAAGTAGATCTGTTTTGGGGAGACATAGAGCACGTCACCTGCCTGCAGGAAGAGATCCCGCCCAATTTCACCGGTCGACAGCTTCGCAGTTTCAAATATCATTGGTTCAGGCGGGCCTTCGCCCTCGATGCGGGAAGTACGACGAAGCTCGAGCACCGGTCCCGCGCTCGATTTCAATCCCCCGGCCTTCGAAAGCAGATCAGTCAGGGTCGTCCGGCCTTCGAGGTAGTAGGTGCCAGGCGCCTGTACCTCGCCAAGCAGGGTCACTGGCTGCGAAGCAAAGACCTCGACCTTGACCTTGAGCTGAACGTCGACGTAGAAGTCTCTTTCGAGCAGCTCTTCGAGGGCGGCGGAGATTGAGGCAGACGTCATGCCGACCACCGGAACTGGTCCGAGGAGCGGGAAGCTGATCGCTCCCGACGCCTCGACCAAAAACTCGCCGGTGATCTCCTCCTCCTGAAAGGCCGTTATCTCAATAACGTCCCCGATCCCGACCTGATAGCCGGCACTTTCGGTCTTTAGTTCTTCTTGCGCACCGACTGGCAGCGCCGCCAAGAAAACGAAAAGGAAAACGGTAGACCAGAATCTCATCACGACCATGGTCGGAAGGTACCACACTCAGCACGTTCCATCGCCACAGATAGGCAATCGACCACGCTGAGGGTCAACACCCAGGAACGGTCACCATCACCGCAAGAAAATGCTCGTGATGCCGCATCTCGGCATATCCAGTCACCTCAATCGTCTTCCCCAAAGGAACATTGAAAAGCAACGTCTTACGTCGCTCGAGGTGGGCAGAGAGGCGCCACAACCCGTTCAGTTCGACGGTCCATCGAAACTTCTTGCCATCCTGCGGCGAATGGTTCAGAATGAATGAGTGTTCATTCACTATCTGACATTGAACCCACCCACAAGGACGGGAGGCTGATCCATGGGCACTGATATTCAACGGGCCGCGGTCCTCGGAGCCGGCGTCATGGGCTCCGGAATTGCCGCCCACCTCGCCAACGCCGGCATACCGGTTGTGTTGCTCGACATCGTTCCGCCCGAGCTCACCGAGGAGGACGAAAAGAAGGGTCTCACCAAGGATGACCCGAGGTTTCGGAACAGGTTCTCCGCGGCTGGTCTCGAAGGCATCAAGAAATCGAAACCGGCGGCGCTCTACTCCAAACGGTTCCTGCCGCTGATTGAAATCGGAAATTTCGAGGACGATTGGGATCGGCTGGCTGAGTGCGACTGGATCGTCGAGGTCGTCGTCGAGCGCCTCGACATCAAGCAGAAGGTCTTCGCGCGAGTCGACGAGGTTCGCAAACCCGGAAGCATAATTTCCTCCAACACCTCTGGGCTCTCGATCGCCGGCATGACCGAGGGTCGCTCGGAGGACTTCCAGGAGCATTTCCTGGTCACGCACTTCTTCAACCCGGTGCGCTACATGCGACTCCTCGAACTGGTGGCCGGAGAGAAAACAAAGCCCGAGATCCTCGATTTCTTCACCAATTTCGGTCGCTTCCGCCTCGGCAAAGGGATTGTCTTCGGCAAGGACACACCCAACTTCATCGGTAACCGTATCGGCACCTTTGGTATGGCCGCCACCATCAACGCGATGGTCGAGATGGGCTATCAGGTGGACGAGGTGGACGCCATCACCGGTCCGGCCATGGGCCACCCGGGGTCCGCATCTTTCGGCACCGCCGACCTGGTCGGAATCGACGTCCTCGCGCACGTCGTCAACACGATCTACGAGGGCTGCCCGGACGATCCACAGCGCGAGATCTTCAAGGTGCCAGAGTTCGTAGCCGAGATGATCAAAGCCGGTTCACTGGGCCGCAAGACCAAAACCAAGGGCGGTTTCTACCGCATCCAGAAGGAGGACGACGGTACCAAGACCAAGCTCGTCATCGACTGGAAGACCGGCGACTACCGTCCCAAGGTGCGGCCCGACATTCCGTCCCTCAAACAGGCCAAGAAGACCCACGACGTGAAGCAACGCCTTCAGGACGTGGTCTTTGCCGACGACCGCGCCGGGGAGTTCGCCTGGCGGCTGATACGCGACACCCTGGCCTACAGCTCGGACCGCCTCGGAGAGATCTCCGACTCCATCGTCGACATCGACAACGCCCTGCGCTGGGGCTACAACTGGGACCTCGGGCCCTTCGAGACCTGGGACGTCCTCGGCGTGAAGAAGGTCATTGAGAAGATGGAGGCCGACGGTGTCAAGCCGGCGTCGTGGGTCACCGACATGCTCGAGGCCGGCAACGAAAGCTTCTACATCGAGTCGGCCACCGGGCGCCAGTATTTCGACCCCGACAGCAAGGGCTACCTCGATGAGCCACGTCCCGAGTCTTTCCTCTTCTTCTCTGAGCTCAAGAGGGACGAGAAAAAGGTCATCTACTCCAACAGGGGCGCATCGCTGGTCGATCTCGGCGACGGCATCGCCTGTGTCGAGTTCCACTCCGCCCTGCAGCCGCGCATGAACCCGATCGACGAATACATCATCGAGGTCATGGCTAAAGGCGTGGAGATCGGCGAGCGCGATTTCCGCGGCCTCGTCATCCACCATCAGGGTGAGAATTTTTCGGTCGGCGCCAACCTTCTAGCGGTCCTCGAAGGTATCCAGGCCAACCAGTGGGCTGGAATCGACGAGATGATCCGCGTCTTCCAGGGCATGACCACCGGGCTTCGCAAGGCGAAGATCCCGGTCATTACCGCGCCCTTCGCCTACACCTTTGGCGGCGGCTGCGAAATCACCATGGGCGGTGATCGGGTCTGCGCCGCGGCCGAGACCTACATCGGCCTGGTCGAGATCGGGGTCGGCGTGATCCCGGCCGGCGGCGGCTGCTACTTCATGCTCGAGAGGGTGCTCGAGGGCGTCGACGAACCGGTCCTCTCGAACCTGCCGTTTATCCGGACCGCCTTCGAAAACATCGGCATGGCCAAGGTCGCCACCTCCGGGGAGGAGGGGCGCGACCGCAAGTATTTGCGGCCCTTCGACAAGGTGGAGATCAACCGCGACCAGCAGCTGTGGACCGCCAAACGGATGGCGATGGCCATGGCGGACGAAGGCTACACCCCGCCGATGACCAAGTCGCTCCACCTACCCGGGAAAGAGGGCCTGGCCACTCTCGAGATGATGCTCCACAACATGAAGCTTACCCATTGGATCTCGTCTCACGACGAGAAGATCGCCCGCCATCTCGGGCGCATCCTGACCGGCGGCGATACGACCATCAACGACACGGTCGACCAACAAACGATCCTCGACCTCGAGCGCGAAGCCTTCCTCTCGCTGTGCGGCGAGCCGAAGACCCAGGACCGGATCGCCTACATGCTGGTCAACAACAAGCCGCTGCGGAACTGAAGGGAGAATCACGATGAGAGAAGCCGTCATCGTTTCAGCAGCCCGCACGGCCATCGGCCGGGCCAAGAAGGGCAGCCTTCGCGACACCCGCCCCGAGTACTTTGCATCGAAGATGATCGAGGGACTCGTCGAACGCACCCCTGGCCTCGAGAAAGAAATGGTGGGCGACGTCATCATGGGCTGCGCCATGCCGGAGGGCGAGCAGGGTATGAATGTTGCCCGCCTTATCACCCTCGCAGCCGGTTTCCCGACCTCGGTGCCCGCTATAACCGTCAACCGCTTCTGTTGCTCGGGATCGCAGACTATCGCCCTCGCTGCCGATTCCATCCGCTCCGGCAACGCAGAAATTGTGATCGCCGGCGGTGTCGAGTCGATGTCGATGGTAGCGATGGGCGGTAACAAGCCAATCGCCTACCCAGGTCTCATGAAGTCCATGCCCAACGCCTACGCGGCGATGGGCACCACCGCCGAGGTGGTCGCGAAACGATATGAGATCACACGGGAGATGCAGGACGAGTTCGCCTACAACTCTCATCGAAAGGCATTCGCTGCGCTCGAGGCAAAGAAGTTCGCCGACGAAATCGTCCCTCTCGATGCCCGTGTACGCGAGAATGGGAGCTGGCGGGAGCTCGTCTTCGACACCGACGAGGGGCCGCGGGCCGACACCACTATCGAGGGTCTCGCCAAACTGAAACCAGTATTCGACCCGATGGGCACAGTCACCGCAGGCAACGCCTCACAGATCAACGACGGCGCCGGCGCAGTTGTGATCATGGGCTCCGACACCGCCGAAACGATGGGTCTCGAGCCGATCGCATTTGTCCGCCACTGGGCGGTGGCCGGGGTCGACCCCGATGTGATGGGGATCGGTCCCGCGGTCGCAGTACCCAAGCTGCTCGAAAAGGCGGGCGTCACGCTCGACGACATCGACCTTGTCGAGATCAACGAGGCTTTCGCAAGCCAATCGGTCTACTGCGTCAACGAGCTCGGACTCGATCCCGACAAGACCAACGTCAATGGCGGCGCCATTGCCACCGGCCACCCGCTGGGCGCGACCGGAGCGATTCTGACCGTCAAGATCCTCGGTGAACTCAAGCGCCGCGAGGCCAAGCGCGGTATCGTCACCATGTGCATCGGTGGCGGGATGGGATTTGCGTACCTGCTCGAACGTCCGTAGCGATCACTAATCTGAACCAGAAAACCCGGCGTTTCCGCCGGGTTTTCTTTTTTTTCGCGAACCGCAGATACGAATTAGGAGTTAGGAATGCCGTCCACCCACCCGCAGCGCATCAATAGAAACAGGGGTCAGATGGAAATTCCTAATTCCTCATTCCTCATTCTGCATTGAGGCGCTTTTCTATGTTGCGGAAGATCTGCATCGAGATCGATTTGTCACCAAAGGTGCCGACCTTGACGCGGATCGACGTCGTATCAAAGTCAACCGCCTCGAGGTTGATGCTGACCTTGGTGCCGACCGCCATTTGCGCCGTGATCTTCCCCTTCAGCTTGTCGACAGTGTTTTCAACGCCAACCAGCTCGAGATCTTCGAGCGTTGCGTTGGTGGCGTTGACCACATCCGGCACAGAGCCTTCGAGGGTTGATCGCAGAACGCCCTCAGCCTTGCTGTATGTGGCTTCGGTTCCCTCGGGCGTCACCACAGTCGACTTGCAGCCCATCAGCAGACCCACACACACCATTACGATCATCAGTTTCTTCATGGGGAGACCCTACCCCCTTGCCGGGGAATTGTCGAGTGACGCAAATTACATCCGCAATTCCGATCCCGATCCCGATGATGGACGTCACATTATCGAAGGCGTTTCGGGCACGGGCAGGGGCACGGGCTCGGGCACGAAGGACCCGTCGAACGCTCTTGTTCCGTGACACTGAGGCATGTACCCTGCCGCGAGAGGTGTCATATGGCCGGAACCATTGCAGTGCGTCGTGAAACCAAAAGCCCACTCGAGCGGCGCACACCAATAACGCCTGGCCTCGTCGGCAGATTGGTCAAGGGTTCCGACATCGAGGTGCTCGTGCAGCCGTCGGCGCGCAGGGTCTTCCCCGATAACGAGTACGTGCGCGCAGGCGCCACCATGGCAGAGAACCTGAGCGACTCAAAGGTGGTCCTCGGCGTCAAAGAAATCCCCCCGGACCTCTTTCAGCCGAACACCGCGTACGTCTTCTTTTCCCACGTCATCAAAGGCCAGCCCTATAACATGCCGATGCTGGCCAAGATGTTGGAGCTCGGTTGCACCCTCATCGACTACGAGAAGATCTGCGACGAAACCGGAAAACGGCTCATATTCTTCGGTCGCTTCGCCGGCCTCGCCGGCATGATCGACAGCCTGTGGGCCCTTGGTCAGCGCCTCCGGCGGGAGGGCCTTCCGACCCCGCTGGCTTCGATAAAACAAGCGCACGAATACGAGAGTCTGCACGATGCAAAGGTAGCAATCCGCAAGGCCGGAGAGCGCATTGCCTCCGAGGGCATTCCGGACGAGTTGATACCGCTGACTGTCGGCATTGCAGGCTACGGAAACGTCGCCAGTGGTGTTCGGGAAATCCTCTCCGAGCTGCCGACCCGTGAGGTCAAACCAGGAAATCTCGAGACCGCTTTCGAAGACGCCTCGCCGCACTGCCTCTACCAGACCACTTTCCGCGAGGAAGATCTGGTCGAAACCAAAGACGGCAGTGCCTTCGAACTCCAGGACTACTACGGTCATCCCGAGGGCTACAGCTCGGTCTTCGACAAATTCCTGCCGAAGTTGACGGTGCTCATGAATTGCAACTACTGGGACGAGCGCTACCCGCGGCTGGTCACAAAGGAACGGCTTCGAGCGATGTGGTCAGGCGACACTCCACCGAAGCTGCGGGTCATCGGCGATCTCGGTTGCGATGTGGAAGGGGCGGTCGAGTGCACCCTCAAGTGCACCGAGCCCTCCGACCCGATCTACGTCTATGACCCCAACGACGACACTATTTCGTCGGGCGTCGACGGATCCGGACCGGTGGTGCTGGCGGTGGACATCCTTCCCGCCGAGCTGCCGCGCGAGGCCTCGGAGGAGTTCACCGCCGCTCTGGGATCATTCCTGCCTGCGCTGGCCCGGGCAAACTTCGACGTCCCATTCAGCGAACTCGCCCTACCGCCCGAGCTTCTTGGTGCCGTCATTGTTCACCGCGGCAAGCTCACGCCGGACTATCGTTACATCGAAGCACATCTCTCTGTCGCCGACAGGGGTTGATTTGCTCAACCGGACACGATAGGGTTTTTGGCGGTCCGTCGACGCACAAGCTCCCTCGTCATGCGAGAGCGGCTCGTACGGCGGCGGTCAAAATTTAGCAGTCGCTGGAAGCTCCGGCTTCCCACGACCAATCTTCATATCCCTGATCTCTCCGGGTCTCCCGACCCGGTTTTTTTGTGTCCCGGCTGCGCCGGGACACAAAAAACCTGGGGCTTGAGGCTTGGGGCTTGCGCCCGAGTCCGCGTCCGAATCGGGCTCCCTTGTGGTGCGGCCGTCCCGGCCGCACTTCTTCGATGGCAGTGGAATCGTGCAGGCGAGACGCCCGCACCACAAACCTTCCTGGCGGGTGGGTTGCGAGCCCCGGAGGGGCGATAGATATTTAGCCTGGGGCGTGAGCCCCAGGATTCAGCCGATTACCCAATTTGTAAGCCCCAGAGGGGCGACAGAAATATTCGCCGATCACTCCTCAAGCTCGTACTTCTCGAGCAGCGCCTGGAAGCGCGGGTCGTCCCTGACGGGATCCCAGCGAGGGTCCATCCGAAGAAACGGCGCTGAAAGGTAAGAAGGATTGTCGAGCAAATACTCGAGTCTCTCGAGTGCCGCATCGTTGTCGCCGAGGATGGTGTAGATGTGGGCGAGATCAATGACATAGGGAAGGTAATAGAAGCCGTCCTTCGACCGCGGCAGGAGATCGCACGCCAGCTTGCCCTCTCGGATCGCCTCTTCGTGCCGCCCTTGCTTCGCGTATGCGATGCCAAGAGAGCCGTGAAGCCGGGGATCTTCCGGCGAGCCTGCAATTTCGGCCTCGAGGAGCCCTCTCGCGATCTCGTATGCTGCCGCCGCCTCCTCGGCGTCGCCGCGCTTTTCAATCGCATACGCGGCATACAGCGCGTTGGGCCGGGCGAACATTTTGATCCGAATCCAACCTTCTGTTGTCGACTCGAGACGACTGAGCGCCTCGTCGTATCGACCTTCATACATCTCCTGCCAATACCAGCTCCACCGTTGCCAGCCGCCGGTAGCGGAAGGCAGGGCTTCAAAGATCGCCCGTGTCTTGCTGGCATCGCCGTGCCAACCCCAAAGGGCGAGAGCCTTATATAAGTACGGCCAAAACGCGTCGGGTGCCAAATTGATGGCCTGGTCGCTCGCAGCTATAGCTTCCGGGTACCGGCGAAGAGAGTCCAACGCCCATGAGGCGCCGGTGATGAGATTCGCATCGCGAGGGCTCAGTTCAAACCCGCGCTGAAAGGATTCGAGGGCCTCCTCCCACCGGCCCTGGACGGTGTACACGTCGCCCATTGCATCGAGGACATCGGAGCTGTCGGCGAGCTTGGAGCCTGCTCGCTCGAACTCCGCCATCGCACCATCGATGTCACGGTGCCCCCACAGTTTGTAGTAGCCGAGATTGAGGTGAACGCGAGGATCGTCGGGTGACAGTCTGAACGCCTGTTGGGCTGCAGTGTCAGCGGCCTCGAGCCGCTCCGGTGTGAGGTCGTGCCGAAAGTACCGCGCCCGCGCGTGCCCGCGAGCGAGCTCCGCGTAGGCAAGAGCGAAATCTGGGTCGAGCTCCACCGCCCTCTGGAATGCCCGCATTCCACGTTCCCAGTTTTCGTAGGTAAAATGCGGCCGGGTGGCCCAGTATCGTCCGCGCAGGTACGCCTGGTAGGCCTCGAAATTTTCGGTCGGGTTGGGTCCGATTCCGCCCTTTTCGTGTCCACCAATCGTCACGCCGAGTTCGGCAGTGACCTTTTGAGCAATCTCCGCCTGGATTTCGAAGACGTCGTCCAGAACCCGGTCGTAGGTCTCCGCCCACAGATAGGTGTCGTCATCCACGCGAATGAGCTGCGGCGTGATCCGGATCTGGCTCGCGCCCCCTTCGGTGCGCGCCCA
>JACXWA010000007.1 GCA_014764485.1 Candidatus Sulfomarinibacter kjeldsenii
CGCCGGGCTTTGATTCGTCGTCCAAGTCTACCGGGACCTCGGCAAGGAACCGGGTGGGGGGAACACCTGCGGCCGAGAAATGTCCGGTGATCGGTTTCGGTGCGCCGCGACGGGGGCTTTTTTCCACGAGACCGATTTGAACCGCCTCGTAGCCGTCCGCTTTTTCCGATTTCCGTTGTACAACCACGCACGGCCCGGCCTCGACCACGGTGACGGGGATCACCCGCCCGTCGTCGTCGAAGATCTGGGTCATGCCGACCTTTTTGCCGAGTATTCCGCGTACCATGAGCTCACCTCGCCCCGTACGCCTTGATTTCCACATCGACGCCGGCCGGCAGTTCGAGTTTCATCAACGCGTCAATGGTCTGCTGAGTCGGCTCGAGGATGTCGAGCAACCGCTTGTGAGTGCGGATCTCGAACTGCTCGCGCGACTTTTTGTCGACGTGCGGAGACCGCAGCACCGTAAAGCGCTGAATGTGGGTGGGCAGAGGAATCGGGCCCGCAATTTGCGCCCCGGTACGTTGTGCCGTGTCCACGATCTCGGTCGCCGATTGGTCCAAAAGGCGGTAGTCGTAGGCCTTCAGACGGATGCGGATCTTATCGCTCGCCATCGTCTACTCCAGGATGTCCGTGATAGAGCCCGCACCCACGGTGCGGCCACCCTCGCGAATGGCGAAGCGTAAACCCTTCTCCATCGCGATGTCGGTGATCAGCTCTACCTCCAAGTTCGTGTTGTCTCCAGGGATCACCATCTCCACACCCTCGTCCAGGTTCACCGCCCCAGTCACATCCGTCGTGCGGAAGAAAAACTGCGGCCGATATCCCCGGAAGAACGGCGTGTGACGGCCTCCCTCTTCCTTCGTCAACACATACACCTCGGCGCGAAACTTCTTGTGTGGGTTGATCGACCCGGGCTTCGCGACCACCTGGCCGCGCTCCACGTCCTTCCGCTCCGTCCCTCGCAGCAGCAAGCCAACGTTGTCGCCGGCCTCACCACTGTCCAGTAGCTTGCGGAACATCTCCACGCCCGTCACAACCTTCTTCATCGTCGGCCTGATACCGACAATCTCCATCTCCTCGCCGACGTTGACCTTGCCACGCTCGATCCGACCCGTCACCACGGTGCCGCGTCCCGAAATCGTGAACACGTCCTCGATCGGCATCAGGAAGGCCTTGTCCACGTCACGCTCCGGCAGCGGAATGTACGTGTCCATCGCCTCCAAAAGCTCCCAAATCGACTTGCACTCCTCGGATTCAGAATCCTCAGACTCTCCAGCCTTCAGCGCCGATCCCCGAATCACCGGAATGTCGTCCCCAGGAAACTCGTACTCCGACAACAGCTCCCGAACCTCCAACTCGACCAGGTCCAAAAGCTCCTCGTCGTCCACCATGTCCACCTTGTTCATGTAGACGATGATGAACGGCACTCCCACCTGACGCGCCAGCAGGATGTGCTCACGCGTCTGCGGCATCGGTCCGTCCGCCGCCGACACCACCAGCACTGCACCATCCATCTGCGCCGCTCCCGTGATCATGTTCTTCACGTAGTCAGCGTGCCCAGGACAGTCAACGTGTGCGTAGTGGCGGTTCTCCGACTCGTACTCCACGTGGGCCGTGTTGATCGTGATCCCTCGCGCCTTCTCTTCAGGCGCCTTGTCGATCGCGTCAAACGGCGTGAAGTCAGCCAGCCCTTTCGCAGCCAACGTCTTCGTAATCGCCGCCGTCAACGTCGTCTTCCCATGGTCCACGTGACCAATCGTCCCGATATTGACGTGCGGCTTCGTCCGCTCGAACTTCTCCTTGGCCATACTTGCCTCCCTCTCTGATTTCGGGCGTCTTGAGTCCGCGAGGTGACGAACCCGCCCGGTTTTTTCCAGTGCAAATCATGGAGCCCACGACCAGACTTGAACTGGTGACCCCGTCCTTACCAAGGACGTGCTCTACCACTGAGCTACGTGGGCGCTCTCCCCGCTATTTCTGGAGCGGGAGACGGGACTCGAACCCGCGACCAACGGCTTGGAAGGCCGAGACTCTACCACTGAGTTACTCCCGCGACTCTCGCTTTTCGACGCTTGGCAATGGTGCAGGCGGATGGGTTCGAACCACCGTAGGCAATATGCCGGCAGATTTACAGTCTGCTGCCTTTAACCACTCGGCCACGCCTGCCTCCGCATAGAATTCGCCATTGGAGCTGGCGATGGGAATCGAACCCGCAACCTGCTGATTACAAATCAGCTGCTCTACCATTGAGCTACGCCAGCAGCATTTCGACTCCCGCTTTTCGCTCATTACAAAGAACACACCTCTGCCTATAGGCAGTGGGAGAGGGACGATAGCACAGGAAATCGTTGCGTGCAAGCAATTATCCTGCCGGAATCCCTCCCGGCCACCCTTCCGGATTCAAGATACAAGATGCAAGATGCAAGATGAATTTTGAAGGTGCGGACACCCCGCATGGAAATATTCGATTGTCGGGTGGGTTGGTGGCCTTGTATCTTGTACCTTGCATCTTGTATCTCAAGCTGATTCAGCGGTTTGGCTTACTCAACTCCCACAACAAAATGCCTGCGGAGACCGAGAGATTCAGCGACTCGACGCCCTCGGCCATCGGGATTGCTACGGGTTCGTCAACCTGAGATCTGGTTTTCGCTCGCAGGCCACGCTCTTCTGAGCCAATGCAGAGGATCCATCGCTGGGACTTCCGAACCTCACCAAGGGGTGTGCCATCGACATCAGCGGCAAAGGCCCAGTAACCGCGGTCGCGGAGATAGACGAGGGCGTCGGCAGCGACGCGCACGCGCGCTAAGGGTACCCGGCCGAGCAATCCGGCTGCCGCCTTGGCCACAGCCCCGCCCAGTGGAGGCGCCGAGGGACCCGCAATTACCACGCCATCGACCGACAGGGCTGCGGCGGTCCGCAGGACCGCTCCGAGATTGTGGGGGTCCTTCAGATCGTCGACTAACAGCAGCCGCGATTCCTCGCCATCCGTTCGGACGAGATGATCGAGCTCCACAAAGGCGATTGGGGCTGATCGTACCGCGCAACCGTTGTGTGCAACCCCGTCTGCAACCCCGTCGAGCCGCGCCCGCGGCACGAGATCGTAGCGAACGCCCCGGTTGCGAGCAGCCGTCTTGATCCGCTGCATCCTCCGGTCGTGCCGGTCCTTTTGGATCCAGAAAGCATCCACCGGCTGGCTGCTTTCGAGAACGCCCAACACTGCGTGGAATCCAACTGTCCACAGGTCATCACCCATCTCCGCCTCCCTTGGCCATAAGAACCACGGCGAGGGCAGCCAATCCCTCGGCGCGGCCAACGAAACCGAGCCTCTCGGTGGTCGTCGCCTTGACCGAGACTGCTGATTGGGGCACACCGAGAGAATCCGCCAACGAGGCTCGCAGTGATTCCCTGTGGGGCGAAATACGGGGCCGTTCACCGATGAAAGTGAGATCGCAGTTTACGAGTTCGAAACCTTCGGCCGCGGCGAGCTCAACAACACGGGAAACGAAAGCTGACGAATCAGCGCCACTCCACCGGGGGTCTGAGTCGGGGAAGTGATCGCCCATATCGCCCAATGCGAGCGCGCCGAGGATAGCATCGGTGACAGCGTGCAGCCCAACGTCTGCGTCAGAGTGTCCGTCGAGTCCAGGCTCTCCCGGTATCGTCCTCCCGCAAAGCTTGAGCGGCCTTCCCGTTTTGAAACGGTGCACGTCAAACCCCTGACCGATGCGTATGCCCTTCACGACACCGACCCCATCATTGCCCGCATCAGCTCGAGGTCCGCTTCAGTCGTCACCTTGGGATTCGGATGACGCGCGAGAACGCTGCGAACCGGGATTCCTGCCGACTCCAGAAGAGTCGCCTCGTCCGTCCACACCCGTTTGAGATCAGCTCGTTGCCAGACTTCCAGCAGCGTCGCTATTTGGAATACCTGTGGGGTCAAAGCAGAGCGGAGTTTTTCGCGGGGAAGCGTATCGACGACCATACCGTTGCCGTCGACCCTTTTGACGGTGTCGGAGATTCTCGCGGAGAGAATGGCTCCCGCTACACCACCAACGGCATTGATTACGGCCTCGACATCCTCAGGATCCACCAGCGGTCGTGCCGCGTCGTGGACGGCGACCACGTCGGCGCCGGCCTGCGCGGCATAAAGGACGCCTGCGCGCACCGAGTCCTGGCGTCGATCACCGCCGCTGACAAACCGCGCCTGCGGACATTCTGGAGACAGCTGATCGCGCCAGAACTCGAGCATGGCATCGCAAACCACCACCACCATCAATGCCTCGGGCGCCGCTCGCACGAGCGCGCCAAGCGCGGCCGCAAAGACAGTCCTCGATCCGAGCCTTTCGGCGAGCTTGTCACCGCCGAATCGCACGCCGCGACCAGCACCGACGCAGACGAAGGCCAGTTGTGAGTGTTTCGGATGCGGATTATCTGGGGAGTGCGGGTAGTCCGACCTGGGGGGTGGGAGGGAACTCATAACTCAGAACTCTGACCGGTCAGACCTCCATCATCTCGGTTTCCTTCTTCTTGAGGATTGAATTGATCTTCTCGATATATGTATCGGTCAGCTTCTGCACCTGATCCTGGCCGTCGTGCATTTGATCTTCGGAGATCTCTTTTGCGCCTTCCATCTTCTTGACACTGTCATTTCCATCACGGCGGATCTGGCGTATCTCGTTGCGCGACGTTTCAGCAACCTCATGTGCAACCTTGGCAAGCTCTTTACGCCGTTCTTCTGTCAGAGCAGGGATATTAAGGCGCACGACCTTGCCGTCGTTATTGGGGGTGAGACCCAGATTGGAGCGCAATATCGCCTTCTCGACCTCCGCCAGGACCTTTGGCTCCCATGGCGCAATCGCTATCGTCGTAGGATCCGGGACCGAAAGCGCTGCGACCTGACTGAGCGGAGTTTGCGAGCCATAATAGTCGACGGTGATGCCGTCGACCAGGGCCAGCGACGCGCGTCCAGTGCGCAGTTTGGCGAGCTCCGCCTGATAGGCTTCGACAGCACCGATCATCCGCTTTTCAACATCCTTCATTACTTCGTTCATACCGCCTCCTTGGGGCCGACCCACGACCCGGCATCATCGCCCAACACGACCTGCTTCATGATACCCGGTACGCGAATGTTGAAGATCTGAATCGGAATTTCGCTCTCCATACAGAGCGCGATCGCCGCGGCATCCATCACCTTTAGCCCACGCTGCAAGACTTCGGCGTAATTCAAACGCGGTATCAGGCTCGCATCGGCATTGGTCTCGGGGTCAGATGAGTAGACACCATCAACCTTGGTCGCCTTCATGAGAATTTCTGCACCGATCTCGTTGGCCCGCAGCGCGGCCGCAGAGTCGGTGGTGAAAAACGGGTTGCCGGTTCCACCCGCGAAAAGAACGATACGTCCCTTATCGAGGTGACGGATCGCACGACGACGAATGAACGGCTCCGCCACCTCGTTCATCTCGATCGCCGTCTGGACCCGAGTTTGGACCCCCAGCTGTTCGATCGCCGAGGACAAAGCAAGTGCGTTGATGACTGTCGCCAGCATTCCCATCGAATCGCCGGTGATGCGATCAATGCCCTGCTCGTGAGCGGACACGCCGCGGATGATGTTGCCACCGCCGACCACGACCGCGATTTGCACTCCGAGTTCGGCGACCTTTGCGATTTCATCGGCGATGGTGCCCACGACCACCGGCTCGATCCCAAAAGGCTGAGCCCCCATGAGGGCCTCTCCCGAAAGCTTGATCATGATCCGGTGGAATCGGGGTTCCGCGGAGGGCATGTCGCTATTCGTCGCTTCCTTCGCCGAGCTTGAAGCGAACGAACTGAACGATGGTCGCGTCCTTGCCGGCGCTTTCCTCGAGATACTGTTTGACCGACTTGTCTGACTCTTTGGCGAAGGGCTGCTCGAGCAGTACTTCCTGGACGAAGAACTTCTCCATCTTGCCCTCGACGATCTTCTTCGCTATCTCTTCGGGCTTGCCTGCTTCCATCGCCTGCTTGAGCGCGATCTCGCGTTCCGTCGCGAGCAGATCCTCGGTCACTTCGTCACGGTTGACGAAGCGTGGTTCGGAGGCGGCCACATGCAACGCCACATCGTGCAATGCTTCCGCACTGACGCCGCCGGAACCCTCCACCACGACACCGATCTTGCCGCCGCCGTGAATATAGGAGTTCAGGCCGTTGCCTTCCGCCGCCTCGATCCGGGTCAGACGATTGAGGACCACGTTTTCGCCGATGGTCGCCACCTTCTGGGAGATTGCCTCCTCGACGGTGTGCTCCGGGTCGCCGGCGAAAGCCTGTGTCTTGAGCGCATCGACATCAGCCGCACGCGAAGAAAGTGCCTGCTCGGCCAAAGCCTCGGCAAACGACACGAACTCCGGATTGCGGGCGACGAAGTCGGTCTCGCAGTTGAGTTCGAGCACCACCATCGCGCTGTCATCACCGTTCACCACCACCGCGCCGTCACTGGCCGCTCTGTGGGCCTTCTTCGAGGCCGCCGCCAGACCCTTGGTGCGCAGGAACTTGATCGCCTCCTGGAGGTCGCCGCCCGTCTCGGTGAGCGCCTTTTTGCAATTCATCATTCCGGCACCTGTTTGGTCTCTGAGTTCCTTCACTGCTTGGGCTGTGATCGTCATCTTTCTTTACCTCTCTCTACACGACGAGGCCAGGCGCGTATTGCCCCTGGCCCCGCAGAAAAATCGTTTCGGACGTCCTCAGGACTTCTTCGGGGCCACCTCTTCGGCTGCGTCCTGCTCGGCCACTGCCTCCTCGGTAGGAGCTTCGTCGGCATTTGCACTCGCCTCAGGCGCCTCTTCCGGCTCCGCCTCCTCGGAAGCCGCCTCGGCGGTTTCCTCTATCGCATTATCTTCCTCGGGCTCGGCGGCTACCGTTTCCTCAACCACGAGGCCTTCAGCTACCGATTCCTCCTCGACGACAGCTTCTGCTGCCACCTCTTCGATCACGGGAGCTACGGCTGCAGCACCCTCCTCCTCGACCGAGATCTCGGCAGGAGCCGTTGCTTCATCGTCATCACCCACAAAGCGCTCATCCGCGAGGTTGAGCCCCTCGAGAATGTTGTCGGCAATCCGTGAAGTGAAGAGGCGGATGGCACGGATCGCATCGTCATTACCGGGAATCGGAAAGTCGACCTCTTCTGGGTCCGAGTTGGTATCGACAACCGCCACCACCGGGATGCCGAGACGATTGGCCTCCTTGATCGCGATGTGCTCGTGCACCGTGTCGATCACGAAAAGGGCGTCAGGCAGATCCTCCATGTCCTTGATGCCGCCAAAGGCACGATCCATCTTGCGGCGCTGCCGCTCCAGACGGATAACCTCCTTCTTGGTCAGGTGAGAATCCTCGTTGGACAGAATCTCCTCGATCTCCTTGAAGCGTTGGATCGACTTGCGGATGGTGCGGAAATTGGTCATTGTCCCGCCCAACCACCGGTGATTCATGTAGAACATGCCGCAGCGCTCGGCTTCCTCGCGGATAGCGTCCTGGGCCTGCCGCTTGGTTCCGACGAAGAGCACGTTGCGGCCATTGGCTGCGAGATCCCGAATAAACTCTGCCGAGTCTTCGAAATGGTGGAGGGTCTTCTGCAGATCGACAATGTGAATGCCGTTCCGTTTGCCGAAAATGAACGGTTTCATCTTCGGATTCCATCTCCGCGTCTGATGCCCGAAGTGGACTCCCGCTTCGAGCAGCTCCTTCATCTGAATATTCGCCACGAAAAACTCCCTTACCGTTTGGAGAATTGGAAGCGCTTGCGGGCCTTGGGCTGGCCGTACTTTTTGCGCTCCACTTTGCGCGCATCGCGGGTCAGGAAACCGACGGCCTTGAGCTGCGGACGCAACTCACCGTTGTACTCCAGCAGGGCGCGAGAAATTCCGTGGCGGATCGCGCCTGCCTGACCGGAGGGACCGCCGCCATCGACATTGACGAGAATGTCGAACTTGTCAGCCGTCTCGGTCACAAGTAACGGTTGCCTGATCACCATCTTGAGCACCTGGTTCGGGAAGTAATCGTCAAAGTCGCGTCGATTGACCACGATCTTGCCGCTTCCCGGCCGTAGGTAAACGCGAGCGACCGACGTCTTGCGCCGCCCGGTGCCGTAATACTGGATATCTGCCACGAGCTCCCCCTCTCAGATCACAGGGTCAGGGTCTTGGGCTGCTGCGCGTCGTGCGGATGCTCGGGTCCCGCATAGACCTTGAGCTTTCGCAGCAGCTTGCGGCCAAGGCGATTCTTGGGGAGCATGCCCCACACCGCAGCCTGAATCACCCGCTCTGGATACTTGTCGAGCCGCTCGCGGGCGGTCTCCGATTTCAGCGATCCAGGGCGGCCTGAATGTCGATAGTAAACCTTGTCGTCGAGCTTGGCGCCGGTGAGCCGCACGCGCTCGGCATTCACGATCACTACAAAATCACCCGTATCGAGGTACGGCGTGAAATCAGGCTTGTGTTTGCCGCGGAGAATACGTGCGACTTTGGTGGCCAGACGTCCGAGCACCTGGTCGGCGGCGTCCATCACCACCCACTCGCGCGTGATCTCACCCTCTTTCGGTACATAAGTTCGCATCTTCATTTCCTCTTTGTTCACAAGCCCCCCGGGCACAGGGGAACAAGACTCTACCCAAGCGGAACCCGCCTGTCAAGGCATTTTCAAGCAGTTTTTAGCCAACTCTGCCCGTCCTTTACGTGAGGGGATTCTCAAGGCGTCCACCTGAAGTCGGGCCATCCGGCTTTAGGGTTATAAGCTCTACGGCCGCTGGGGACCGACTTTACCGCTGAAAGGCACGCCGTAAGGCCGTCAGGCCGTATCGCCGTGCGGCGCAATTTTAATCTGTTTCGGTCTTCGCAGGCAGCAACCGCGGACCCTTTCCTGGCAGATTTGCAAGCGACCCCGAACCGAACCACAGGTGGAGACTTCGGCGTGTTCCCTGCACTGTCAACACCTCGAGGCGCAACTCCTGCGGCAGCCACTCCCTCAGATCCGCGACCACAATCCCATCACCTGAGAAGACACTCAGAATCGGGTTTTTGAGTGCTTGGAGAGCGAGAGTGACGGCGGTGCGCGGCACCGGAATGCCACCCAGAGCACGAATCTTCCGCAACCGAAATCCGAGGTGGCGGTGTCGCAATCTGATTTCTGCCACCTCGAGACCGACCCGGGCAGGAACACCTTTCCAGACCACGGTCACCTCGGCCGCGAGTGCGTCACCCTCTCCCCGCAACGAAAGATCACGGAGTTCATCGCGCGCCGCTATGGACTCGTTGAGGTGCCGCTCGACATGATCAAGGTCGAGTACCAGATGAAGGCCATCCCAACGGGCGAGCGGCGGTGAGAGGGAATCGGTCACGGGGTAAGTATAGGGGCTCGAATGAGGAATTTGGAATTTGGAATTTGGAATTCCCATCCAACCGCCCTTGGGAATTTCGGATTTCGGATTTCTACCCACCACCTGTTACCGAGTGGGGCGCAGCAGAAGCCCGAGAACCGCGCCCGGAGGCAGGCAGATTTATCTGTGGAAAGGGCGCGCCACAAAATGCCGTCTCTGACGATTTTGGGAACGAGTGCCCTACCTCCGAGGAGGACGTTGGAGCCCAAATATCGTCAGGGGGGGCACTCCTCGGTAGCGCGTCGGGAGAAGGGCGCCTCGAAGCGGGGTTTGAGATACACTCACCCACAGAATGAGTGACACGAAACACTACCTCGAGATCATCGATCGGTTCGGAGACTGTCGAGTCGTTCTCTACGGCGACCTCGTCCTCGATCGCTTTGTTCTCGGCACGCCAAAGAGAGTGTCACGTGAAGCTCCGGTCATCATTCTTCGTTTTGAGGACCAGCGTGACGTACCGGGCGGCGGCGCAAATGCACTCGCCAATCTCGCGGCGCTTGGTGTCAAGGCAACGGCGATCGCTGCGGTTGGTGATGACGAGCCGGGAAGCGCCCTGGTCGCTGCGCTGAATGACCGAGGGATCGACACTAGTCGAATCGTCACCGCGCCCGGCTACCGCACCCCTACCAAGGTTCGCATCCTCGGCGGCGGCCAATCGTCGCTCAAACACCAGGTTGCTCGATACGACATCGAAGACGTTTTGCCCGAAGATGGTCAGTGGCGGTCCTCAGTCCGTGAGCACCTGGCCGAAGAGATGAGGACAGCTGGCGCAGTCGCGATCTCCGACTACGGCTATGGATGCGTCCAAACTGAGATGCTCCAGGGCCTCAGCAACGAATCCGGCCCTCCGCCCTGGCTGTGCCTCGACTCCCGATACCGGATTGGGTCGTTCTCGGGCATCGACGGTGCGACACCAAACCTCGAGGAACTCGAGGCTCATTGCGGAAGGCGACTTCAGAACGATGCCGACGTGGCCGCCGGCGCTGAAGAACTTCGACGAGATCTCGAAGCGGGCTTCTTGCTTGCCACCAGAGGCAACCATGGAATGACCCTTGTCGCAGCCGAGAGTGAACCGTCCCACATTCCGGTGTATGGCACCGACGAAGTGGCTGATGTCACGGGCGCGGGCGATACGGTTCTCGCGGTTTTAACCGCCTCCCTCGCGGCCGGAGCAGCGCCTCCGGTGGCCGCCGACCTCGCAAACATCGCCGCAGGACTGGTAGTTATGAAGCTCGGAACCGCAACCGTATCCGCTGCCGAGCTTCGCGCCGCGGTGAAAACGATATGACCCGACCGGAAGACAAGCTACGCACCCTCGACGAGCTCGCCGAGGAATGCTCCGCGTGGCGAGAGCGGGCGCTGACCGTGGTCCTGGTCAACGGCGCCTTCGATGTCCTCCACGTCGGGCACCTCCGCTATCTGATGGCAGCACGCGCCCTTGGAGATCGCCTGGTTGCGGCGGTCAACTCCGACATTTCCGTCCAACTCAGCAAGGGAGAGCAGCGTCCCATCATCCCCGAAATCGAACGGGCAGAGATCCTCTCCCACCTGTGGATGGTGGACCGTATCTGCCTCTTCGACGACAGGACCGTGTCACCGGTCCTCGAGCGACTGCACCCGCAGATCCACGCCAAGGGAACCGACTACACCGTCGACACCGTCCCGGAACGGGAGGTTGTGGAAGCGTACGGCGGCAGCACCGCAATCTGCGGCGACCCCAAAGATCACGCCACCACCGACCTCATCGGAATCATCGTCGACCGCTTTGGAAGCTCTGAGTGAACGCCCTTCTCGTGAGGATGCCAGGCACGCCGATTCGTGGCGAATCGGGATGCCAGGCACCTCCGATCAACGCGCCCTATACGCAGCCTGATGGACGCGCGGACGAAAATTCGAAATCCGAAATCCGAAATCCGAAATCCAATGGGCGGTTGGGCGGCATTCCGAATTCCGAATTCCGAATTCCGAATTGGGCGGGAGGACGGGTGTGAGGGTCGTCCTCGTCCGCTTGTCCGCCCTTGGTGACATCGTCCACACTTGGCCGCTGGCCTGCGCCCTTGCTGCTTCAGAGTCCCCACTCCATCTCAGCTGGGTCGTCGAGGAGCCCCTGAAGACACTTGTCGAGGGCCACCCCGCCGTCGACTCGGTTTTCTCGGCCCGCACCGGCCGCTGGCGGCGGCGACCTCTTGCGGCAGCGACTCGATCCGAGGTCGCGGCTCTCAAGACACGGATGAGGGAGTTACAACCAGATCTCGCCATTGATCCCCAGGGCACTTCGAAATCGGCAATGGTGGTCCGCTGGACGGGAGCGGAACACCGGATCGGCCTTGCCCGGCCATGGCGGCGCGAACGATTGGCGGGCCTCGCCTACACCGACACGGTCCGCGGCGCAAAAGGGCAAGCGCACGTCGTAGCCACCAATCTGGCGATGGTGGCTGCCGTCGGCACGGTGATCCCAGAACTCTCGCCGCCCGATGGATCCTGGCTCTTGGATCGGGTTGGTGATCGTGCTCCGTCAGGCGACTGGTCATCCCCATACGCGGTTGTGTTGCCGGGGGCGGGCGGTGCCCACAAGGTCCTGGCTGCAAGCACCATCGCCGAGGTCGCTCGTGGTCTCGCCGCAGACGGACTCGAGGTTGTAGTGGGGTGGGGCCCCGGCGAAGAATCTCGCGCAACAGCGGTGGTCGAGGCGGCCGGCAACGGCGTCTATATTGCACCGCCAACCGACCTCGGAGAGCTTGCAGCGCTGCTCGGCGGCGCGGCCCTGGTTCTCGGAGGCGATACCGGCCCGGTACACCTCGCGGCCAGCTTCGGATCGCCGACATTGGCGGTCTTTCTGGCCAGCGATTGGCGGCGCAATGGCCCCCTCGGCAACCGTACCGCTATCGTCTCCGGCGCGGCTGACGCCCCCGCCTCGCCCTCGGGGACGGCCCGCACCCGACCGCGGCGGGAGGTCAGCTCTGCTGAGATCTTGGAATCAGCTCGTGGGTTGCTCGCCCGGTAAGCCATCTATAAATACACGTTAATTCGTGCTGGATATCACTCTTTTCACGCGGCTATTTGGTACGATAGATCGAGTCCTCATTGGACGTGTGACTGCTGACACGCTCATTCCTGATTAGCCAGGTGCTACAATTTAATCTGAGAATGTCTTTCGAATTGGATTGAACGTATGGCCCTAAAAATCGGCGAACTCCTGATCAAGGCAAGGCTGATTACCGATGCTCAGCTGGCAAAGGCTCTCGAGGTGCAAAGAGAGAGCGGCGGGCGGCTCGGTGAACACCTGGTGGCGCTCGAATACGTCACCGAGGAAGATATCCTAGACTGTCTTTCTCAACAGTATGGTGTTCCCTCAATCAACCTCAAACACTTTGATATCGACGAGTCCATCATTCGCCTGATTCCGGCCGACGTCGCGCGCAAATATCAGTTCATTCCTGTGTCGAAGACCGGGGCGACCCTGACGGTCGCAATGACCGACCCATCCAACGTCTTTGCGATGGACGACATCACGTTTATCACGGGATACCGGGTTGAGCCGGTGGTGGCCTCCGAGGAAGCGCTGCGGGAAGCCATTGACAAGTATTTCGGCTCATCACATTCGATAGAGCTGAAAAAGGTCATGGAGGACCTTTCAACGGTCGAGGAGGCATCGCTCGAAGTCCTGGAAGAGGAAGATGACGTCGATGTCGAGGATCTCGAAGCGGGCGCGGAGGAGGCGCCCGTCGTCCGCCTGGTGAACCTCATCCTCACCGATGCGCTGAAACGTGCCGCATCGGACATCCATATCGAGCCGTACGAGAAATCCTATCGCGTGAGATTCCGTATTGACGGGATTCTTTACGAAATCATGAATCCGCCGCTAAAATTCAGGGACGCCATCTGCTCTCGTATCAAGATTTTGGCCAAGCTCGATATCGCCGAGAAGCGGCTTCCCCAGGACGGGCGGATCAAGCTCAAGATGAAGTTTCAGGGCAAGGTCAAGGAGCTCGACTTCCGCGTTTCGACGCTACCGACGCTGCACGGCGAGAAGATCGTCATGCGCCTGCTGGACAAAGACAATTTGATGCTCGACATGACCAAGCTCGGTTTTGAAAAGACGAGCTTGAAGTATTTCGAAGAGGCGATTTTCCAGCCCTATGGAATGGTCCTCGTCACCGGACCCACCGGTTCGGGAAAGACCAACACCCTGTACTCTGCGATCTCGCGGATCAACAGCCCCGAGGTCAACATCATGACCGCCGAGGACCCCGTCGAGTTCCAGTTGGTCGGGATCAATCAGGTGCAGATGAAGGAATCGATCGGCCTCAACTTCGCGGCTGCCCTTCGATCCTTCCTTCGACAGGATCCGAACATCGTGCTTGTCGGTGAGATCCGCGACTTCGAAACTGCGGAGATCGCTATCAAGGCGGCGCTTACCGGCCACCTCGTGCTCTCGACTCTCCATACCAACGATGCCCCCTCCACCATCAACCGGCTCATGAATATGGGTATTGAGCCCTTCCTGGTTGCTACCTCGGTCAACCTGATCGTTGCGCAGCGGCTTATTCGGCGGGTCTGCGAGAAGTGCAAGCAGCCGGAGGAAGTCCCGCTGCAGGCTCTCCTCAATGTCGGATTCGCGGAGGCCGAGGCGCCCAACGTCACGCTCTATCGGGGGCGCGGCTGCGACGAGTGCAATCAGCGCGGCTATAAGGGCCGCGTCGGCATTTATGAGGTGATGGTTATCGGCGAAGATATCCGCGAACTCATCCTCTCCGGCGCGTCGTCGGTCGAGCTGAGGCACAAGGCGATAGAGGAGGGTATGATCAGTTTGAGGCATTCAGGTCTGCAGAAAATCCGAGACGGCATCACCACGATCGACGAAGTTGTTCGCGAATCGATCCTGTAGTCCGGGGGGAAGTCGATGACCGTAAGCCTGCATCAACTCTTGAAGACCATGGTGGAAAAGGGGGGTACCGATCTCCACATCACCACCAACTCGCCTCCGTTGATCCGTGTTGACGGTATCCTGGTGACCCTCTCGCACCCTCCGATGACGGCGGTAGATACCAAGAAACTGTCTTACTCCGTATTGACCGACGCCCAGAAGCACCGCTTTGAGGAACACCTCGAACTCGATATTTCATTCGGCGTCAAAGGTCTCGCGCGGTTTCGCGCCAACGTCTTCATGCAGCGTGGTGCGGTGGCCGGCGCGTTCCGGAGAATCCCATACGAAATCCTGGGGTTCCGTGAGCTCGGGTTGCCGCCGGCCGTGGAATCGCTGTGTAACAAGCCTCGCGGCCTCGTCCTGGTTACCGGCCCGACTGGATCCGGAAAGTCGACGACCCTGGCCGCGATGATCGACAAGATCAACCGCGAAAAGGCGCAACACATCCTCACCATCGAGGACCCTGTGGAGTACCTTCACTCCCACAAGAAGTGCATGGTGAACCAGCGCGAGCTTCACGCCGACACTCATTCCTTCGCCAACGCGCTGAAATCGGTTCTTCGTGAAGATCCTGACGTTGTTCTGATCGGTGAGATGCGTGATCTCGAGACCATCGAGGCCGCTCTCCGGATCGCAGAAACCGGCCACCTCACCTTTGGCACCCTGCACACCAACTCGGCACCGCAGACCATCAACCGCATCGTCGACGTCTTCCCGGAACACCAACAATCGCAGATCCGCGCTCAGCTCAGCTTCGTGCTCGAGGGCATCATCTGTCAATCACTGCTGCGGCGAGCATCCGGCAAGGGGCGGGCCCTATGCTGTGAAATCCTGATCCCGAGTTCGGCGATTCGCAACCTGATCCGCGAGGACAAAGTCCATCAGATCTACTCGATGATGCAAGCCGGCCAGATCAAACACGGCATGCAGACCTTCAACCAGGCGCTGGCGACGCTTTATCACAAGCGTATGATTTCGCTGCAGGTCGCACTCGCCTACAGCTCATATCCGGATGAATTACAAGACATGATCAATCGGGGCGTGGGCACCGTCAACACGACCCCTGACGCACGGCGAGCAGGGAGGAACTGAGATGCCCAGTTATGAGTGGAAGGGCCGCGATCGGAACGGCGCGACACAGACTGGTGTGCTCATCGGCGACAGCAAGGATGCAGTGGTTGCGGCACTCCGTCGCCAACAGATCGTCGTCACTACAGTCAAGGAGAAGGGCAAAGAAATCGCGCTGCCAAAATTTGGCGGCGGGGTCAGCTCGAAGGATATTGCCGTCTTCACCCGCCAGTTCTCGGTGATGATCGATGCCGGGCTGCCGCTCGTACAGTGCCTTGACATTCTCGGCCAGCAGCAGGACAACAAGGCCTTCCAAAAGATCATCCTGCAGGTCCGGCAGGACGTGGAGGGCGGTTCTTCACTCGCCGAAGCGATGCGGAAGCACCCCCCGGCCTTCGACGATCTCTACGTCAACATGGTCGCGGCGGGCGAGGCCGGCGGTATCCTCGACACCATTCTCCAACGTCTCGCGACTTACATCGAAAAGAATGTCAAACTCAAGGGCCAGGTCAAGTCCGCATTGGTCTACCCGGTGTCGGTGATCACGATCGCCGTGGTCGTCGTCTACGTCATTCTGTGGAAAGTGATTCCGGTCTTCGCCGCCCTCTTCGAGGGCCTCGGTGGCCAGCTCCCGTTCCTCACCCAGATCGTTGTCAACATGTCGAATTTCATCGGCAACTTTTGGTGGCTGATCTTCATGGTGGTGGGTGGTGGCCTCTTCGCCCTCCGCCAGTACTACCAAACCGACGCCGGCCGCTATCAGATCGACAAGCTCATGTTGAAGTTGCCGGTCTTGGGAATTCTCCTGCGTAAGATCGCCGTTGCTCGTTTTTGCCGAACTCTGGGCACCCTTCTCAGCTCGGGTGTGGCGATCCTCGAAGCACTCGAAATCACCGCCCGGACCGCGGGCAACGCGGTCATCGAGGAAGCTCTCATGCAAGTCCGCAAGGAGGTCGAGGAGGGCAAAACCATCGCCGAACCGTTGACCCGTTCCGAGCAGTTCCCTCCCATGGTCTGCCAAATGATCGGGGTTGGTGAGCAGACTGGTGCGATGGATACGATGCTCTCGAAGATCGCAGACTTTTACGAGGACGAAGTAGATGCCGCTGTCGATGGAATGATGGCGCTGATCGAACCCGTGATCATCTCGTTCCTCGGCGTAGTCATTGGCACCATCGTGGTCGCCATGTACCTGCCGATGTTCTCGCTGATCAGCCAGATCGGCTGATGGACGGGCGGTCGCTCGAGACCGCTGATAGCGGGGGCGTGGCCGCGACGGCGCCCTCCCAGTTTCCGTCGCAGAATTCCCTGCGGTGGCTCATAGGCCTCCGACTGGTCGTCATCTCGACTTTGTTTCTCGGCATTCTGCTGATTCAGATCAACAGCCAACGAATCCTGCCGCTGAGGAACTTCTACGGTCTGATCCTCTTTAGCTACGGGCTCTCTCTGATCTACCTCATCCTCTATGCACGAAAACTCTCGCCGCGCGTCCAAACGTGGATTCAGCTCCTCGGCGACATTGCGGTTGTGACCGGTTTCGTCTACTTCACCGGCGGCATTTACTCACCGTTTTCGTTCCTCTACCTGACCGTCATCGCGGTCGCCGCAATTCTGATGCGCGGCGGCGGGATCATCTTCGCCGGCATTTCCGCGGTGGCGTACGGCCTCCTGGTCGACCTCATGGTCTTCGAGGTCTTACCGGTTCCCGAAAACCTGACCGGAATCCAGATCGCGATCCCGGTCTCGCGAGTCCTCATTCAACTCTTGACGAACGTAGTTGGTTTCGTGCTGCTCGCGGTTCTCGTGTCATACCTCGGCGAGTCGCTGCGCAGCGCCCACAGCAAGTTGCATGAAGAGACCGAACGAACGAAAAGATTCGTCGCTCTCACCGATCACGTGGTGCGCTCGGTAGGTGCCGGCATCGCGGCGACCGACCTCGACGGCAAATTGCTCCACCTCAACCCCGCCGGTCTGAGAATCCTCGACATAGCCGATGCTGAAGCGATCCTCGAGTCCAATATCGAGGACCTGATCCAGCTCGAGGACCTCCACTGGGGTCTGCTCAAGACCCGGGCCCGTGATCGAAGTGTCATGCGACTCGAAGGCACCGCTTCATCAACCGCTCTCAGACTCGGCATGACTGTCGGTCCGCTCGCGGATGAAAACAATAATGTTGTGGGGTTCATCATCACCTTTCAGGACCTATCGGAGATCAAGGTCGAAGCGGAGCGTCAACGGATGCAGGAGCGAATGGCCGCAGTCGGCGAGATGGCAGCGCGCATGGCGCACGAAATCAAAAATCCTCTCGCTTCGATCTCAGGATCCGCCCAGGTGCTGGCATCAGCCGGAAACCTCAACGACAAAGGCCAGCGTCTACTCCACATTCTGGTCGACGAATCGCGCCGGCTGTCTGGCATCCTCGACGGGTTTCTCGAGTACGCGAGACCCGGTGCGGCAACCTTTGGACCCTGTGATCTGAGCGCGATGCTGCGTGACTGCGTGAATCTGCTCGAGCGATCAGACGAGCAACGAGACCATCACCGGCTACACCTGAAAGTCCCAGATGAACTCCCACTTCGTGGTGAGGAGCATCTGCTCCGGCAGATCTTCTGGAACCTCTCCCGAAACGCACTACAGGCAATGCCCGAAGGCGGGGAGCTGGAGATTTCAGCCGACCGACAGAGCGGACGAGTAGTCCTACAGTGGCGAGATAATGGTGTCGGCATGACCGAAGAGATCAGGCGCCAGGCCTTCGAACCTTTCGTGACCACCCGGCCTGGTGGCACCGGCCTCGGTCTCGCGGTAGTCTACGCCGCCGTCGCCGAACACAACGGAACAGTTTCCATCGATAGCACCCCAGGGTCCGGCACAACCGTCAGGGTCGAACTGCCGTTGCACAAGGAGGCCGCATGAGCCGCGGCCACCTCCTGGTTGTCGACGATGAACGTTCGCTGCGCGAGTTCCTGACAATTCTCCTCGAACAGGAGGGGTACGAAGTCACCACCGCCGACACCGTAGCGTCCGGGATCGAAGCAGTACTCAAGGGCAGCTTCGACCTCGTTATGTGTGACCTCAAGCTCCCCGACGGCAGCGGTCTCGAAGTCCTTGCAAAGGCACGGAGCCATCAGGTTGCGAGCCCATTTATCATCATCACAGCCCACACAACACCGCAACATGCGCTCGAGGCGTTACGCGCAGGCGCCGCCGAATACCTGTCGAAGCCGTTCATTGTGGAGGACCTCAAGCTCATCCTCGACAAGCTGCTGGGGGCCGGGGAACCCGGGGCGGAAACCCAGGACGTTCCCAACTTCATCGGCTCAAGCCCCGCAATCCGACGCATCCTGGATATGGTGCCGCGTCTCGCCGCGACTCCATCCACAGTATTTATCACAGGCGAAAGCGGAACCGGCAAGGAGCTCCTGGCGCAGGCGATCCACGCATTTTCCGCTGCCGCCAACGGTCCCTTCCTGTCAGTCAACTGTGGCGCACTGCCGGAGGGCCTGCTCGAATCCGAATTGTTCGGCCACGTCCGAGGATCCTTCACGGGTGCGGTAAAGGATCACAAAGGCTTATTTGTCGATGCCGAAGGCGGGACCGTTCTCCTCGACGAAGTCGGTGAACTGACGCCCCTCATGCAGGTCAAGCTGCTACGAGTTCTTCAGGAACGTCGTGTGCGCCCAGTCGGCTCGAGCCATGAGGTGGAGGTCAATGTCCGAGTACTGGCTGCCACCAATCGCGATCTCGAAAAAGCGGTCAAACTCAACGAGTTTCGCGAAGATCTCTACTACCGCCTCAATGTCCTGCACATCCACCTGCCACCGCTCCGCCAGCGCAATGAAGACCTTTCTGAGCTCGCTCGCCACTTCGTCGAGCAAACCTGCGAGAACTTTGGAACTCCCACAAAAAGACTGACCCCAGACGCGTTGCGGGTTCTCCAGGCATACTCGTGGCCGGGCAATGTGCGGGAGCTCGAGAACGTCATCGAGCGCACAGTCGCCCTTGAACAGACTGAAATGATTTCCACCGGCAGTCTGCCGGAACACCTGCGGGGAACCCCGGAGGAACCCGCCATCGAGCAGGTGGGGCTCCCCGAGGAGGGTCTGGACATCGATGAATATGTGGACAATATCCGGAGATCCCTGATGCGCCAGGCGCTGGAGAAAACTGACGGTCATCAAAAGAAAGCCTCTGAACTCCTACGCATGTCCTATCGAGGGTTCCGCTACCATGCGGAGAAGCTCGGTCTGGCTCGCGATGACTGAGCTCGAAACGAGTGCACTGTGCTTGAAGTACCTACCACCTCATGACGGCCCTCCACGCCGCTGACGGAGTGAATTTCAGACGCAGTACACTGGCGATCTGGGAGACCTCATGAATCGAACCTTTTTCTTTCTCATTGCAGCGCTGTTCACCACCACAGCGTGCACCCAACCCGCACAGACTTCGACTGCCGACGCAGGCGAAGCGCTGCCTCCAAGCCAAATCCAGCTGCCGCAGGCAACACTCCCCGACGGTTTCATGGTCAACGTCGAGCTTGCAGCGACCCCGGAGGAGACCACGACTGGTCTCATGTTCCGGCCGACACTGGCGGCCGATCGTGGCATGCTCCTTCTGTGGCCTGAAGAACGCCTCGCCACAATCTGGATGATGAACGTCCTCGTCCCTCTCGACATCATTTTCCTCGACGAGGCCGGCCAGGTCGTCGAGCTGGTTGTCGACGCGCAACCGTGCAAGGCCGAACCGTGCCCCAGGTTCACGACGTCCAGACCCGCGCGAGCGGTCCTCGAAATGGCTGCCGGCAGCGCCGCGGCGCACGCGCTCGAAGTGGGCTCTCGGATAGGTTTTGACCGGGTGTCCGGTTTCCCAGTTCCCGTGGAGGAGTGAGCGGCCCAGCATTCCCAGCGCGAAGAGGCATCGACGACCCAGGTGCCACTCTTCGCATTGTTTGCCCGGGAAGCGCTACCGATCTGAGACGCGACGAAGTCAAACAATGCGAAGGGTGGCACCATGCACGCCGAGGCGAGAAGCGCTGGCCAGGTCAGCCAGCCTTCTCGGTTGAATCTTCCTTCTTCGGTTTCGTCTCAGTCTTCAGTGGTGCGTCTTCCGTCTTTGTGAGGGCGCCCGATCGGCCGCCGTTCCCTTTGCCGTAGTCGGTCACATACCAACCACTGCCCTTGAACTGGAGAGCAGGCACGCCCAGGAGACGGCGGACTTTGCCACCGCACTCCGGACAGCTCACAGATGATGCGTCGGCGACATTGCGAATCCGCTCGAAACCGTGGCTGCAAACGAAACACTCATACTCGTAAAGAGGCATGGGTCTCCTACCCTCGAACCTGAATGAGAATTTTGCCGCTCGACGAGGGATCGATCGTCAACATCTGAAGCTCCGCAAATGCATAAAGGATTCGTGCGTTAGCACCCGCGCTCGCGGGACCACTCTCGCACAATTCATAGAGTGTTTTCTTTCCGTCAACCAGTTCGAGCAGTTCGCGCTCATCTGACTCGAGGCGGAACTTCTCGAGATGGGGAGGACGCGGCAGCATTTTCAGAAGCGCACCGCGGCCGCCCATTCTGGCTGTGATCATTTTCGGGTCCTCGATCCTTCGGCAGCCGGCCACTATCGCCCGTGCAGTGGGAATCTTAATCTTGAAGACCTCGTCGTCCTTCGCGCTGCCGACCTTGAAGCTCACTTGTCCCTGCTTCCAGTTGAAGAGGCTCCACAGAATCGATTGCACCTGCTTGCGTACCGCCGCCCCGAGCTTTTCCCGATCGAGGAATCCCATCTTCACCAAGATCTCGCCGTGGCGGGCGCCCGGCGAATCGGAGAGTGCATAAGATGACTCCTGTAGCTCCGCCTCGGTGATTTCACCTGAGCGCACCAGGTAGTCCCCCAACGATTCTCCGCGGTCCGTCGAGGTGGCAAAAATGATATCGCCATCGAAGAGGTAGACTTGTTTGACCACGTTGGCCTGTACGAGCTCGAGGACTCCGGGCACACCGTACCGATTCACGGTTGCCAGAATCTCCGGCAACGGCGTTTTCTCGAGGTCACTCCTGTAGACGAATTCGTCGCTCGACATCAACCTCGACCCTCAGAATCGAAAAAACCAATCGCGCACGCATCCGCCAGCCAGGCCTGGTGGCGGAAGCGCAAGGGAATCGAACCCTCCGACCGACCCGACTAAGGCCGGCCCAACGGATTTGAAGTCCGCGGAAGCCACCAGGCCCCATGCGCTTCCTCGCAAACGCAATTCTAGCACCCTCCCACCCGCCCAGTAATCAGTAATCAGTGATCGGTAATCAGTTGTGAGAAGTGGACGTCGATTCGTCCTTCATAGCATTTGTGGAGGGGTCTGATAACTGATGACTGGTCACGGATCACTCGGTTCAGTGGCAAGCTCGATTGACACACACCCCCACCCTTTGCTACAACAGCCCTCCCTGTGGGGCCGTAGCTCAGTTGGGAGAGCGCCTGAATGGCATTCAGGAGGTCGACGGTTCGATCCCGTT
>JACXWA010000021.1 GCA_014764485.1 Candidatus Sulfomarinibacter kjeldsenii
TGCGGGGAGATGAGGTCGATTCCACCCCCTCGCCCGTGGTTGAAACCAGACGATATGAGGTCCTTTGGTCGCCAATCAGAAGCTCGACGCGAAACCGATGACGAAGCTCTTCGCCGGTGTTCGCAGTGAGATACCGTTCCAAAAAAACCCGCGTACCTCAGAGGGGCGTGCGCATTACTCCGGCAGGAGGTACCCGACTGCCGAGTATCCGACCCAGTGGTGAAGATTTGACGGCGCCGTGTAGCCGAGACCGGATTCGCGCTACGCAGGCGACACTGGGAGCTCTGACTCGGAGAGGCTCGTCCCAGACCTCAGCAGTGAACCGTATGGCGTTTCTCCCTCGGTCGCGATCGAAAGCTTGCGAAGGACCTCGAGACCGAACGGTATCGAAAACCGTCCGCACCAGGGAATGCGATATTCGAGTGTTTCGGGTTCGACCAGTGTTTCGAGAAAGAGGTGCAGCCTGGCCGGATCGAGCCGCCCAGAGAGGTGGTTGTCGACCAACTGAAGGTCGCGAGTAACGGCGCGATCATAGGCCCCCGTATCGGTGCCAAACGGTGCGTGATCGAAATCCGGGCCATAGTGCACCGCGTCGCTCGAGACAACAACCGCGATGTCCGTTCCCAGCCGCCATCCGTTCTCTTGCATGATCGTGGCGATCGCGCCGGCAAGTTCATCCGTCAGCTCCGCCAGCCGGTCCCAACCCATATGCGGCACCAGAATCGGCACGATCGTGCGGTCCGGATGGCCACGCTGGAGGAAGGGGAGGATCGCCTCGAGCGAGTGTTCGCGACAATGCATCGCGTTGTCGACTACGAAGCTCTCGGGTCTCAGAGAAGCGACCAGCTTTTCGCGAACCGAATCGATATCGATTTTGCCCCACGGACCGTGCCAGGCATCGAATTTATCAAAGACGATTCGATCTTGAAGCTCCCACGATTTTGCTCTATGAAAGACCCCGATGAGCAGGACCCTCGGAGCCGTTATCCGTTCGGTCAAGTGGACATAGACGCGGCTCGCATAAAGATGGTCGTCGTGCGGGCAGATCCCACCAATAAATCCCTGTCCATCCGTCATCCCGAGTTGTTGATCCTGTGCGGCGAGGCTTTCGTGCTCGAGCCTGACGGCGGTGGCGACGACGTCCTCGGCCGGCGCTTCCTCGACTACAAAGCCGATGGTGTCCATCTGACCGCGTACGCGGTCGCCATCGGATGGCAGGCCCATCATGGCCTCGACCTCTGCCCGCGTCGGTCCCTGTCCTTCGGTGCAGTCGGCCGGAATCGTGGGAACGATGATCGATAGTGAAAACAAAAAGGCGGCGGCTCGGGTCACTGGGCACCTCTCGGAAAGTTGCGGTTCACATAGTCGTCGACGATGGCGAGGAAATTCTCGGCAATCTCATCCGGGGTCCCCTGGAGAATTCCAACCTGTTTCCCATCGACGTAGACGGGGCAGCGTGGCTCTTCCCCGGCACCTGGGAGACTGATCCCGATATCGGCGGATTTGGACTCGCCGGGTCCATTAACGATGCACCCCATGACGGCCAGCGTCAGGTCCTCGACACCAGGGTGGGCACTCCTCCAAGTGGCGAGTCGAGCTCGGACATGATCCTCCACCTGCTTTGCAAGATCCTGGAAACCGGAGCTGCTGGTCCTCCCGCAACCGGGGCAAGCGACGACCGACGGCGCAAATGAGCGTAATCCGAGAGCTTGCAGGATCTCGCAGGCAGCCCGAACCTCGTTGCTGCGATCTCCGTCCGGTTCGGGGGTGAGAGATACGCGAATGGTGTCTCCGATTCCCTCAACCAGCAGGATAGCCATCGCTGAGGAGGACCAGACCAGACCTCGAATGCCCATGCCCGCTTCGGTGAGACCGAGATGGAGGGGTTGGCTGGTCCGTGCTGCAAGCTCTCGGTAGACGGCGACGAGCTGAGGTGGCGATGAAACCTTTGCAGAGAGGACGATGCTGTCGGTTCCAAGGCCGCATTCCAAAGCGGCGTCGGTCGACGCGAGCGCAGAATCGACCAGGCACTCGTTGAGGACCTCCTGCGAGTCCCGCGGGTTTTCGCGGGTCGCGTTCTTTTCCATTCTCGCGGTCACGAGAGCGGTGTCCAGCGACCCGCCATTGACGCCGATCCGAATCGCAGCGCCGTGCTCGAGGGCGATCGCACAGATCTCTGCGAAATTTTTGTCCCGTCCCGAGCCCCGGCCAACGTTGCCGGGGTTGATCCGGTACTTGGCGAGAGCGGCGGCGCACCCCGAATTCTCCCGGAGGAGCACATGGCCGTTGTAGTGAAAATCTCCGATCAGAGGAGTTGGCCAGCCTTGATCGTCGAGACGGCTTCGAATTTCCGGCACGGCGGCGGCTGCCTCAGCTGTGTTGACGGTGATCCGAATAAGTTCTGCACCCGCGGCTGCCAGTTCGGCGCATTGCCGCGCCGTTGATTCAGCGTCGGCGGTGTCGGTGTTGGTCATAGCCTGCACCACCACCGGTGCGCAGCCACCGATGGTGACCTCGCCGACATTGACCGCCGTTGTCGTACGTCTGATATTCATAGGTCTCTCCGGCGCGCCGAAATACAATGCCGATCATAGAGCACGCGGAGGTGGCTGTGGAGAGTTCGCAGGCATGGGTCGAGGATCCGGAGAGTGGTCGCCGAATCGGCGCCTGGGTTACGTCCGTCGGCGAGGATCTGGTGGTGGCGGTCGGAGGTGGTCAGAAGCCACACGTGGGGTGTGTGGTTTTGGCTCAACCAAGCCCTTCGAAGACCAAGGCCGGGGGGTGGACCGTGTCCTGCTCGGTCCTCACCATCCCGCCGCATAAGGAGGAGCCGATCGCCCGTGGCGTCGCGACTCGCGTCGCCGAGGCGTTCGGGCGAGTAACCGTCGTGACCGCCGGCGTTCACGACGACAACCTCGACGCGGAGGGCATCGCCATCTACCTACGCCTCGGGAAAGAGCTCGCTGAAGCGATCGTGACGCATCTGTCGATCCTCGAGAAATAGAATTCGGAGTACCCGAAGAACCGACACCGGCTACAATGATTTCAAGCATGGCGATCCTGTTTTTCCTCCTGGCGGTGACGGGTGCAGGCCTGGGTGGATATGCGCTGCTCGTCTGGCTCGGGCTCGACGATCTCGAAGCCTGGGCCGGTGGTCGTATCGCCGGTCTGGTGCTGGTTGCCTTGCCTGCGTGGTGGGCTGGGGTTGTGGGACTCCACGAGTGGAGATTCCTGGGTGCAGCCGCCCTGGTCGTGGCGACGGTGATCGGCGGCGGAGTCATCTTGAAGCGGAAGCAGTGGAGAAGCGTGCTGATCGGCGAAGCGATCTTTCTCCTCCTCACAGCGGTGATTATCTTCATCCGCCTCGACCACCCGCAAATCTCTCTCACTGAAAAACCGATGGATCTCGGCATTTTCGCGTCCCTGTTGCGAGCTGATGGCTTTCCTCCACCCGATATGTGGTTGGCGGGCGAAGCCTTGCCGTATTACTACTGGGGCGCGCTGTTGTGGACTGTCCCGCTCTGGGTGAGCCATTTGCCGCTCGAGTACGGCTATAACCTGATCGTCGGGATCCTCGGTGGGATGGTTGGTTCGTTACTCTGGATGCTCGGTCGTCGGGCCGGAGGCAGCCATTGGTCGGGTCTACTGGTGACCTTCTTTGGTTTCTTCGCTGGTACGCCGGACGGCATGCGGCAGCTCTTCGCAGGCAAGGAGTTGGGCGCTCTCGATTACTGGCATTCGTCACGCCAGATTCAGGATACGATCACCGAGTGGCCGCTTTTCACAGCACAGCTCGGGGATCTCCATCCACACCTGCTGTCGATGCCGGTGGCCTGTCTGGGGTTGTTGGTAGCGTGGCAGGCGGGAAAGAAGGGGCCCAAGGTGGCCCACATGGCTTTTCTGGCCGTTCTTTTCGGGGTGGCGTGGGCTGCAAACCCGTGGGCGATGCCGCCGACTCTGGCGGGTATAGCGCTCCTGCTGGTCGCCGGGCCGGACCGGTGGCACTGGCCTGGTGGTGAGGGTACGAGGAGGTGGCTGGCGATTGCAGCTGTCGGTATCGGCGGATGGTTGGTCACGGCTCCCTTCCACCTCGGTTTCGAACCGTTTTTTCAGGGTATCAAGACTGTCTTTGCCTGGACGGACCCCGGGCACCTCCTGCTTTACGCTGGTTGTTTGTTGATCCCCGCCGGAGCTGCAGCCACCGCAATGTTTGGGAAAACATTGGTCGCCGAGGAGGTGGTGAAAAGGGCAGTATTGTTATTGACCGGTGCTGCGACGCTGGTCCTGGCGGCGGCCACGGGCCGGCCGACGCTGGTCTTCCTGGCCGCCATTGTGGTTGTTCTTGTAGTCACGGTCCTGATGAGTTCCGCAGGAGCCGACCGACCGGTCCTGGCCCTCGCGGCCCTCGGGACTTTTCTTTTCCTCGTGCCGGAAGTGGTCTACGTGGCCGACAGTTACGGTGACGCCTTGCACCGCATGAACACGGTTTTCAAGGCTTACATCCAGGCCTGGATCCTGTTGGCCATTGCTCTGCCTGTTCTTCTTCGCTTGGGGTTTCGTCAAAGGGCGCTGCGAGTTGGGGTGCTCTGGCTTGCCGTCGCTGTCGCTCTGCCTCATCCGCTGGGCTTGGTCATCCAGCAATTCAGGGCCGAGTCTTGGGGCCTCGACGGTATGGCCTGGATGACCGCGGGCGACCGCGCAATCGTCGAGGTCTTGAGGCTGGAGCCAAATGGGACCGTCGTGGCCGAGGCGGTTGGAGGGGCCTATACCGAGTACGCCCGGCTTTCTTCCGCTTCGGGTGTCCCAGCCTACCTCGGGTGGGCAAACCATGAGGGAGTTTGGAGAGGCGGCGAAATTCATGCCGAAACTGGACTGCGAGAGGATCTGCTATCGCGTCTCTACTCGTCCAGGGACCCAAAGGAGATTCGGAGACTGGCGAATGAGGCGGGAATTCACCTGGTGGCGATCGGCTCCCTCGAGCGGAAGGACTTTCCAGCGTCCAAGCTCGGGACAATCGCCGAGGCAGGGGAGGTGGTCCTCGACCGGGATGGTGGGATGCTGGTTCGTTTCGGCTCACCCGCCGGGCTATGATGGGATGAGATGACCGAACAACCCGAACTCAGTGTCGTGATCCCGGTTTTCAACGAAGAGATCAACATCGTGCCGATGTACGATCGTCTTCTGAGCGCCCTCTCCGATACAGTCAGTAGTCTCGAGATTCTGTACGTCGACGATGGTTCGGCTGACACGAGTTGGGAGAAAATCAGCGAGCTCGCGACTCGTGACGAGCGAGTGCGTGGAGTCCGTTTCGCTCGCAATTTTGGTCACCAGGCTGCACTGACCGCTGGGGTCGACGTTGCCCGGGGCCGGGCGGTCGTCATCATCGATGGCGACATGCAGGATCCGCCGGAGGTCATTCCGGAAATGGTTGATCGCTGGCGGGAAGGTTTCGAGGTTGTTTACGGACAGCGAGAGAGTCGTGAGGGCGAGACCTGGTTCAAGCTCGCCACTGCGTCGGCCTTCTACCGCATTCTGCGGGGCATCACCAACGTCGACATCCCGGTGGATACCGGCGATTTCCGATTGATGGGCCCGCGTGCCGTGGCTGCTTTTCGAGCATTGCCGGAGCGCAATCGATTTATCCGTGGGCTGGTGAGCTGGATCGGTTTTCCGCAGATCGCTGTGAAGTATCAACGACAGGCACGGCAGGCTGGTGGGACAAAGTTTCCGGTCCGTAAGATGGCCAGGTTCGCGCTCGACGGCATCACATCGTTCTCGTTTTTCCCTCTACGGCTGGCCACCTGGACCGGGTTTGGTGTCTCGATCTTTGCGTTCCTGTACATCGTGGTGGTGCTGATTCTCAAGGCCACCGGGGTGAGCTGGCTCGGATACACCTCCCTCATGGCCTCTATTCTCTTCCTCGGCGGCGTCCAGCTTCTGATGATCGGAATCATGGGTGAGTATCTGGCAAGGATTTTCGACGAGGTCAAGCGGCGCCCGCTGTATTTGGTCGGTGATCGTACCGATGGCGATGAGAGCGTGATACCACCGGTACGGCCGGTGGCATAACCCGACAAGAATTGCCGTTACACTCTCTGGAAGTCATCGGGCAGCGCGCTGGAGGTGCGATGGACAGCTATTTCAAGCCGGAGCATTTGGCAAAGTTCGGAGATATTGCCGAAGGGAACACCGAGCTGGCGAAGAAGTTCTTCGACTATTACGGATCGGTTTTTGCGGACGGCGCGCTGACGGTTAGGGAGAAGGCGCTGATTGCGCTCGCGGTGTCGCACGCCGTGCAATGTCCCTATTGCATCGACGCCTACTCTTCGGAGTGCCTCAAGCAGGGTTCGGATCTCGAGGAGATGACCGAGGCCGTACATGTCGCCACCGCAATCCGCGGCGGCGCTTCACTGGTCCACGGCCTGCAGATGCTCGAGCACGTAACCAAAGCATCGATGTAGACATAGAGCGAGTCTGAAGGAGCTATTCTCAGTGACCGAAGCCCATTCCCTGCCTCTGATCCGCGAAGAGATCCAGCGTCCAGATGCCGGACCACGCCCGACCACGACACTACGGTCTCGGCGTGCTCCGCTGGCAGAACCGAGACGTCAGATCGAGAATCTCGAGATGGTATCGCTCGATCATCTTCCCTCCGGCGGGGACTTCGAGGCTGCTCTGGGGACTCAAGGAGGCGTGGCCTTCACCACGGGTCGAATCGAGATCTTCCAGATCAATCTTGGCAAGCTCTGCAACATGACCTGCCGCCACTGCCATGTCGATGCAGGTCCTGACCGTTGGCGCGAGGTCATGAGTCGGGAAACCGTGGACGCCTGCCTCGCCGCCCTCGACCGCACTGATGCCCACACGGTTGATCTCACGGGAGGAGCCCCTGAGCTCAACCCCAATTTCCGCTATCTGGTGGATCAATGTGTGGCCCGGGGTAAGCACGTCATCGATCGTTGCAACTTGACCGTGCTCTTACTGCAGCGCTACTCCGATCTTCCAGAGTTCTTTGCCAACCGTCAGGTCGAGGTCGTGTGCTCGCTACCTCACTTTCGACGACGCAACACCGACGCCCAACGCGGAGACGGCACCTTTGAAAAGTCGATCAGGGCACTCGAGCGACTCAATGCTGCCGGCTACGGATCGGCCGATCCTTCCAGGGTTTTGACCCTGATGGTGAACCCTGTCGGAGCGTTGCTGACAGGAGACCAGTGTTCGATGGAACGGGAGTGGAAGCGCGGACTCGACCGCAATCATGGCGTCTCTTTCGACCGCCTGACGGCGCTCAACAACATGCCGATTTCGCGTTTCCTCGAGTGGTTAGAGGCGAGCGACAACCTCGAGGGCTATATGGAACTCCTGGTCAACGCCTTCAATCCCGGAACGGTTCAGGGTCTGATGTGCCGCAACACCCTGTCCGTGTCGTGGGACGGACGGGTATACGACTGCGATTTCAATCAGATGCTGGGGCTCGAGAGCAGATGCTTGGAAGGTCAACCGATGCCTATCGGAGATTTTGACCCGGCACGTATGGTCGGACGCAAAATTGTGACAGGCCGTCACTGTTTCGGTTGTACTGCGGGGGCTGGTTCTTCGTGCGGCGGCGCCATCCACGACACCGCGGAGTAGGGCCAAAAGCCCTGGGCAGGCCGAGGAAGAACCACAGAGGCACAGAGGACACAGAGCCGCCCACTTTTCCGGGCGTAGCCGTGCGGTGGCGAAGCGGGACCCGCTCGATTTGCCCACAGATCACACAGATATACCCAGATGTATTCTTCAGCGAGAATGGGATCAATCGTTTCTATCAAGCAACACATCCCGCCCATTCTCGGAAAACCGCAGATCACGCAGATAAACGCAGATGGCCCCGGGATTGACCTTGGTAAAATGTGCCGCCCGAATCCAACGCAACGCAAAGAGGCGGACGCTGAGCTGAAAGGCGATCCGGTTTCTTGTCGTCAGAATGACAGGCGATTGTTAAACGCCTGTCGCTGGTGAAAAGCTTGCGAACTCCGAACGCGAGCGTTCGTGGTCGCACAGCTTCTCACCAGTCGGCGTGCCGTTGGCACGTCGATTCTGACTTTCTTGCTTCCTGTCTCGTGGGCGGCCCTGGGTTACTCCGGCCGAGTGAATGGATCTGTGTGATCTGTGGGCATCTTATGGTCGACGAATTTTTGTCCACACTGACGAAAGCGGAAATTTA
>JACXWA010000093.1 GCA_014764485.1 Candidatus Sulfomarinibacter kjeldsenii
CATCCGGGTTTTGCACTTCCAGGAGAATTGTGGCCAGTCGGCTGGCCTCGACGCCGGCTTCAAAAGCGCACGTGGAAGATTGGCGGCCCTCCTCGACGCAGACCTCCAGACCTATCCCGAGGATCTTCCGCTCCTGATCGAAATGCTGAATACCGAAAAGGTAGACGCGGTGGTGGGCATTCGTGCCGAGCGCCACGACACCGGGTGGAAACGCTTCAGCTCTCGCTTCGCCAATGGTGTCCGCAACCGGCTCACCCGCGAAAATATCCAGGACACCGGTTGCCCGATTAAAGTCTTCCGGGCCGAGGCCATCCGCTCGGTCAAGATCTTCACCGGCATGCACCGCTTTTTGCCGACCCTGTTGCGGATGGAGGGCTACACCGTCAAGCAGGTCCAGGTGCGCCACACCGAGCGCACCGCCGGTACGAGCAAGTACGGGACCTGGGACCGTGCCTTCTCCGGCCTCCGTGATGCCCTCGCCGTCCGCTGGATGCAGGATCGTCGCATGAAGTGGAAGCTGCGCGACTGAACCCGCGCCCGAGTCCGCGTCCGAATTGCCCGCCCGCCGCGAGCAAAGTGGCTTCGTCGCGTCCTTCTCTGATCGCGCTCCCCGAGAGGAGCCACCTTTGACATTGTTTGACCGTTGCGTGCTGCTGCATCGGACGGCGGAACCCAAACAATGTCAAAAATGGCACCTCCGGTAAACGCGCTTTTCTCCCGTTGCGCTTCCGAGGAGAAGCCAGAATCGTCAGGGACGGCACGTTTTGTTGCGCGCAATTCTCGGATGCGGATGATGCGGTACTATTCGCCGATGCCGAACGACGCCTCCGACGCCGAACGCCTCACCGCCTTTCACGAGGCGGGCCACGCGGTGATGGCTCAGCTGTGCGGCCGGCAGGTGACCGAGGTGGAGATCGTCGGCGACCGCGAGCACACCGGGATGGTGCACTCGTTGGCCTTTCCGCCGGATCCGGAAGATGGGGCGACCCCGGAAGCCGAGAACGACGACGTGGAGCGCCAGCTCAAGATCATCCTCGCCGGGACGGTCGCCGAGGCCATGGTCTCGGGTCGTCAGGGTTGGGATGAAACGAGTGAAGACCTCGTCGCCGCAGTACGGCTCGGGATGCGGTTGGTGGACGACTGCGAGGATGTGCTTCCGCTTCTCAAGGACATCGGGGCGGATGTCGAACGGGAGTTGGGCCGCCATTGGGCCGCGGTCGAGATGCTGGCGGTCGAACTCCTCGAAAGCAAGGCGCTGACCGGTTCCGAGGTACGCAAATTGCTGACACCGTTGCTGAGCTGATCTTCGTTCGGTCAGGAAAGTCTTCTTTCGCCGGCGCCACGCCCCACCAGTGCCTCAGTCTCGCCATCGTCACACTCTCTCATGGTGTTGAAGACACACCCGGGAGGTTGTTATGCGTTCCTTTTCTCACGCCACCATGCTCACCGCCAAGCTTATTGTCATAGGTGCTCTCGGTCTCGCACTTTGGATTCCAACCTCGATCATCGGTCTCCTAGTTCACGAGCGCGCGGATCGTCGTGACGAGGTGGTGGGCGAGGTCTCCGCGACCTGGGGCCAGGCGCAAAACGTGGAGGGACCAGTGTTGTCGGTGCCAGTCTACAAATGGGGCGAGGATGCCAACAGAAGGCCCGTGAAGCGAGTCATTTGGGTTCATCAGCTTCCGGAGACTCTCGAGATCCGAGGCAGCCTCGAACCCGAGGTCCGCTACCGCGCAATCTACGAGGTCGTTCTCTACCGCGGCGATCTGAGCCTTCGGGGCAGCTTCCCGCCCCTCGACCCGAGTCGCTGGGGTGTGAGATCGGAGGACGTTCAATGGGACCGCGCGGTGGTGACCTTTGGAATCTCCGACCCCAAGGGTCTGCGCGAGGTGCCGAGCCTCGTCCTCAGTGGAGAGACCCTGCAGCTCGAGCCTGGCGCCGGCAGGGGTCCGTTCCCCGATGGTCTGGGTGCGGAGGTGCGGCTCGTGCCCCCTGCCGACGAGGGAGCAACGGCTATTCCGTTTGAAATCGATGTTGAGCTCGCAGGGAGCGAGAGCCTCCATTTCCTGCCGATGGCTCGTGAGACCGACGTTTTGCTCGATGCTCCCTGGCCCGATCCGAGCTTTGATGGCGCCTTCCTCCCCGAAACGAGAATCGTCACGGAGAGCGGTTTCGACGCCACGTGGAGAGTTCTCTCGCTCCACCGCGAAGTCCCCCAGCACTGGATGTCGGAGGACGACCTTGAAGATTGCTACGGCGGGTATCTGCGTGGCGCCTCGTTTGGAGTGCGGTTGCTCTTTCCCGTGGATGCCTACCAGCGCACGATGCGAACGGTGAAGTACTCGGTTCTGTTCTCGCTGCTCACCCTCCTCGGCTTTTTCGCGGTGGAGGTTGGTGGAAAGAGCTCGATCCACCCAGTGCAGTACATGGTGGTTGGGTTTGCCCTGTGTATCTTCTATACCCTGCTGTTGTCGCTATCGGAGCTAATCGGATTCAACCCCGCCTATGGGGTTTCGAGCGTCGTCATCATCGTGATGATCTCCACCTACATCCACGCGATTGTCCGCTCGCGAAAACTCACTGCACTGTGTGCGGGAGTGTTGGCGGCGGTCTACGGCAGCCTTTTTGTCATGCTCCAACTCGAGGAGCTGGCTCTGCTGATGGGAACCGTGTTGCTGTTGGTACTGTGCGCAGTCGTGATGCTGCTCACCCACCGTCTGAACCGGAATGGGGAGGTATGAGGGTCTGTGCGACGCCATCGAGTAGAAGGCGTGCACCTTCTGCGAATTGGTCTGCCGATGGGAGGAGACTGATGACCAGCCAGCCCTTAGCCCGGAAATCGAAGAAGTGACCGGGGTGGACGGCGACTCCGTGCCGCTCGAGCAGTTGCAGGCAGAGATCCTCCTCGCTGACTACCGACGGCACGCGCAGCACCGCGTTCCAACCGCCGCCGACGGGCGCGAGGGTCACTGCGTGGTGTTCTGAAACAAGGCGGCGGAGAGTTCCGAGATTCGTGCGACATCGGTCGGAGATCTCATCAGGAATCGTTGCGCCGGTGGCCAACATCGATGGTAACGCGAGGGCTGCCGGTGTGGAGACGGAGAGAGACGCGTCGGCGACGTAGTCGAGACCGTCGAGGGCGGTTTCGACGAGATTCCCGGGGCCGGTCATCACAATCCACCCGAGTTTGATCTGTGGAAGACCGAGGCTTTTGGAGAGTCCACCAAGGGTGCAGCAGAGACAGTCTTCGACGGAAGCGAAAGTCTGTGCCTTCCCGGGTCCGCCGTCGAGAGGGTAGGGGAGAAAGACCTCATCTGCGATCAGCGCCCATTCTCGTTCGCGGCACAGGCCGACCAACCGCTCGCGATCGTCGGGATGGATGAAGGACCCGGTCGGGTTGTTGGGGTGGACGACAACCACCGCCCGCACCTGCGCAGGGCAGCTTTCGAGGCTCGGGAAGTCAACCCGCCAGCCGGCTTCGCCGTCGAGATCGTAGGTCAGCGCATCGACACCGTCGAGCCGAGCCAGGTGTTCGAGGAGTGGGTATGAGGGCGAGGGCACGAGGACTGCGTTTCCCGGGTCGCAGAACAGGCGAATGAGAAAACCGTAGGCCTCGCTGGTGGAGGCCGTGAGCACGATGCGTCGGGGGTCGGGTGTGGCGCCCCATCGTTTGTACTCGGCCGACACTGCCCGGCGTGCCGCCATCAGGCCGCGAGGATCCGGCTCGTAGTCGAGGCCTCGCGGGTCCGCGAGACCTGCGAGGAGATCGGACGGGTAGGAGATTCCACACGCGGTTGGATTGCTGATGGTCAGGTCGTAGGGCACTTCGCCGATTCGGGTTCGAGCTTCAGCCAGTCTGTTGAGCGAGAGATCTTTGGGTAAGCGTCTCGAGCGGTGGACCATGGCCAGATTGTAGCTCCCACCCGTCTTGAAACACCGAACGAAATCGACTGCCCACAGATGACACAGATAAACACAGATCCACACAGAAGTATCCATCTGTGTGATCTGTGGGTATTTGGGTGGGTGGATGGCCTTGCGAGTCGACGATTGGGCTTCTGGGCCAGATAGAATCATCGGGTGGCTGAATTGAAGCAATCGCAGCGGAGGGCACTCGAAGCATCCGGCTGCGAGGTGCGCACCGACATGCTCACCCGCTGTCTCTATGCGGTTGACGCCTCGATCTACCGCGTCGAGCCGGCCGCAGTTGCCTTTCCGCGCTCGGCGGTAGAGGCGGCCAATCTTCTGGGGTTGGCTGCTGAGAGCGGCGTCGAGATCACCCCGCGCGGTGCCGGCACCGGTCTCGCCGGCGGTGCCCTCGGCAACGGGTTGGTCATCGATTTCGCGCGTCACAACCGGCGCGTCTCGGATTTCGACGCGGAGCACGGAACGGTGCGGGTGGGTGCTGGGGTGGTGCTCGATCAGCTCAACAAAGAGCTCGCACCGTACGGGATGTGGTTTGGGCCCGATGTCGCAACCTCCTCGCGTGCAACCCTCGGCGGGATGATCGCCAACAACTCCTCCGGCGCACATGCCCCGGTCTATGGCACCACTGCTGATCACGTGGCTGCCCTCGAGGTTGTCTTGGCCGACGGGACGGTGGTAGTTGTCGGAAACGACGGTGGCGGTTTGTCGGAGATCCGAGAAGCCGCAGACCGCATCATCACGGAAAATGCTGGCGCCATCGCTGAACGTTTCCCCGAGGGCCTGGTTAAACGGTGGCCCGGTTACGGGCTCGACCGTGCATTACGCTCGCCGGGAGATCTGACTCAGCTGGTGGCGGGCAGCGAAGGAACGTTGGCGGGGATTGCGTCGGCGATCGTTCGCGTCGTGCCGAAACCTCAGCACCGCTCCCTCGGCATTATCTTTTTCGAATCGGTCATGGAGGCGCTGCAAGCAACGGTGGAGCTCGCCGATCTTGGCGCCGCGGCCATTGAACACCTCGATCGGTCGGTCCTCGACCAGACGGCAGGAAAACGCGCTTTCGCCGCCGCCCGCGAGTTGCTCCGGCTCGATGAAGATCTGTGCGAGGCCCTGCTGCTGGTCGAGTTCTTCGATGACGACGCAGGGTCGGCCGAGATCGGTCGACGGGGCCTCGGCATGCGCCACCAATTGTGCCGTGACGCCTCCGAGCAGGAACTGGTGTGGAGTCTGCGGCGCGCCGGGTTGTCGTTGCTCACCAGTCGCGCGGGTCCGGCCAAGCCGGTAGGTTTCGTCGAGGACGTGTGCGTCCGGCCCGAACGGCTGCCCGAATACTTTGCGGGTTTGAGAACAATCCTGGATCCACTCGGGCTCGAAGCGTCGTTCTACGGTCACGCGGCGTCAGGCGAGCTCCATGTGCGGCCGGTGCTCGATCTGCATCGAACCGAGGATGTTGCGAAGCTGCGGCAGGTCGCCGACCAGGTGTCCGATCTGTGCCGGCTTTTCAACGGCTCGTTGACCGCCGAGCACGGGGTCGGTCTGGCGCGCACCGAGTACGTGGAAGCGCAGCTCGGTCCAGAGCTCGTTGATGTCACCCGTCGCATCAAGGCCCTCTTCGATCCCACGGGGGTTATGAACCCGGGCAAGATCATCGACAACGGCCGGTATCGAATCGACCGCGACCTCCGGCTCGGCGAGGGATCGGAAATCGCCCTGCCCTTCGATCAGGTCTTTGCCTGGGTTGGGCGGGACGACGGCTTTGTCGCCAACCTCGAGCAGTGCAACGGTTGCGGCGGCTGCCGCAAAGTCGCCCCAACCATGTGCCCGACCTTCTCGGTCACCGGCGACGAGGCGCTGTCCACCCGCGGTCGAGCCAACACCATCCGCGCCGCTCTCGAGGGCCGTTTTGGGGATTCCTCTCCGCTTGCAGCGGCGGAGCTCTCGGAGGTACTTTCGAGCTGTCTCGCCTGCAAGGCATGCGTCACCGAATGTCCATCAAATGTCGATATGGCGCATCTCAAGGCGGAGCTGGTGCACGCCCGGCACCGAGAGCAGGGCGTGCGGCTGATCGATCGGCTGATTTCGGCCGCGGACCTCCTCGGTCGGCTCGGCACTCTCGTGCCGGGTCCGGCGAACGTCATGCTCGGATGGCGACCTGTGCGGCTCATGGCGGAGCGTGTCCTGGGTCTCGACGCCGGTGCGCCGGTACCACCCTTTGCTCGGCAGAGATTCGACAAATGGTTCCGGAGGCGGAAGTCCGCTGCAAATGGCGGCCTGGGAAAAGTGATCCTATGGGATGACACCTGGGTGCGATACCACGAACCCTCGGTCGGGCACGCGGCGGTGGCGGTGCTCGAGGCTGCCGGCCTGGAGGTTTCGCTGGTCGCCGATCGCGTCTGCTGCGGCCGGCCGGCCGCGAGCCGTGGAATGCTCGACGACCTTCGGCGTGCGGCCGAGCACAACCTGTCGCTCCTCCGCGGAACGAGCGAGCCTATCGTCTTCCTTGAACCTTCCTGTTGGTCGGTCTTCGTCGATGAGTACCGGCAGCTCGGAGTCGAGGGTGCTGAGCAGGTAGCGAATCGCTGCCTGTTGTTCGAGGAGGTCGTAGAGAAATGCCTTGAGGGTGGATCTCTTGCGGCTGCCATGACCGGTCCGGTTGGAGAGGTGGCGGTGCACAGTCACTGCCACGCCAAGGCCCTGTCGGATCCGAAGACGATCCTCTCGGTGCTCGAACGGCTGCCCGGGGCCTCCCCTCGCCTCCTCGACACAGGCTGCTGCGGGATGGCCGGCGCATTCGGCATGCTCAGCGATCACCGAGAGCTTTCGCACGAGGTCGCGGAGCCGCTGGTTGCCGCGATCGAGGCCTTGCCGCAACACACCGCTGTGGTCGCGTCGGGTACCAGCTGCCGGCACCAGATGGCCGACCTCACCGATGTTCACCCCCTCCACCTCGCGGAGTTCCTCGCCAGCTACCTTCGCGATCCAGAGTGAGTTTCTCGAAAAAAGTTGAGCCACCAAGGCACCAAGGACACCAAGAAACCACAGAGATTTTCTTCAGGTTTTCCCTCGCTCATCAGAAGGCGATTGCCAAGATTGGGAACGGATTCGAGGTTGAATGCGCATTTGCATCGTGATGGACCAAGAAATACTTGGTGCTCTTGGTGTCTTGGTGGTGAATTGGGTCGTCGAAATGGGTTTTGACGCTTCCTTGACACGAATCGAGAACCGAAACAGGGTCTTTCCCGTTTGAAGGGTTGGACAACGCCCCCGCGGGCGGGTCCAGCGAAGTGATCGGACCCATCTGAGAGCCGCTCCGGCTACAATCGGTGGGACGCCGACGGGAGGACCGATGAGGATTGCGTATTTCGAGCCGTTGAGCCGGGCCTGGGAGAGGATGAAACACATCCTGTGGCGCCCGTTCGATCTCACGAAATGGCTCGTGCTTGGATTTTCGTGCTGGCTCGCTGGCCTGGCCGATAGCGCCGGTGGTGGCGGTTGGAAGTGGATTTTCGACGAGAACGACTTCCCTGGTCGGCATAACCTCTACAGCGACACCGGGTCCTTCGAGGAGCTTGGTGGCGCACTCATCTGGCTGCCATTGATCTTCATCGTCATCATGGCGGTGGCTGCCATACTGGTCCTGGTTCTGTGGCTGTCTTCGCGGGCAAAGATCATTTACCTCGACAATGTCGTCCACAACCGTGCACAGATCGTGGAGCCCTGGCATCGCTTACGGGAACTCGGCAACTCCCTTTTCTTGTGGCGCCTCGGTTTCGTTGTCGCGTGTGGGCTCGTGGCGCTGGTGCTGCTGATGCTCTTCTTCGCGCCGGCGGCGACCCTGTCGTTCTCCGATGCCCTCTCCGGCCTTTCGTATGCGGCGATGATCTTCGGTGTCATCATCATGATCTGCTTTGGCTTCGTTGCGGCATTCGTTGCGTTGATGCTCGAGGCGTTCGTGATCCCGATCATGTACAAGTTCGATATCAAGGCGACCGAAGCTTGGAGCTACTTCCTGCCATGGCTCAAGACCCGTCCCTGGCAGTTTGTGCTCTACGCCCTTTTCGTGCTGGCACTGATTTTCGCCTTTCTCTGCGTCTTCGCGCTGGTCTGCGTACTCACTTGCTGTATTGTCGGTTTGCCGTATGTCGGGACAGTAATCCTGCTCCCGTTCTATGTGACCTACCGGCTTTTCAGCGTCGAGTTCCTGGCCCAGTTCGACCCCGGCTTCGACCTCTTCACTCAGGCAGAGATCCCGGCCGAGACCGAGTAGCAC
>JACXWA010000031.1 GCA_014764485.1 Candidatus Sulfomarinibacter kjeldsenii
TTCACCACCAAGGACACCAAGAGCACCAAGGATTTACAAAGAGAGTCTTTCTTTTCATCACAAGAGGCGCAACGAATGAAGAGCGATCACAATCCAATCCGTTCCACTCCAGGATTGTTCTTCTTGGTGTTCTTGGCGTCTTGGTGGTGAAAAATGAGAATATCTGGGATTTGGATTATTCGAGGCCGAGATCGGCAAAGGATGATGACTGGCCGCGGAAGCCTATCGAGACGCGCTCGTGGTCGGCGACAACGGGAAGCCGGTGCTCCCAGACCAGATCCTGCAGACGGGCCATCTCGAGCGGTTCACGGCTGAGGTTGATCTCCCTGTAATCGACTCCACGCCGATTAAAATCCTCACACAACGCTCTGCAATGCGGGCAGCCGTCGGCGGTGAAGACCACAATCGTATCGAGCGCGGTCACTCTATTCCCAGTTCTGAGTTTCTAGTTTTGAGTTTTGAGTGGCGCCAGCCCGCACGGTATTCGCGAGAGGCGCTTTAGGGAAATTCCGAATTCCGAATTCCGAATTCCGAATTATTCTGATTTCTTCATTCCTCATTTTCAGTGACGAGCCCCTGAATATCGCCGAGATCGGCGGTGCCCGGTTCCATCTCGCGGAGGACGCGAGGATCGTCCCGCCAGCGAGGATGGACCTTGACCCGAAGTCCGAGGTAGATCTTGGTACCAAGCACCGCCTCGAGCTCCTCGCGCGCCGCCTGACCAACGGCGCGAATCATCCTCCCCCCCTTGCCGATGACGATTCCCTTCTGGCTCTTGCGTTCGACGTAGATCACCGCCTCGAGATGAAGAACTCGTCCGCTCTCATCGAAGAGGTCGGTTATCACTCCGGTGGTGTAGGGCAACTCGTTGCGGGTCCGTTCGAGGAGCTTCTCCCGAACCACCTCGGCAACGAAAAACCGCTCGGTCTGGGTCGTCGTAAGATCAGCCGGGTAGAACGACGGTCCAACGGGTAAACCGTTAAACAATTCACCCAGCAGCTCATCCAGCCCGTCTCCTTTGATGGCCGAAATCGGAACCAGGGGCGTTCCGGGCCGGCGCTCGACGTATCTTTCCATGAGCGGCAGGAGATCGGTTTTGGCGCTCAGGAGGTCAATCTTCGTCAGCACTCCCACCACCTTCGGACGGATGTTGGCGAGGAGCTCGACTAGATACTCCTCACCGCCCCCCCAGGGCTCTGACGAATCCACCAGGTGTAAAACAACATCGACCTCTTCGAGCGCTGACTGGACCTCTTTCATCATGCGGGTGTTCATCTTGTGGAGTGGTTTGTGGACTCCAGGAAGATCGAAGAAGACCGCCTGGCCACGATCCTCGGTGAGAATGCCGATGATGCGATTGCGGGTCGTCTGAGGCTTGTCGCTTACGATCGCAACCTTGTCTCCGATGAACGCGTTGAGGAGCGTGCTCTTCCCGGCGTTCGGCCTCCCGACCAACGCCACCGTGCCCGAGCACAGGTCTTCGCTATGAGGATTCGGTGGTGAATTTTCAGATCCCGCCATAAATACGACCTACTCCGCTACATCCACGTCGGAATCGACGTCCATCTTTCTGGCCGTCACGCTGACGATGCGACGTTCATCCATCTCGTCGACAGTGAATTCCAGGCCATGGATCTCGTCGACGACCTCGGTGCCGGTCTCTGGCACGGTTCCGTGACGCGCAAAGACCAGACCTCCAACCGTATCCACATCGTCCTCGTCGACCTCGACACCCAGTAACTCCTCCAGCACCTCAAGCAATGCCCTGCCCTGCAGCCGGTAGACGCCAGGACCGATCTCCTGCCACTCGGGTGGTGATTTCGGATCGTGCTCGTCCTCGATCTCGCCGACGATCTCCTCGAGTATGTCCTCGAGGGTCACGAGCCCCGATGTCCCCCCGTATTCGTCGACGACGATCGCCATCTGCTGGAACTCCTGCTGAAAATCACGCAGGAGCTCACCAAGTGGTTTGCTCTCCGGCACCACCAGGCACTCCCGGGCAAGCTCGGCCACCTTCGGTTCGCCGCCCTCGAGACGGTGCTCGACGAGGTTCTTGACGTGAACCACACCGACGATCCGATCGATGGTCTCCTGATACACGGGAATCCGGCTCTTGTGGCTCTCGGCAAAGGCCCGCAGCATATCGCGGAAGCTGGTTTCATCGGACACCGCCACCATCTCGGTGCGAGGAGTCATGACCTCCCGGACCACGGTGTCGAAAAAGTCCACCAGCGATTCGACGAACTCGCCTTCCTCGCCCTCAAAAATTCCAGCCTCTTCACCGGCTTCGAGATAGGCCTGGATCTCAGCTTCGCTCGCCTCTTCCTCGTCATCCTCGGGCGGCGGCGGCGCGACCGACGGCCCCCGCCGAACAAGCACCGACACGAGAGGTGTAGCGAGCGGTCCGACAAACCGCAGCAGGACGGTAATCATGTCCTCCGACAGGGGTCGAAAGATAAAATGCGCAGCGCTGATCAACACCACCGGCAAGGCAATCGCCACCGCCAATTTCTCTCCACCGGCGACACCGGGGAAACGCCACATCACCAGCCACATTCCACCGAGCAGCGCCAGCTGCAACCAGCGCCCGACATCGATGATGTGCGAAACCTGTACGCCCGTCCTGCCCCGGAAGAGATTCGGGTTCTCTTCGAGAATGCCTTGGAAGCGGACGTTGCCGAGCTCTGCGAGCGATCTCAAGAGGAGCTCAGACGCGGCGAAAAGTATCGCCATGATGGTGACGACAAGCGCCACCGTCACCGGGTGGTTCAACCATGCGGCCAGATCCGCTCTCATGGCAACAGTTCCCGCCGCAGCTTTAACTCGATTTCGTTCATCTCTCCTTGGTCTCTCAAATGATCATAGCCCAACAGGTGCAGTGTTCCGTGCAGAGCGAGTTCACAGAGCTCGCGAACCTCGTCATGTCCGAGCTCCTCAGCCTGACGCCGGGCGCTGTCGAGGGAAATGACGATCTCACCTAGGAACCGTCTTCCTGATGGCAGTTCGTCACCATCCGGAAATGAAAGCACATCTGTCGCTCGGTCAATATCGCGAAACCGCTGATTGAGTTCGCGGATGGTCTGGTCGCCGGTGAGAACGAGGTGGATCTCGGCATTTTCTGTGGGCAATCGCCCCAGACAGCCGGATATCACCTTTCGCAATGCTTCAGCTGCCGGCAGAGCCGGCCTTCGATCCCACCTGATGTGGACCCTTGTCACCTGTCTGCTGCCTCCTGTTGAAATCGAATCCCGGATAGTCGATCCGGTGATGGTACATATTGGTGAGCACCCACAAAAATGCCGACGCCACCTTGTCGAGCTCCGAGAATGTGAGATCGCAATCATCGAGTTGGCCATCCTCGAGAGCATTGTTGAAGATCTTGTCGATCATCGCCTGAATTTTGGCCGGGCTCGGGTTTTCAAGAGTCCGCGCGGCCGCCTCGACCGCATCCGCAAGCAGGAGGATGCCCAGCTCCTTGGTCGGCGGTTTTGGTCCAACGTAACGGTAGTCGCTCTCACGCACCTCAGTCTTGTCCTTGAGGCCTCGCTCCTGGGCCCGATTGAAGAAATAACGAATCACCTTCGTGCCGTGGTGGGTCGCGATCCCCTGACGGATCGGGAGCGGCAGCTTTGCCTCGCGCGCGATCTCCAGGCCCTCCTTGACGTGGCTTTGGATGACCAGGGCCGACATCGACGGCAGCAGCGTATCGTGCGGGTTTCCGTTGCGCTGATTTTCGACGAAGTAATCAGGTTTCACCAGCTTGCCCACATCGTGATAGTAGGCGCAAACGCGGAGGAGAAGGGCGTTCCCACCGACCGCATCAGCCCCGGCCTCGGCCAGGTTGCTGACTGAAAGGGAATGCTGATAGGTCCCCGGCGCCTCAAGCGACAACCGCTTGAGAAGGGGAAGGTTCTGATTGGAGAGTTCGAGAAGGCGGCTGTTGGTGGTGATGCCGAATAGACCCTCCAAAACCGGCAACAGAAAGGACACAACACCGACCGAAACTGCTCCACCGACCAGAGCGCAGGCCGCCGATAGACCGATTGTGGACAGCGAGTCCGGCAATCCTTGATAGAGCTGCAGGATCAGCACCAGGACTATGTTTGCGATCCCGATGATCGCGCCAACCCGGCTCAAAGATGCGCGGTCACGCGATCGTTGAGCCGCAAAGGCACCAATTGCACCCGAAGCGAGCGCATACACCGCGAGGGAGAAATCTCCTCCCAACATCACTCCGGCCACTCCAGCACCGCAAAGGGCAAAGAGCAGAGCCGGCTGCAACCCGAACAGAACGAGTACGGTCACCGGCCCGGCGGCGAACGGCAATCCCCACAGATACGCTTCCACGGTCGACAGGGCCTCTCCCTGTGAATTGAAGGCGACGGCGTTGGCTATGAAGAGTCCGAGTCGATCCGCGGCTGCAAAGAGCAGCACCAATATCAAAATGCTTGAAAGCCGTCGCCGTCTTTCGGAAGGACTGCTGGATCGACCCATTGCCGGCCACCAGCCGATGACCATGAGCCCAACCAGCAGACCGATCCCGGCGATTCGCGCACTGGACGTAACATCGCGGCGTTGGCGCTGGAACACCAGGAGGGTATCTGCGACTTCCTCGGTCACCGTGTCGCCACGTCTCACCAGCACCTGCCCCCGGCGTAGCTCTCGTGACCTCGGTAGGACTGCAGCGGCTACCGCACGGCCTCGCTGCAACGTATCCGCCCGGTTGAACACCAGATCCGGACCGACGTTTGCCTCGAGGAAATCACCGACTGGCTTGATCCAGCGCCGCGCCACCGCGGGACGTTCGAGGAGCATGGCATTCAATGCCTGTCCGAGGCCCGTGCGTACGTCGACCGCGGCGCCAAGCTCATCAAGCCCAGCAATTCTCTCGCCACCGGAGGCGATATTTCTGATCGTGACGCCCCTCGAACCGCGCCGTTCCATCGCTCGTCGATCATCGACAATGTGGTCCCGAAATACCTGACCGACAACACTGACCAACGCATTTTCCAGAGGCTCGGAGCACGACGAAGATTCGAGAATGCGAAGCATCGCTTCGGTGGCCCTCAGATCGGTGATTGCCTCGATGCTCGCAACATTCTCCTCACCCGCCTCCTGACGCTCCCTACAACCCCCAAAGAGGATGTGCAGCTCGTCCTCGAGCTCCAGCCGAAGGCGCGGCTCGAGGTCGTATACCGGAAGTACTGAGGCCGCAGCCTCCTCGCGCGCGGCCCTCGTCGCAGCTTCGTCCGGGAGCGTCGTGTCGACCGGAATCACGAGGTCAAAACTGGCCACCTCTCCGGGTTGCCAGTCGGGTGGACCACTGCCGACGCGGGGAAGGACCAACCACGTACAGCCGACGATGGCGATCACTGCCCACAGGACAGGGGATCCGAGCAATCCGTCCCACCAGCTCGCACCCTCTTCGAGGCCGCGTTCGATCCTCGTCGTGGAAGATCTACCCTCCGCAAGTCGTCGACCGTTTTTCTTCATGACTGCCCGTCGTCTCGCGCCCGCGTCTTCTTTTCCCAACGCGCATATTGGTCGACGACGTCTTGCACCAATGGATGGCGCACCACATCTCGTCGTGTGAATCGAATGAACGCGAACCCCTTGGTGCCTTCGAAAATATCCAGGGCTTCGACGAGACCAGAGGCTCGCGCGCCCGGCAAATCAATCTGAGTAATATCGCCGGTGATCACCGTCTTCGAGTGAAAACCCATTCGGGTCAGGAACATTTTCATCTGCTCGTGGGTCGTGTTCTGCGCCTCGTCGAGAATGATGAACGCGTCGTTCAAGGTCCGCCCCCGCATGAATGCCAACGGCGCAATTTCGATCACCTGCCGGTCAAGCAGCTTCGAGACCTTTTCGTAACCCAGAATGTCGTAAAGAGCATCGTAAACCGGACGCAGGTACGGGTTGATCTTCTCGACCAGATCACCGGGCAGAAATCCGAGCCGTTCGCCCGCCTCTACCGCCGGCCGAACGAGGACAATGCGACGCACCTGTTTGTCCATCAGCGCGGCCGCCGCCAACGCGACCGCGAGATAGGTCTTGCCGGTCCCGGCCGGACCAGTGACAAACACATAGTCGTGAGTGGAAACCGTGCGAATGTAGAGGCGCTGATTGAGATTTCGTGGGGTCACGAAACGCCTCAAGGAACCCGCAACCGACGCGTCGAGGAAGAACTCCACGAGATCAACCTCGAGATCTTCTTCCAGCACCCGCACTCCGGTCCGGTACTCTTCCTTGCTCACCGCACCTCCTGATGCGAGCATGCGATCAAAGGACTCTATAACGCGAGAGGCAATCAGCTCTCCAATCTCTTCGCCCGACACCTGGACCTCTGGTCCGCGCGCTTTGACTGTGACGCCCAGGCGCTCTTCGAGGTATCGAAGATTCTCATCGCGGGTGCCGAAGAGTTGCTCGAGATGGCCCTCGTTGACGGTCAGACGCTGCATTATTCAGCCCGCGCCATCTGCCGGCCGCAGGCCGGGACAGCCATTCCAATTAGGGAAAGTGGGTCTTCGATATCCATGGGTCCATGTTCGGCGGACAGAGCGACCGAGATCCGGTTGTCCTCCATCCCATCCACGAGCGGTCGATTGTACCAAGAGGGCATCGGATTTATCGCCTGGGACGCCACTCCGTCTCCGAAATGCCGGAACGAGCATTGAGATAGCGGGCGAGTGTGAAGAGTGCATCAGACAGGCGGTTCAGGTAAGCGAGGAGACCTTCCGGCACACCACCGGCATTGCCGACCAACTCGCCAACACGCCTTTCCGCCCTTCGACACACCGTCCGGGCGACATGAGTGACGGCGGCAGCCCGGCTGCCGCCGGGGAGAATGAACACCGTCAAGGGTTCAATCTCCCCGTCCATGACGTCGATCCAATCCTCGAGAAAGTCCGCGTCCCAGACACAGGGATCGTGCTCTAGTCGACGTTCCGGATCGGCAAGCGCCGCACCGACCGAAAAGAGCGATTCCTGGATCACCACCAGCCTCCCCTCAACATCATCGGGCAGGGGCTCACAGCGTAGAAGCCCGAGCAGCGACACCAGCTCGTCAACCGTACCGTAAGCCTCGACTCGAGCGTCCTCCTTACGGACCCGCCCACCCGAGAGCAGGGAAGTCTCTCCTGTGTCCCCTCTGCGTGTATAGACCTTCATCCGGACATTCTACTGGCTTTGACACCAATCATCCACCCTCCGGGCACCGTGAGCAGCGTGCTGGATACACTGAGAGCGCCACCCTCCCCCGGGGCGTGTGGGCGGATCGAGTGATGAGAATCGACGCACGTACATTCAGAACTCCCGCCACACCCAGATCACATAAGGACACACGCCTTTGTGTTAATCTCGAAAGAGCTCACGAGAGTTCTTGGGAGGCCTGGTGGAGCTCAACGAACTGTTAATGTTCATGACAAAGAAGGGGGCATCGGACCTCCACATCAAGCCGATGCGGCCTCCTCTGCTCCGCATTCAGGGGAAGCTCATCCCGATCAAGGCCAACCCGCTGCAACCGGAAGAAGTCGAGCAAATGCTCAATGACATCTTGAAACCCGGCCAGCGCGCACGCTTTGACGAGAAGCAGGCGGTCGACATGGGCTATGGCGTGCCGGGAGTCGCCCGCTTCCGCTGCAACATCTTCCTACAGAGGGGCACCATGGCGGCGGTATTCCGTCGTGTACCCTTCGAGATTCAGGGCATCGAAGATCTCAATCTTCCCGACGTCATATCTTCGTTCACCGATTACCCCAGTGGACTGGTGCTGGTCACCGGTCCGACCGGTTCCGGTAAATCGACAAGCCTGGCCGCGATGATCAATCTCATCGCGAGAGCTCGCCAGTGCCATGTCGTGACGATCGAGGATCCGATCGAGTTCCTCTTCCAAGACGACAAGGCAACCATTTCCCAGCGAGAGGTCGGCACCGACACGCCGACCTTCCATGAGGCCCTCCGAAACTGCATGCGGCAGGACCCAGACGTGATCATGGTTGGCGAGATGCGCGACCTGGAAACCATGTCCACAGCCATCACTGCAGCCGAGACCGGCCACCTCGTCTTTTCAACCCTACACACCAACAACGCTGCGCAGACAGTGGATCGGATCATCGATGCGTACCCGGCAGACCAGCAATTG
>JACXWA010000072.1 GCA_014764485.1 Candidatus Sulfomarinibacter kjeldsenii
ACGGGACCAAGGATGTGGCGTTTGGCAAAGAGCTCGTCGGTGGCTTCCGGTGCGGCGAAGATGGCGGCCATCAGTGCTTGGCCGTCGCCGCTCACGGTGGTCCCGCCAACTTCGAGTGCAGGCGCTTCATCGCGTTTCGCCATGTCGAGCACCACCGCCACATCACCGCGAGTGAGTGATTGGAGCTGGTTGAGAGCGCTGCTGTCGAATGGAAAGGTCACTGCCAGGACTCCTTCGAGACGTGCCCCCTCTCCCTCGCCGGTGATGACCGGAGCGGCGGCGACAATGGCCAGTGAATCACGTTCGCGAATAAATGCGGTCGTGCCCTGCCAGCTGTCCAGCACCGACGCCACCCAGCCGACCGCTGCAAACGGCTGTCCGACCCCGCTGCCGTCGGGCCGGTCGTTGCGCGCGAGGACGCGGCTGTAGCGGTCGAATAGAAAGAACGTTCTGCCCCCGCTGACCATCGCTGGGGCGTCCTCGATGGCAAAGCTGAGACGGGTCGCGAGGTCGACCTCTTCTGCAAAAATGGCCATCGTGCCGGGTTCCTGTGCCAGGCTCCGAACCTGCTCGAGACCTGCGGAGGCCCTCGTCGAGGTGTAACCTGCCCAGACTTCCGGAACCCGGGCCAGATCTTCACGAATCGTCTCTTCGGCGACTTGATCAGCGCGCCACGCCGCGACGGCAACCGTCAGTCCCAGGGTGACGATGAGCAGGGCCGCCGCGAGGAGGAAGAATTGAACGGCCAGGCCGGGGCCGCGTCGGCGAGAACGCGGCGTTCGCACGATCGGTTTGTCGTCGCGCATGGCCATGGTTCGGATCTGGTCTTCGCTCAGATCGATGGTTTCGTCAGTATCTGAAATCTTCGTCATCTGGGGGCGGGTACTCCTTGCCGTGTTTATTGAGGTGGGGCGTCTCTCGCCAGCTCGAGATGTCGAGCTCGACCGTGACGGTAGAGGTCCGTGCGGGCCGTACGGTGACCTGTCGCGTCCACATTCCAGCTCGCGCATTCCAACCTCGAACGGTCTGGCGCCCGGTTGGGATTGCGCGAAGAGTCATCGTGCCGTCGGAGTCGGCGACGCCGTGGCGAGCCGAGTCGACAATCATCAGGTAGGCCGCCATGTGGGGATGGATGTTGCAGTAGACCTGGACCAGACCAGCGTGGTCAAAGCGAACCGACTTGGATTTTCCTTTTCGGTACAGACCGAGATCGAAAGACTTTGGGGTCGAGAGGCTGAACACGTTGTGAAAGACCCGATCGAAGTTCGGAAAATCGACTGTGGATCCAATCGAGGCGATCGAGATCCTCGGTTCGAACTGCTTTTTTCGTTGTGTAATCTTGATATGCCCGCTGGTGGCGTCGTTAGCGCGCATGTCGTCTATCCAGGCCACCGAGTCATCACCGGGGACCTTTCTGCCCCCACTGTTCAGCACCACCTCGACCCGAACATTCCCAGGTGGAATCGGTGTCGGCGTTGCTGTGGGGGAGGGGAGTGAGTCGGGAGCGTTTCGAGCAGTCGGCAGCGGTACCTGCGAGGACGAAGCGCAGAGAGTCCCGGGCATCCAAACGAATGCAGTCGCCAGAAGAAACTTCCTCGTGCGGTTCGTCATTTCCGTGCCCCGTCCATCGCCTCTCCGGATCGCTCGTTCGATATTTTAGAGATTGAGATTCTGTCCGTATAATAGCGCATGTTTCCGAGGTTGTCGCGCAACTCACTGGCTAACTGAGTTTTCGTTCGGGACGAAAATGTGAGAATTCCGTGATGTGTCCGTGAGATCTGGTCTCCATCTTATGAGTGACATCGGTTATGACCGAAAAACTCAGTCAAAAGGAGAAAGATATGAAACGGACGATTTTGCTTGGAGTTCTCGCTGTAATGGTGGTGGTTTTGTCGGCACCGGCAATGGCACAGGATATGATCAAAGTGAGGATCACGAATGTGAGCAAACAGATCATCAGCCCGCCGGTGATCGCCTCGCATTCGGCGAAGATCCGGGTCTTCGTTCCCGGAAGCCCGGCTTCGACGGAGCTCTCGATGCTGGCCGAGGACGGCAATCCGTTGGCCCTCGCAACTCTTCTTGACGGCAGCGACGAGGTCCTGGATGTGAAAGTCGCTGACGGTCCGTTGTTGCCGGGAGCCACGATGGTCTTCGAGCTCGAGAGTCGTGGTCGGTTCAATCGGGTGAGCGCGGTCGGGATGCTGGTCACGACCAATGATGGCTTCTTTGGCCTCGAAAACTTTTTGGTCGACAGGTCCAGTCGGAACGAACGTGTTTCCGTGCCTGCGTGGGACGCCGGAACCGAGTTCAATAACGAACTGTGCGGCTTCATACCGGGCCCACCCTGTGGGAGCCCGTTGGTCCGTGACACCGACGGTGCCGAGGGGTTCATCCACACCCACCCCGGGCTCCACGGCGGTGGTGATTTGTCGCCCTCCGACTGGAGCTGGCAGAACCCTGTGGTAGACATTCGGATCATGAAGAAGTAACCACATTGTGGTTTCGAGACAACAGTCGATGGTACGGGGCTGACGGCCCCGTGCCGTCGGCTTCGTCGAATTTCGGCGACCGGCGGGAGCGGAGGGGGAGATGGACAAGGAAATCCTGGTGATCGAAGACGAGCCGCAGCTAGCGCAACTGGTTGAGATGCACCTTTGCGATGCGGGATGTCGTGTCGATGTCGCTTTGACAGGAACTGACGGGCTTGCCAAAGCGAACAAACGTCGATTCGATCTCATGGTCCTCGACTTGATGCTTCCCGACATGGACGGCCTCGACGTCTGCCGCGAACTCCGAATGAAAAGGGACTACACGCCGATCCTCATCCTCACCGCTCGGTCAGGAGAGGTTGACCGCGTCTTGGGTCTCGAGTTGGGTGCCGACGACTATTTGACCAAACCGTTCAGCGTCCGGGAGCTCGTGGCCCGGGTCAAGGCGATATTGCGGCGCGTAGATCGTATGGCCGAGGACAAACCGGAGTCGTTGAATTTCGAAGATCTCACGATAGATTGCGAAAAGCGGCGGGTGTCGATCAAGGGCGATGGCGTCCGTCTGACCGCCAAAGAGTACGACCTCCTGGTCCATTTCGCGCGCAATCCCGGGCGGGTTTATACGAGGAGTCAGCTCCTCGACCTGGTGTGGGGTTATGGCGAAGATACCTACGAACACACCGTCAATTCCCATATCAATCGGCTGCGGGCAAAGATCGAGGATGATCCGTCGGAGCCGAGGTTCGTTCGAACCGTTTGGGGGGTCGGGTACCGGTTCTTTGACCCCTCCGAGTCTGATGCGCAACGCAGCAAATGAGTTTTGGGGTGGTTACCGTTGCGTGAACACTCATAGCGGAGAAACTGTATGAGAAGTCTGTTTAGGAAACTGTCGGCTGCACTGTTCGGTCTATTTCTCGTGGTTGGAGGACTGACACTTGCCGTGACACTGGTAACCAGCTACCTCTACCAACGAGAGGTCCAGCAACGCATCCATCGCGACCTTGCCGCTCATATCGTGAACGAGGAGCTGCTCATCGTGGATGGGGAAATCGCCCAGGAGGCGCTGGAGCACGTCTTCCACATGATGATGGTGATCAACCCCACCATCGAACTCTATCTGCTCGACCCGTCGGGTCGGGTCTTGGCTTACTCTGCGCCGCCGGGAAAGGTGAAGCTCGCACGGGTGGCCCTCGATCCGGTTCGTGAATACGTTGGAGGAGAACCGAGGCTGCCGATCTTGGGTGACGACCCGCGCCATCCTGATAGCAGGAACATATTCTCCGCCGCGCCGATTCTCCGTGACGGCCAACACGAGGGATATCTATACATCGTCCTGGCGAGTGAGCATTTCGTGTCGGTCGCAGAAATGCTCCGCGGGAGCTACATCCTGCGTACCGGTGCGGTGGCTGTCGTCGGAATCACTCTCGTGGCCCTGCTTGGGGCTCTCCTGCTGTCCCGGCGACTCACCTCCCGGCTGACTCGACTCACAAGAGATATGACGGTTTTCCGCAGGGAAACGCTAGGCCCAGATGCTGAGGAGACCACGACCGATATTCGAAGACTCCCGTTAAAGCATGACGAAGTCGATGAGTTGCGAGTCACTTTTGATCACATGGCGACCAGGATTGAAGAACAAATCGTCAAGCTCGAGGATCAGGACAGGTTGCGCCGCGAGATGGTCGCCAATGTGTCACACGATCTGAGGACGCCTCTGACTCATCTCCACGGATACATCGAAACCTTGATACTCAAGGAAGGTTCGCTCGAGCCCAGGCAACGGCTCGATTACCTCGAAATCGCCCTCCAACACGCCAAACGCCTCGGCCGGCTGATCTCGGACCTGTTTGAGCTCGCCAAGCTCGACGCGATGAACGAGCCCCTGGAACGAGAACGGATGTCGGTCGGAGAGCTGGTCCAGGATATCGCCCAGAAGTATCGGCTGCCGGCGGAGGATTGTGGGGTGTCGCTCAGCGCAGAGCTTGCCGAGGAGCTGCTCTGGATTTCGGCGGACGTCGGTCTGATCGAACGCGCACTTGAGAACGTCCTTGACAACGCCCTTCGTTACACGCCGGAGGGAGGCAGAATCGATATCAGATTGGAGCCGCTCGGCGACTGGCTTCGAATCGAGGTACGCGACACCGGACCGGGCATCGACGCGAGCGAGCTGCCGCTGCTCTTCGACCGATTCCACCGCGTGCAACGATCAGAGGCCAAAGACGAAAAACGTGGTGCAGGCCTGGGTTTGGCGATCGCCAAAAGGGCCGTCGAGCTTCACGGCGGCAATATCTACTGTGAGAGCACCGTTGGTGAAGGGACGACATTTCGTTTCGAGCTGCCCGCCGACACTCCCGTGCTGAACCCGCCACCTCTGCCAGCTTGAGGACGGCGTCAGCGTTCGGCGGTTTCTTCCTCTTCGGCCGTTAGCGACCAGAGGCCGTCCTCGAGAAAGACCCGGTCAGTTGCCGGGTCATGGCCGCAATGAGGACAGGTCGGGGGTAGGACCGATTCCAGTGTTTGGCGTTCCCAGTGGGCGTACACCTCGCCACACCTCGGGCAGAACGTCTCGATCAACTCTTCAGTCGAGCTCATGACGCCTCCCTTCAGTTTTCGGAGCACCGGATTCCTACTTTCAATATAGGTCCTGGAACGGGAATCGTCAGTCCTCGAGGAGGGGCACGGCTGGAGATTCGATGGCATCGAGATCGGGCGCACTGCGGAGCCTGGACCGCAAATCGACGCTGTAAATGACGAGCGCAATCCAGATGAGGGTGAAGCTGACGGCATGTGCGGTCGAAAAGGGCTCATCGAAGAGGAGGACCGCCAGCAGGAATGTCATGGTCGGAGCGATGTACTGCAAGAGACCGGCAGTTGATAGAGGGATCCGGCGAAGGCCCAGGGTGAAGAGAATCAGAGGCACCGCTGTGACGGCGCCAGCGGCCACCAGCAGCAAGTCGATGCCGAGCCCCTGGTTCCCCAGTGCCCCGACACCACGGAGCTCCTGTCGCAGAAGCAACGCGGCGGCAATCGGGAACAGGGCGGCCGTCTCGAAGGTCAGTCCGACCACCGCATCTGCGTGGACCGTCTTGCGGAGCAACGAATAGAGCCCGAATGAGACCGGCAGCACGAGCGAAATCCACGGTAGCTCTCCGGCCTGCAGGGTGAGCAAAATGACGGCCAGGGCGGCGAGCGAGACCGCGATCCACTGTTTCCGGTTGAGCCGTTCATTGAGCACGACGAGGCCGAGGAGGACATTGACCAGTGGGTTGATGTAGTAACCCAACGATGTCGCCAACACGCGGTTTGTGTTGACCGCGTAGATGAAAAGCCCCCAGTTGATTGCGATGAAGACGGTCGAGGCGAGGAGCGCGGCCACGGTCCGTGGCCGTCGGAAGACATCCCGGAGCTCCTGCCACCGTCCGCGGATCGTCATCCACACGGCGACGAGGGCGAGGCCCCAGACAATGCGGTGAGCGAGAATTTCCAGGGCCGGCACATGCTGCAGCATCTTCCAGTACACCGGCACGACGCCCCACAGGAGGAACGCCCCGGTCGCGTACAGCAGACCCAATCTGGTTTCGTGGCTAAATTCTTTCGGCCTCCGGAGTGTGAACAGCTATCAGGGGGCGTCTATTCGCCGGCGTTCGATCGGCCCGCGGGGATCACGTAGGTTCCGTCGAGGCGGGCAACCATCTCTTCGTAGCGCTGATCGAGCTCGAGGAGCTCGGCTTCGAGTTCCGCATCGTCGATCTCGCCGCGATCCCGACAGGCCTCGAGGACTGCCCGGTGGGCTTCCATCCAACGGTCGGGATCGAAGTTGTAGGTCATGCTCCCTCGCCGCGTACCTTATCCTATCGGGCTATCTCTCGGGCAGTTGTCGGTGGTCCGGAATGGGAACGAGGGTGGCGCGTAGAATAATCAATGGAGGATGTGATGAATCCCGTTGAACGATACCTCGAGGTTTTCGAAGGACTGAGGCGCCGTAAACGCTGGAGCACGGGCGTCGAAATCTTGCGCTTTGCCGCCTTGACGCTGGCCGCCACCGACCTGGCGGATCCCGGTTCAGACCTGGAAGAGACCGCCAAGGTTTTGAGCCAGGAGGCGGGCGGATTTTCGCCCCTCAGCTCAGCGATGCGCCACGCGGTAGCGGCCATCCTAATCCGGCGCGGACTCGATCCCGTGACCACCGTCCACCGGGTCAAGGAAACCCTGGTCGCGTTCAAGGAGTTCAAGCTCACCCGGAGCGGCGTGCATCCTCTGCTCTCCGCGCTGATCCTGGTCCTCGATGCCGAAGGTGGCGTTCCGTCGCACGCCACCATTACTCGGGTGAGGGCCATCATCGATCGGTGGGACGAGGACCACTGGTTCTTGACCGGGGTCGACGACTACCCGATGGCCGCGATCCACGCCACCCGTGACGTCAGCATCGAGCAGCTCGGGATGGAGGTCGAGCAGATCTACCAGGGACTCCGCAGGGCGAAATACCCGAGCGGCGAACAGCTCCAGCTCGTGTCCCATCTGTTGGTGTTTTCGGATCAAGGTCCACGCGAAGCCGTGCAATCATTCGATCGCACCGCCAAAGCGCTCAAACAGGCGAAGCAGCGTGTTTGGCAGAGTCACTTCGACGAGGTTGCCCTGCTCGTGCTCACCGGTGGCCACGTCGGCGAAGTAGTGCCGAGGGTGATCGACTACCGAGATCGGTTGCGCATGGTCAAGCCAAGGCCGACGGCGGATATCGCCTTTTCTATTGCGGCGGGCGTGGTCCTGGCCGAAGAGGCCGAGAGAATGAAGGGCCTCGAGGGTGCGAGAACCGCCGCCAACCTGCGCGCGGTGCAGGCCATCATCGAGGCGCAGCAGGCCGCCATGATCGCGTGCATGGCGGCGTGTACGGTGGTGGTTACGTCGTCGTAGGGCCGCCCACCCACCCAGTGAACAGTAATCAGTATCCGCCCACCCACCCAGTAATCAGTTATCAGTGATCAGTCCCCACCGCCCACCCCGTCGGGCTCACAGACTGATCACTGATCACTGATAACTCTCCTCGACTACGATCTCCAAGCCGCCGAACTTCCCGGGGATGTAAGCTGTTGCGGTGATCAAGGTACTGCTCCTCGCCGATACCCATCTCGGCTTCGATCTGCCGTCGAGGCCGAGGGTGGAGAAGAGGCGGCGTGGGCCCGATTTCTTTACCAACACCCGGCTTGCCCTCGAGCCGGCCCGCTGCGGTCAGGTAGACCTCGTGGTTCACGGTGGCGATCTGCTCTACCGCAGCAAGGTGCCGCCCGGGTTGGTGATCCAGGCTCTCGAACCCCTGCTCGAGGTGGCAGATCGGGGCGTGCCGGTGGTATTGGTGCCGGGCAATCACGAGCGATCTTCGCTGCCCTACCCTTTGCTGGCGAGCCACGCGAATCTGCACATTCTCGACCAACCGAAAACGATTGAACTGGAGCTCAACGAGACGCGTTTGGCCGTCGGTGGATTTCCATGCGAACGCGAAAATATCAGGGATCGGTTCTCGGGCTTGGTAGCTGAATGTGGAGTGCTCGGCGCGAGAGCAGATCTTCGATTTCTGTGTCTCCACCAGACGGTTGAGGGATCTCGGGTCAAGGGATACACCTTCAGATCAGGCGCCGAGATCATCCGTGGCCGCGATATTCCGACCGGTCTCGCCGCCGTTTTCTGCGGCCATATCCACCGCTCTCAGGTTCTGACCCGGGACCTTGCGGGGAATCGACTCGCTGCACCGGTCCTCTACCCGGGTTCGGTAGAGCGCACCAGCTTCGCCGAGCAGGACGAACCCAAGGGATACCTGATCCTCGAGTTTGAGGCCGAATCATCGAGTGGTGGCAGGCTCGAGAGGTCGGAGTTTCGGGACCTGCCCGCGCGTCCGATGTTCGCCCTGACGATCGATGCAACGGGCCTCGGCCCCGAGGTCCTGGAAAACGAAATTCGCGAAAAACTCGGTCGACGACAGGCCGATGCGGTGGTGCATCTGCGGATCGAAGGAGACCTGCGGCCGGACTCCGGAAGGGTGATCCGAGCAGCCAATCTCCGCAGGCTTCACCCGGTGACGATGACTGTGGCGCTCCGTTTCAGACCACCCCGGCGGTGATAGGCTTTCGGGACCGAGCGAGCATTGGGGGATCTATGAGCCGCGTTTTCCTTTCGACCTGTCTCATTGTTGGAGTCTGCACGTTTGCCCTCCCGGCGGATGCCGTTGAAAAACCTGGTGCTCTGCCCGGAGTGGGTGAAAAGGTCGAGGGTCTCGAGCGGCTCGAAGGGCTCATGACGTTTCACGTCGATCGTCAACGTGGCAAGGTCTACTTGGAACTGCCGCTGGCCGAGGATCCCGATACCGGGCACCGATATCTCTACGTCGAGGGTCTGGTGACCGGGCTCGGGTCGAATGACGTGGGTCTCGATCGGGGCCAGATTGGTTCGGCGCGTCTGGTCGGTTTGCGGCGTGTAGGTGGGAGAGTGCTTGTTGAAGAGGTCAATCTCGGGTACCGGGCCATCAGCGACGACCCGGACGAGCGGCGCGCGGTTCGTCAGTCGTTCGCCCGTTCGGTCCTGTGGGGTGGCGAGATCGTAGCCGCGGACGGGGACGGCAGGGTGCTGGTGGACTTTTCGTCGTTCATTTCGCGCGATGCGCACGGATCTACCAGGAGGCTGGAACGAACCGGGCAAGGTTCGTTTTCGCTCGACACATCCCGCAGCGCGGTGGAGATGGATGCCTGCCTGGTGTTCCCCGAAAACGTCGAACTCGAAGCGCTGCTGACCTTTCACAGCGAAAAGCCCGGGCCGTACGTTCGTGACACGGCGCCGGCGCCGGAGTGGGTGACCCTGGTTCAACACCACTCCTTCCTGCGGCTGCCGGACGACGGCTACCGGCCGCGGAGGCATGACCCCCGGGCCGGGTCGAACTCGATTTCCTTTGCGGACTACTCGGCTCCCCTGGACGAGCCGATCGAACAGAAATGGATCGTCCGCCACCGGCTTCAGAAGACCGACCCGGAGGCCTCCCGCTCGACGGTCGTGGAACCCATTGTCTATTACGTCGATCGTGGCGTGCCGGAACCGGTGCGATCGGCGTTGATCGAGGGTGCCGGCTGGTGGGCCGAGGCATTTGAAGCCGCCGGCTTCATCGATGCTTATCGCGTCGAGCTGCTCCCGGAGGGGGCCCACAGTCTCGACGCCCGCTACAACATGATTCAGTGGGTCCACCGCGCGACCCGTGGCTGGTCCTACGGTGGAGGCGTCGTCGATCCTCGCACTGGGGAGATGATCAAGGGGCATGTGTCCCTGGGGTCGCTGCGGGTGCGCCAGGACCGGCTTCTCTTCCAGGGTCTGGCCGGAGCCGATGAGCTGGGAACCGGTGCCGCAAATGACCCGGTCGAGATTGCGTTGGCTCGGATCCGGCAGCTCTCGGCCCATGAGGTCGGCCACACCCTTGGAATGGACCACAATTTCGCGGCCAGCACCTACGGGCGGGAGTCGGTGATGGACTACCCGGCGCCGCTGGTGACAATCGACGACGACGGCGATCTTGATTTTTCGGAGGCCTACGGAGTTGGCATGGGTGAGTGGGACAAACACGCGATTCAGTGGGCCTATTCACAGTTCCCTCCGGGCGTCGATGAAGCGGATGAGCTTGAGAAGATGGTGCGTGCAGGGCTCGATCGTGGTCTGTTCATCCTTTCGGACGCAGATGCCAGACCAGCAGGTGCGGCCAACCCTTTGGCGAATCTCTGGGACAACGGCTCCGATCCGGTCGAGGCCCTGGTCGGCACCCTTGCGGTGCGCCGGATCGCGCTCGATCGCTTTGGCGAGTCGGCGGTGCCGGAAGGCACGCCGATGGCAGAGCTCGAAGAGGTTCTGGTGCCGCTCTACCTACATCACCGCTATCAGTTGCAAGCCGCCGTCAAGGTGATCGGCGGGCTCGAGTATTCCTATGCATTGCGCGGTGACGGTCAGGATGCGTTCGCGTTCATCGATTCTCATCGGCAAATGCGGGCACTGGAGGTGGTCCTGTCAATCCTCGATCCCGCGACTTTGGATCTGCCGGAATCGGTGCTGGAACAGATTCCTCCGCGTCCTCCCGGATCCGCGAGGACTCGAGAGCTCTTTTCGGGACGGACGGATCCGGTGCTCGATCCGCTGGGTGCGGCGGCAACCGCCGCCGATATGGTGGTGAAGGGGCTCCTGCAACCGCAACGGGCGGCACGGTTGGTGGACTTCCACCGCCGGGACGCCGCACAACCCGGCTTCGAGGTGATCCTGGCGACGTTGATCGATCGGGCATTCGATTCCCGGGCGCCGGCCTCGCCGCGTCACGAGGAGGTTCGAAGGGTTGTTCAGACCGTCACCGTGGACGGGTTGATCGAGCTGTCCTCCAACCCGACTGCGTCACCGGAAGTCCGGGCACGAGTTGGCGGCGCTCTGGCCGCCCTTGGTGGGCTCCTGGGTTCCCCGACGGACGAGGGCGCTGAAGAGGCGGCGCACCGCGCGGCGCTTGCAGCGCTGATCGCACGCTACCAGGGGAGGGCGCTGGTGCCCGAACCGGTATCCATCGACGCGCCCGCACCTCCGCCAGGCGACCCGATCTAGGCCGCTAGCCTTCCTTGCCGTCCGGACGAGTGGTGGTCAGAAGCCGGGCGTTGCCGAGCACATAGAGGGCAAAGGCGAGCGACCAGAGCGTGGCCGAGGAGATGAGGGCGGTTCGGGTCAGATCTGCCCGCAGCCACGGCCCGAAGACCCTGAGGGCTGCGCTCGCCGAGATCGTGACGAACGCGACAGTCATCATCGCCGTCACCTGAAGGGGTCTGCCGGTGTGACCAAGAGTGACCCGGACCATCATGCCGAGGGTCAAGGTGCCGATGGCACCAGCCGTGAGGGCGTGCGTGGCGACGCTCGATTGGATTGGTAAGCCGACAGCAGAAGCCGCTTTGAAGAAAAGACCCAGCCAGATCCAGGCGTGGCCGAGGTGCAGCACCCACAGAATCGGTTTGCCGAGGGTCTTCTGAAATCCCCAGTGCACCGACCGACCGAGCACAAGAAGCCCGGCGACGGCGGCGGCAACGGCCATGATGTATCCGCCAGGAGCGACAACCTCGATCAGGGCAATCACCAAAACGCTGATGATTGCAGCGATACCGAGCCCGGGTATCGGGCGGATGTTCTCGTCGCCAAGCGCGTTGCGGGTGAAGAGGGGCACGATCCGGCCGGTTATGATCACCAGCACCACCACGATCAAATCGACAGCCACAAGGTCGGTCCGTAACAATGACTGTGGCAACAGACCGGAGGTCCGCAGATGGAGCAGCAAATCACAAAACCACAGGAGTGGCAGGACTGCGAGGAGGAGGTAGTTTCGTTTGCTCCCGGCGAGGAACAACGGGATCGCTATCGCGACTGTGAGTGCGGGGATGAATAAAAGATCTGCGAGACCAGCGATGGTGGCGACGGCGCCACCGAGGCCGACAAGCCGTCCGATCATCCACAGACTGACGAGAATTGCGAGAAAGGGGCCGCGGGCGGTAGGCCGGTTTGTCCAGTTCTCGACCGCGGTCAATAGGAAGCCGGCGATGATCGCCATCGTGAATCCAAAGACCATCTCGTGGCTGTGCCAGGAGATGCTCTCGAGACCAGGCTCCCCGGACATCGGTTGTTGGTAGGTGAAGGCCCACCACGGGACCAGAAACACGGAACACAATCCGCCGAGCAGAAAGAACGGTCGGAAACCTTTTTGAAAAACGACGTGGTTCAGCATGAAGAGATGGTATCTCAATCTGGAGATGGAGTCGCTCACAACTTTCTCTTTCCGGCATCAATGAATGGTCGAACCTGTGGTTCGGACACGGCTATAGTCTGGTCTGTGGGTCGGGTTCATCTTGTCGAGCTTCACGAGCAACCGTGGTTTCCCGCCGTGTGGCGGGACCTCCTGACCGATTACCTCTCCTTCTATGCAACCGTCTTCAGGCCCTACGCGTGTGTAGGCCCTCTTCTGGCCGAGGCCCTCGAGCGAGAGGGAACCGCGAGGATTGTCGATCTGTGCTCGGGCGCTGGTCGACCACTCCTCTCACTCGTGCCGGCCCTTCAAGACTCGGGCATTTGTGATCTCGAGGTGGTTTTGACCGACAGATTTCCGAACCTGGGGGCGCTCGAATCCATTGGTGGGACCGGCGCCAAGGTGACCTATCTGACGACGCCGATCGATGCGGCTGACGTGCCGATGAGCCTGAAGGGTTTTCGGACCCTTTTCACTTCATTCCATCACTTTCGTCCCGAATCGGCGCGGGCGATATTGGCGAACGCGGTGGACAACGGCGAAGGTGTTGGAATTTTTGAGTACACGGAACGCAACTGGTTGATCTGGGGTCTCCCGACATTACTCATTCCGCTCTTCGTCTGGCTGTGCACGCCGTTCATGCGACCATTCCGGTGGCGCCGGCTGTTGTGGACCTATCTCGTTCCAATCGTGCCGGTTGTTGCAGTATGGGATGGCTTTGTCTCGAATCTCAGAACCTACTCGGTCGAAGAACTCCACGATCTGGTCGAGCAGATGGCCGATGATCGCTACGAGTGGCAGATCGGCCAGGCGCGGTCGATTGGAGTGAGCCGAGTGACCTATGCAATCGGGGTCCCGTGGCCGCTCGCGTGAGCCGCGTCAGTTCCAGTGTCGGAGCTGAGGCCAGAGTTCTGACAGCTGAGGGTTGAGTTCCCGACACAGGTAGATCGGTCGATTCTCCTCTGCCATTCCCCATGGGTGTCGGTGTTCCCCGACAAGCTCGACCGACCCACAGACACGTTCGAGCGATTCTGCGGACCCCTGAAGCCAGATCAACTGGTTGCCCGCAAAATCCCCGGGCCCCCACATCGAGTGAGTCTGGTGGACGCAGATCGCTGGCGGCAGCCCGTGCTCGGGACCAAAGAGGTTGATCGCGCCGGCCTCGCCGTAGTTGCTGGCGAAGATCCCTGTCCGCAAACGTTCCTTCTCGGGCAGCGCCCAGTAGATCTCGGCCACCTCTTCGACGAGCTCGGGCCAGCCGAACTGGTCACCCCACAGCTGTGGCAGTGGGCCGACGTGTGCGACCTCGGTCTTCTGGGGCGCGAGCCCAAGTTTTTTTTGATAGGCCACGTAGTTTGCTGGCGAGAACAGCGGCAGCGCAATCGGGGCGAAAATGGCGCCTGAGACAATAAGCCACCCGGCGACTGCTGATCGGGCCGCGGTTCTGACGCGGAACCCGGAGATCCGGGTGCTCCACGCCTCAATCGTCACCCCGCCCGCTGCGAGTAGCATCGGGTACGCCGGCGCCAGGTAGTAGTCCTTGGCGTGCAGCACGATGAAGAAAACTAATGCCGAAACGTAGATCCAGCCGACAGCCCGGAATAACCGACCGCGACCGAAGAAGAGAAACCAAAGACCTGCCAGCCACACAGGGAGGTTGGCCGGGTGCATCATCATCGTCTGCTGGACGAGGAATGGGATCGGTGCGAGCGCGACATTCTTGCCGGTGGCACGGACGTTCTGCAGATCCTCGACGGTCGGGAATCCGTTCTGCCACTGCCAGATGAGGTTAGGTAGAAAGATTGCCAGCGCAATGGCGGCGCCGAGCCAGATCCAGGGACGCAGCAGCTCGCGGCGCAATGGCGTGGCAATGACTGCGACCGCGACGGCGGCGCCAAAGAAGAGGGTCGAATGCTTGTTCTCGAGCCCGAGGCCGGCGAGGAAGCCGAACAATATCCAGAGACGTGGGTCACCGCCGCGAATGATGCGGATCATGATCAGCACACATCCCATCCAGAAGATCGGCTCAAAGCCGTTCATCGACAAAACGCTGTCGATCATCAAGTGGACCGGGGCGATGAGTATGGCGAGTCCGGCCAGCGCCTGGGCAAAGGCCCCACCGCCGAGCTGGCGCGCGATCAGCACGGTCAAAGCCACCATTCCCGCGCCGGCCAGCATCGGCAGGATCCTCAGCGCCGGCAGCGAGCCGCCGAGCGCCAGCGCGATCTTGGCGTAGACCGCCACCAGCGGCGCGCAGTCGACATAACCCCAGTCGAGGTGGCGGGCGCAGTCGAGGAAGTAGAGCTCGTCGCGGAAGTAGCCGTACCGGAAAAGGCCGGGTAGGTGGAGCAACAGTTTCGCCGCAACCAGCCCCCACAGCACGGGTTTCGAGAGCGCGGGTAAAGGCAGCCCGGCGGAAATTTCGTCGATCGGACCGTCGTTTTCCATTTCGATCTCCTAGAATGGCTGCCGACATGGTACCGAATCACCCGAACGAACGAGACGATGGCGTCTGCCCCAACTGCTCGGCTCCGTTGAGCGGTCCATTCTGTTCATCCTGCGGCCAGCGGCAGATGGACCTCGATCAGCCTTTTCGCGAGATCGCCGGCGAGGCGATGGAGTCGTTCCTGTCGTTCGACACTCGCATTCTGCGGACGCTGTGGCCTCTCGTCAGAAGGCCGGGGATGTTGACCGTCGACTTCTTGGCCGGCCGCCGCGCCCGCTACGTCCACCCATTCAAGCTCTACTTCGCCTTCTGCGTGCTGCTCTTCCTGGGCCTCGCGATGTCAGGGTACTCGGTGATCCAGATCGGGGAGTCCGAAGACATCGTCACCGGGGTTCGGGTCGATGTGTCGGAAGAGGAGGGCGTTGAAGAGGCCGCCGAGGCCTCCGAGGAACCGTCGTTTCTCGCCAGGGTTCTGACACCGATCGGAGATCTGGCCGAAAACGATCCGGACCGCCTCAACCGAATTTTCACCGACCGGCTGGCGAAATCGATCATCCTTCTGGTGCCCGTCTTCGCCCTGCTGCTCCTCGCGCTGTACCGCGGTCGGCGATACGTGGCCCACCTCGTGTTTTCGCTCCACCTCCATAGTTTTGCGTTTTTGGCCTTAATCGTCGGACTGGGGATTGACCTGGCGGCGGGAGCGCCAGCGCAAACGAGACCGGGCAACGGTCTTGCCGTACTGGTTATCGCGGTCTACAGCTTTCTCGCCCTGCGCCGGGTCTATGGCCAGGGCCGGTTCCTGACCATAGTCAAAATGCAATTATTGCTGCTCGGCTACCTGGTGGCGCTGATTGTCACCATGATCCTGACCCTGGCGCTGACCGTTGTGACGGTCTAAGGCGGTCCCGCCGCCTGGACGCAACTGATACCTTCACCTTTTCGCGCCGGGCCGAAACAACCGAGGCAGGAGATGCAGGCCGCTCGACTCCGGTCACCACTTTCCCAGCGTCGAGGCAGACCCGGTTCACGGATCAATGGACGCGACATGGAAAAGTAGTCAGCTGTTCCTGCCGCAAGGATCTCTTCCATGACCTCGGGCGACCGCATTCCGCCGACGAGCATCAGCGGGATCGACGGCGCGGCCCGTCGGATCGCCTCGGCCTGGGGCAGGAAGTAGGCCTCGTCTGTTGGCTTCTTGATGTTGGGACGCGCTGCGCCGAGCTTTCCTGATCCGGGGGTCCCCCCGGAGACTTCGATCGCATCGATGCCCTCAGCGGCCAATGCCGCTGCCAGATAGCAGGAATCTTCCTCGGTCGTCGATCCGTCGAGGAAATCGTTGGCATTGAGCTTGATCATGATCGGGAAGTCCGCGCCAACCGCCGAGCGGACGGCCCGGTAGACCTCGAGGGAGAAACGTGCCCGGTTTTCCACGCTTCCTCCGTACTCGTCCGTGCGCTGGTTGCGCAACGGCGACAGGAACTGGGCCAGTAGATAACCGTGAGCACCGTGCAACTGGACGCCGTCGAAGCTGGCCTTTTGCAGACGTCTGGCTGCAGCGGCGAAGTCATCGATGATCTTTCGGATCTCGTCGATTGTGAGTTTCCGGGGCGTTACCGAATAGCCGGGGCTTTCAATTGCGCTCGGCGCGACAGGCCTCAGGCCGCCTGTATGACCACGATCGGCCTGACCGCCGCAGTGGACGATCTGGCCGACGATCTTGCCGTTACGATCGGAAACCGCCCTCGCCAGCTCCGCGAGACCGGAGATGAGATCGTCAGAGTAAACGCCGATCTGGCCCGGGGACTGCTTGCCGACGGCCTGGATGTACAGATAGCTCGAGATGATGAGGCCGACGCCGCCCTCCGCCAGGTCCTCGTGGATCCGTAAAAGCGCTGGGGTCACTGCGCCGTCTGAGGTGGCCAGACCCTCCCAGGTCGCTGACCTCACGAGCCGGTTTGCCAGCTCGATGCCGCTCAAATTGGTAGATTCAAATATCTCCGCCATCAGATTCGAGATCTTATCGTACCTGGTGACCTCGGTGGGGCGATTGCGTTGGGAATGAAGTCACTCTTCACTCGAAAACACGCCTTCGACCGTAATTGTCAATGGCGGCTCGGGGAGGGTTCCGGTCTCTTCCGATGACGCGATCACCCATCCGAGGGGTGCTTTCTTGGAGGTGTCGAAGTATTCACCGTCGGTTGAGGCGACCTTGACTGCGACCCGGCCGGTTGCCTCGTGAAGAACAAAGGGCATGAGCAGATAGATCCGGGCTCCGTCCTTGTACCGACACGCGAGGGTTGCACCTTCTTTGCCGGTGAGGTGAAACGGGCCATAGCCCTCACGCTCTACTCGCAGACTCACCTGGCGGTCGCCAAGGCGAAAGTCTGGCTGGCGCAGCCGCTCCTCCGCCGGCAGGTCCAGGTAGATCTCTTCAACCAGCCACCGCATGTAGGTGACGAGATCGCCCTCGGACGACCAGAACTGCTTATCAAAACCAACGCAGCCACGACCGCTGGCGGCGAGGAATGGATATCGGGCGGCCCATATTGGGACCTGACCCTGGCCCGAACCGATGCGATCGAGAGGCCACTCGACGCCCGGCACGGATATAGTCATCGCTGATCCGCGAGCGTCTCCGGCGACGTGACCACCCGGGAATGGCGCTGCCGACAGCAGCAGCATGCCTCTCGCAGGATCTAGCAAGGTGACAAAGGAACCCGCGACCGATGGACAGCCGGATGCCGCATCGGTGACCACGATCTGCGGCCGCAAGGCTACGTCCTGGGCGTTACCGGCTCGGGGCGTGGCCACCGAAAGCGCTGCGACCACGGCAACCCCGAATGCCTTTACACAATTTCTGAGTGCTCTCATGAGAAACCTCGGCGGCACAATACTGTGGTGTTTCGAGCCCGGAGTGTGGCCTGGGTCACTCGCTGCGCGTGTCCCCGAGCTCACGTGCCACCCGCGCCACCACCCTTTCAAGGTCACCGATTTGACCGATCGCGCTTTCGTCCGAACCGTTGTCGCCATAGAGCACTGCTGCGACTTTGTCGTCGACAATGACCGGGATAACGATGACCTCCTTGGGAACCTCATCGCCGAGTAGCTCTTTGAGCGAGCGGTTGCCCTCGCCGTCTTTGAGTCGGCCGCGGTAGCTGCGCCCCTCCGCTACGACCCAGGAGATCGCCGATTCTTCGCCTTCGAGACGTTCGATGCGTCTACCGGCCATGGCGAGCGACGCCACGGTGTTGTCGGAGTCGAATGCCCCGACAACGCTGAGGGCATTCGGGTAGACAAGGAAGAGTACCGCGCGACGGACCAGTCTGTTGGCACCGTCGAGAATCGAGGCCGCCATTTCGGAGGTGACCACGAGGGACTCCTCCTTGAAATTCTCGAGGACGTCCCGTACGGCCTCGAAGTAATCCGGTGGATCACCAGTGCGATTCACCTCATCGTGCTCGGCCGCTCCTCCAAGCAGAATCTGCTCGGTGCGGAAACCGGTTTCGAGGATCACTTCCTGAGGATCGACCCGTACCTCGCCGAGGTCGGGGAAATTCATGGGCTCGAAGGTACCGACCCCAGCGTCCCATACCAGGGACTCGCGGATCACATTTTGAAACTGAAGGAAGACGACCTGCGTCAGGTCCTCGGCACTCACCGCTTGCATTTCGATGAGGATTTGCCCAAGCAGGGCGACGCCCTCCTGAGCGTTCTGGACTTCGAGGGCTGTCTCGAGTTGTTCGTCGCTGATCAGACCGCGGCGAACGAGCATTGCGCCGACTGTTTCGCGGACACCCGTGGATGCGGCATAGACAATTTCGCCGTTTCGGAATGCCAGCTTGAGGCGTTCATCTCCGTTTTCAATCGTGAGCTTACCCGTCTTCTGGCTCTGGGCCAGCATCATCATGAAATCGGCGAGGTTGAGGTCCTCGAGGTCGGCGGTGATCGTCACAGGGCACGCTCCATTGCAGTTCAAATCGAGATAAGACAACTGCATCTACGATTCTATCCTGTGCCCATTGCGACTGCGAGAAACTGATCGAATCCAACCGCCCTCCAGGCGTGCGCTATCGGGTGAGGAGAAGCATCGCCCCGATCAGGGCGGTGCCGCCTACGATCAGAATTCCGAACGCAATCGCCGCTGCGAGGGTGATCACCCGATTCGCGATCTGCCGTTTGGCTTCCTGGTAGGCCATCACCTGGGCGTCGGGGTTGACCGGTGCGGGTGGTGGCTCCGGCAGTCGGTCCTTCCACTGGGTCGCCAGTTTTGCGAGTTCGGGATCGTTTTGGAGATGCTCGTTGACCAAAGCGTGGGAGTCAGAGCTTGCCTCGTCCGACAAATACAGTGGCAGGAGATCCATAATTACCTCTCGTGTTACGCCCATCAGTTACCTCCGTTTTTTTCTGAGCTTGTTGCAAGGAGTCGTCGGCGGGCGCGGTAGACCTTGACCCGCGCAGCGCCCACCGAAATATCCAGGATCCTCGCGATTTCTTCATAGGGGAGCAAGTGCTCCGTTCTGAGGACCAACGCCAGCCGATCCGGCGATGGAATCCGCGAAAGTTCACGTGTCACTCGGTCCAGATCCATGCGTGCGGCGGCCGCCCGATGTGGATCGGGAGAGCCGTCAGCCAGTTCTTCAGGGAGCTGCTCGTTTCTGTTGGACCGATGTCGGTGTTTGATGAAGATGTTTCGGGCGGTTGCGAAAAGGTAGCCCTTGAGAGTTTCGGTACGAAAGCGGTCGCGCTTTGCCCACGCTCTGATGAATGTCTCCGACGTCACATCCTCGGCCTCGGTCGAGTCATGGGTCAGCCAGACGGCAAACCGATAAACGTCTGTGAAGTAGGTGTTGTAGAGCTGCTCGAAGGTCATCGCTGTGTGTTTCTCCCGTGGAGAGTACCTTCGAGAGCGCCGAGTGTTACAGCTTTATTTCGCGAGCCTCTCGAGACCTGGGTGATTGCGGCCCACGCGGCTGGCCCGCAGCAACCCATACGGTTCAATCTGGCGGGGCGCCCTCGGATTCGAGGACGTGAGCCACGGTGGAAGCGAGGAGGACGTCTCTTCGGAGATTGGATTGAGGTAGTCCCAGACAGTTTTACCCTGCGGTGTGACTTCAAAGACCCGCCCCTGGATCCCGACACAAATGAGAGTGTTCCCGTTGGGAAGACGTTCAGTTCCGGAGATGTGGCTCGAATAGAATCGCTCACCGGCTGATCCGGAGAATGACCATACGAATTCAGCGTCGGCGGGCAGTTTCGCGTCCTTGGCCCCGTAGCCTCGTCGACTGTTCTTCGGCAGCCGGATTTCATCGATTGACGAGTATGCACCGTCGAATCGTCCTCGCCCGTTATTGAAAACGGTCAGGTTGCCGGCGCCCGGCAAACCGTCCGGTATCCACCGTACATCGTGTTGGCTGAAAAGCTGCTGTTGCTCAGCGAAACCGGGCCCGAGGTAGGTCTGAGGATTGCCCCAGCGATACAGAAGATCTCCACCTTTTCCACTATTGCCGCCACTGCGTCCCGCCGCCTCCTCGGTCGTCGTGCTGTGGTCGATGACCCAGATTTCGCTGAACCGCAGAACGCTGATCACTATCTGGTCGAGCTCGGGGTTGTATGAAATCGAGTTGGCGTGGTTCCAGTCGTTGTTTCGATTCGGGTCGAGGGCCGGTTGGCCACCCGCTGGCGGTGAATCCGTGATGTAGCCGAGCGCTCTCAGCTGGGCGATTTCCTCTTCCGAATCCCTGCGGCGCCCGAAATCGCCGTTGATGTATATCCTTTCAGGGTGCTCCTCCGGCTTGCCGAAAAATCTGAGCTTCGGGTCTCGATCCTGGATCAGATGGTCCCAGACATGCCACTCCCATACGATCTCACCGCCGTTCGGCTTGATTGGTCTGACCTCGACCAGGTGTTCGGGCCACAAGCCGTCGGCGGTGATCATCTTCGGATCCCGCCCTGCTATCAACGCCTGGTGACCCGTCTTCTTCTCCCAGGCGAGAAGCAGGACGTTGCCGTTCGGCAGCGGCTCGATGTCGTGATGCTGGGCGTGATGGCGGTCCGAGTACTTGTATTCCCAGACGACGGTGCCGTCCCACGAGATTTCCTGGATGATGCCACCCTGGCCGCCCTCTCGATAATAGAAATTGTTGGGATCGTGGCCTGCGCGCAGCAGATTTCCGTTGTCGAGGAGATAGACGCCAAACGTCGGTGTATAGCTGCCCTTCCAGATGTGGACGACTTCGCCCTTCATGTCTACTAGAAAGGTGGAGGTCTATCGAAGCGGTGCGATAACGGTATAACCCTGGTATGCCCCGGGAAGGTTCCGGACCAGTCCCCTCTGGGGCCGTGTTTTAGTTGTCGTTTGCATTTGACCGAAGACCGTCGGCGCACTGACAACCGCCGCAACGAAAAGCGCCGCAAAGCGAAACAGTGAAGAAATCACCCGGTTTCCTCCCGTTGCTCGCATAGAGCTGCGTTGCATTGACTCGCAACGCCAGAACATACCATTGACGGTCGACGTCCCCGGTCTCGGAAGGTCACCTGTCGGTCTTTCTCGCTGAATCCGCGAGCCGGTGACGGCGGACCCGGTCGATTTCCCGTGAGGCGTTGATCCCTCGGTGTCTGAGCGAGAACCAGACCAGCCGTTTTCGATCCATTACAAAGAAACGCTTGCCCCAACGGGAGAGCGCCTTGCGGTCGATTTCGATGCCGAGACCAGGCGTGGTCGGCGTTTCGAGGGCCCCGTGATCGTGGTGAAACGGGTTTTCGAGGATGCCATCTCGCGCGTCCACGGTCCAACCCGGGGGCGCCAGCGGGTACTCGAGCTCGCGTTCCCCGGCGAATCCGCTAGCTGCGAAGAGCTGCAGATTGACCGCAAAGCCGATGCCGTTGGTCCAGGTATGGGGCGAGTAGGCGAGGCCATGCTTGCGCAGCAGCCGAATCACCTCCATGGTTTGGGCG
>JACXWA010000039.1 GCA_014764485.1 Candidatus Sulfomarinibacter kjeldsenii
CGACCGGTTCGGAAGGATGAACGGCATTCCGAATTCAGAATTCAGAATTCAGAATTCGTGACGGCGTCAGCCGTTTCGGACGAACGTGAGTGCTTGCCGGTCTTTGACGACCCCCGGGAACTGGAGCACGCAATTGTGAATCGCAACGTAGACTCCTGGATCGACCATGCGAGAAGCCAACAGAGCTTCGATCACGTTCTGCGCAGCGTCCGTGTCCCGAAACTCATATGGCCGCATCGCTCCGGTGAGGATGATCGGAATCGCGAGACCGGAGCATCGTTGTAAAAGAAGCTCACCGGTGTCGGAAAGTGTATCGGTGCCGTGCAAGATGACAACAGCGTCCGCCGTCGGTGCCTCGTCGCACACGGCCCTGGCAATGATCTCCCGGTCTTCCTCGGTCATGTCGAGGGAGTCCTTGTGCATGACCTCAACGTTGTGAACATCGAGATCCGGAATCCGCAGTGAATCGAGGATGACATCTATGACCGTATGCTGGTTTCGCAGGCTGCCCTGGAACTCGTCGTAGGTCTTGTCGATGGTACCGCCGGTAGTAATTATCGTCAGTTTCATAGTTGCTTCCAGAGATGAATTTCGGATTTCGAATTTCGGATTTCGAATTTTCCACTCACCCTTAGCAGCTGAATCTTGGCGGGGGGATGGGTGGAAATTCCTAATTCCTAATTCCTAATTCCTCATTAAAACAGCCCCACGCCCCACAGGTCGTGGACGTGGAGGACACCTTTCAGCGGGCCCTCACCATCGCAGACCATGAGCGAGGTGATTCGCTTTTCTTCAAGCAGCTTGAGCGCCGCAGTTGCCAGCTCGTCGGCGTCGATGCAGACACCGCCCTTGTGCATGACCTCGCTCGCAGCGTGGGCCAGCGGATCCGGGTCCCGCTCCATCAGCCGCCGCAGATCGCCATCGGTGATGACCCCCAATAGCCGGCCGGCATCGTCTTGGACGGTGGTCATCCCGAGCGCCTTGCGGCTCATCTCGTAGATCACATCCTTCATCGCAGCGTCCGCGGTCACCCGCGGCACCTGGTCACCGGAGTGCATCAGCTCGCCAACCTTGAGGAATCGTTTGCCGAGCTTGCCGCCAGGATGGAGGCGTGCAAAGTCCTCTTCTTTAAAGCCCTTCTTCACTGACACCGCCATCGCCAGAGCATCGCCGAGGGCGAGACTGGCGGTGGTCGAGGCGGTCGGCGCCAGGTTCATCGGACAGGCTTCACGTCTCACGCCAACGTCCAGGTGAAGGTCAGCAACTGTGGCCAAGGGTGAATCCGGGTTTGAGGTGATGGCGATCAGCGAAATTCCGATGCGGCGTAGCACAGCCAACAGTTCGAGGATCTCCTCGGTGGTGCCTGAGTTGGAGATCGCTATCACGAGATCGTTCCCGGTCACCATTCCGAGATCGCCGTGGATGGCCTCCGCGGGGTGCATGAACAGTGCAGGTGTCCCTGTGGATCTCATGGTGGCCGAGATCTTGCGGCAGATGATGCCCGATTTGCCGAGCCCGGTGAATACCACCCGGCCGGCGCACCCGGCGATTAGCTCGACCGCAGGATCGAAGTCCTCGGGAATGTTCTCCATCAAATTTCGGATCGCGTTGGCCTCGGTTTCGAGCACCTGTCGGGCAATATCGTGGCTCATGGCGCCACCTCTCGGACTGAGGCCGACACCGCTTCCAGCTGTCCGATCAGCCGGTCGAACTCATCGTACGAAAGCTGAGTGGTCGCGTCCGAAAGCGCTTCCGGCGGGTTGGGGTGGACTTCGATGAAAAATCCGTCGACCCCTGCTCCGGCCGCTGCCCGCGCCAAATAGGGATGGAACTCGCGCGCTCCACCGGTCGCGTGGCCAAGCCCCCCGGGGAGCTGCAGCGAGTGAGTCGCGTCAAAGACAACCGGCGCGAACCCGCGCATGATCGGCAGTCCACGCATGTCGACCACCAGGTTGTGGTATCCGAAGGTGGATCCACGTTCAGTGAGCACGACTCGCTCGTTCCCGGTCGCGGCGATCTTCTCGACCGCGTTGGCCATGTCCTCGGGGGCCAGGAACTGACCCTTCTTGACGTTGACCGGCAGGCCGGTCTCGCCACAGGCGTGGAGCAGATCGGTCTGGCGACAGAGGAAGGCCGGTACCTGCAACACGTCAACGACCTTCGCCGCAACGATGGCCTGGCCGGGCTGATGGACATCGGTAATCACCGGCAATCCGGTCGTCCGCTTCACCTCTGCCAGTGCCTCGAGGCCCTCTTCCTCGCCGGGCCCGCGGAAGCTCGACTCGGCGGAACGATTGGCCTTGTCAAAGGACGCCTTGAAGACCAGCGGCACGCCGTGGCGTTCGGCGATCTCGCGGATCGTGCCAGCGACGCCGACCACGAAATCCTGAGATTCAATGACGCACGGGCCAGCGATGTAAACCGGACGGGCGCCACCGCCGATTCGTACTCCGTCAGCGATGTCGAAACTCTCGATTGTCATGGGGGCAGTTTAGCAGGCGGCCCAAACCGAATTAGGAATGACGAATGAGGAATGTCAACGACCCACCTGGAGATTGTCCCGGGTCCAGGGGAGAGTGGAACGGAATTCCTAATTCCTAACTCCTAATTGCTCGGGGGGGCTTACGCCTCCAGCGGTTCCTTCATCGTCTCCTCAGCCGCCTCGACAACTTCTTCTACTTCCGCTTCTGCTTCCCCCACATCGATCGCCACTTCCTCCTCGGTAGCTTCTTCCGCGAGGCGTTGGCCGCGGTACTCAACCGCGGCACCGATGAAAGACTTGAAGATCGGGTGCGGGTCGTACGGGCGCGACTTGAACTCCGGGTGGAATTGACAGGCCACGAACCACGGATGATCCGGCAGCTCGATGACCTCGACAAACATCCGATCGGGTGACTTGCCGCTCACCACCAGGCCCTTTTCCTCGAAGAGCGGCACGTACTCCGGGTTGACCTCATAGCGGTGGCGGTGGCGCTCCCACACCTCGTCCGATCCATACATGTCCCACGCCTTGCAACCGGGTGTCAGGCGGCACGGGTACTTGCCGAGCCGCATGGTGCCGCCCATCTGGTCGACGCCGACCAGCTCGCGCATTTTGTAGATGACCTTGTAGGGTGGTTGGCTGACGAACTCGGTGGAGTGGGCGCCGGCCAATCCGCACACGTTTTGGGCAAACTCGACGATCGCGGTCTGCAGCCCGAGGCAGATCCCGAAGAACGGGATCTTGTGGCCGCGGGCGAACTCGATCGCCCGGATCATGCCCTCGATGCCGCGTTTTCCGAAACCACCCGGTACCAGGATGGAATCGACCTCGAAGAGCTCACCCGGATAGCCGGAACCCTCGAGATCTTCGGAATCGATGAAGACCAGATTGGTCTTGACGCCATTCGCGAGGCCGCCGTGGATCAACGCCTCGTTCAGCGACTTGTAGGAATCGGCCAGATCGACGTACTTGCCGACGATGCCGACCGAGACCTCATCGGTGGCGGCGCGCGTCGCATCGACGACCCCACGCCAACGGCTGAGATCGCGTTGGCCCTTGGGAAGGTTGAGGAGCTCGAGGACGATCTCGTCAAAGCCCTCGGCGGCCAGCTTGAGCGGCACATCGTAGATCGTGTCGGCATCCTGGGCCGGGATCACCGCTCGCGATTCGACATTACAGAAGAGCGCGATCTTGTCGCGAAGATCCTGCGGCAACGGCCGGTCGCACCGACAGAGCAGGATGTCGGGCTGGATTCCGATCTGCAGCAGGCCCTTGACCGAGTGCTGGGTGGGCTTGGTCTTGAGCTCGCCCGATCCCTTGATGTAGGGCACCAGAGTGAGGTGGACGTTGAGCACGTTGCCGCGGCCGGCCTCGGTGCGGAACTGGCGGATGGCCTCGAGGAAGGGCAGCGACTCGATGTCGCCCACCGTACCGCCGATTTCGACCATGACGAAGTCAACATCGCCACCGAGGGCGCGGATCCCGTCTTTGATCTCGTCGGTGATGTGCGGGATCACCTGCACTGTCTTGCCCAGGTAGTCACCGCGCCGCTCTTTCTGGATCACCGTCTGGTAAATCTTGCCGGTTGTGAAGTTGTTCTTCTTCCCCATCGAGGCTGAGGTAAAGCGCTCGTAATGGCCGAGGTCGAGGTCGGTCTCGGCGCCATCATCGGTGACGAAGACCTCGCCGTGCTGGAAGGGCGACATCGTGCCCGGATCGACGTTGACGTAGGGGTCGATTTTGAGCATCGTTGCCGTATAGCCGTGGGCCTCCATCAACGCCGCCAGTGACGACGCCGAGATGCCCTTGCCCAGGCCTGAAACAACACCTCCGGTGAAAAACACGTACTTCGTCGCCATCTCGACTCCTCCTGCTCAACTGCCGTTGATGATCTTCTCGACGCGATCGAGGTCATCCGGCGTGTCCACCCCGAACGCCGGATGCGGTGCGTCCAGAACCAATATCGGGATCCCGTTCTCCAACGCCCGGAGCTGTTCCAGGGCCTCCGCCTGCTCGAGCTTGGATGGCGGCAATGCTACGAATGCCTCGAGTGTCTGGCGCCGAAAGCCGTAGATTCCGAGGTGGAGCCGCCACAGCTTCCACGCCGCCTCACGGTGCCTCGGATAGGGGATCGCCGAGCGCGAGAAGTAGAGTGCCCGTCCCCTCGCATCCCGAACCACCTTGACCGCGTTCGGGTCTTCGGCCCGCTCCGCCTCGAGCGGCCGACACAGGGTCGACATCCCCACTTCCTCGTCATCCATGAGACCGCTGACGAGCACATCGATGTTGTCGCCGGAGAGCAGCGGCTCGTCGCCCTGAACGTTGATCACGATCTCCCACTCGTCGCGATCACGAACCGCGGCAGCAACCCGATCGGTGCCCGAAGGGTGCTCGCCCGTCATGACCGCCTCTGCGCCGACCGCAACCGCCGCTTCGGCTATCCGCTCGTCGTCGGTCGCGACGATGACGTGGTCGACCGTTGTCGCCTCGGATGCCCGCCTCACGACATGCGCGATCATTGGTTCGCCGGCCAGCTCCGCCATCGGCTTGCCCGGAAAACGGGTAGAAGACCAGCGTGCGGGTATGACCGCGACAACTCTCAAATCAGTTTTACTCATCCTGTGGATCGATCCTATTCCTCGACCGAAATGAAGTCAAGCCAGGCCCTTCAATTTCATACAGTCGTTTGTTAGAAATTTGTAAATTGATATAAATAAGCATTTTAATGTGATTTAAGACCAAGAAGTGGTCTCGAATCACTCATTCCTCCCTCTCCAGAAACCTGGCTGGCCTCGAGATCCATAGATAACTTGAAGATTTTTCCAAGAATTGATACAAACAACTGTATGAATATGACGACCCGAGAACGTCTCGTCCACGCGGCCACCCGCCTTTTTGCCGACAACGGCTACCAGGGCGCTTCGGTGCGCGACATCTGCAACCTCGCCGGCGCTAACCCGGGTGCCGTCTCCTATCACTTCGGTGGCAAGCGCCAGCTCTACCGTTCGGTCTTACGGAAGGCCGCAGCCGGTCTCGCCGACATGGTGCCTGCCACCAAAAACGAAACCGATGAACGAGAGCCGATCAGCGTGCTTGACGCGCTCCGTCGGGTCCTCGGTCGCATGCAGTCGGATGACGCGGCTACTCGCCTCCTCCTCCGAGATCTGGCCGACGGCGGTACGGTGGCCGTGGAATCGCTCACACCGCCTCTGCGCACCGGCTTCGAACAGCTGGCAACTGCCCTCGGCCATGGCGACAACCCCCGCGCCAGCAGGGAGGGACGCCTGTTGTTCCTGGGCCTCGCGGCCCCCCTCTTCCTACTCACGACCGCCTGGCCGGTCGTGGCACGCGCCCTCGAGTTGGAGATCGATCAACGTGAGGCTCTGTTCACGGAATTGGTCCAGCGAACACTCGACGCTCATGGAAATCTCGACCACATCTGACCAGCTTTGCACGTGAAGCCAACGCCCAATCAATGAAGCCGTGTGGCGAACTCGATCGGGCAGATTGAACCGCTAAGAACGCAAAGCTCGCAAAGACATCGCGATGAATACAGGAACCCGGACCAAACGAAATCTATCTTCTTTGCGCTCTTTGCGCTCTTTGCGGTTCAAAACGGGCGGGTGGGTGGTGCGAATTACAACAATTCCTCGGTGACCGCGAAGCGGATGCCTCTTTTTGCGAGGTAGTCAAAGATGAAGTCGTAACAGGCCTCGTTCCGTCCAACGATCTCGGGCGGCGACAGGCCGGGTTCGGTGAAGAGCCCATCCGCGATGGCGTTGACCATCGCCGTGCAGGTATAGCCGGTGGTGCGTGCCATTGAAGTCAAACCGGTCTTTCGGTCAAAACGGTCGAGCATGTCGTAGCGCCTCGTAATCCTCCGCCCCTCGAAAAGGCCATCCATTTCAACCCGCAACACTGTCAGATCTTTTTCTCCCTCATCGAGGTTCCAGGCTGGTATCAAAAGCTTCGCGGAAATATCGATCGGACGAACCTCCACACCACCTACCTCGATCGGATCCTCTCCAAAGAAACCAATGTCGGCGAGCATTCTCATGTGTTCGGCGTGGCCTGGATATCGAAGGGTCTTTTCCGTCATCTCCGGCACCTTGGAGGTCTTGAGCAGGGTGCGCAGCCCGTCGGTGTTGAAAGCCTCGAGAGTTCCTATCTCGTCGAAGTCGAAATGCTCGAGATCGGTCAGCGCGGGTTTTGTGACCACCTCGCCTCGCTGCATAAGTCGTGCCGGGCGCGTGTACTCGGCGATCACATCGATAGGCGAGAACGCAGCCTTGTATTCGTAGGGCCAGTGCCGGGCCACCGGCAGTCCGCCAACGTAACATCGGAACGCGTCGACCCGCTCCCAGGACGCTTCGGCGCGGCCGAAGATCAAACTCGAGGAGCCCGGCGCGACGCCACAATCCGTCACGACCGTCACACCCCGCTCCAGCGCGAGCGTGTTGAGAGGCCACGGTTCCTCTTCGAAGAACGAAATGTCGACGACGTTGATCCCGGCATCGATGACCCTGCCGAGGGTTGCAAAACCCATTGGTCCGGGCACTGCTCCGACCGCCAGGTCGAATCCGCCAACCAACCTGCCAATCTCACCGGGCGCCGCGAGGTCAGCCCGTTCGGTCGTCAATCCGTTGATTCCAGCGAGGCGATCAAGCGCCGGCTGCGATACATCCGCGACCGTGAGTTCGAGATTCCCGCCGGCGGCCAGGTCCCTGGCGATCGCCTCCCCAACCCTGCCGGCTCCAAGAACAATGACCTTCATGCCTACCTCCGGAAGGAAAGGTTACACCAGCCTCCCACCCTCCAGATACTGGATACTGGATGCTGGATGCTGGATAGTAGCTATCGGGTTTTGGACGCACTCGTGGCTACGAAAACAAAGGGGGACTGCCAATGAGCGACACTCTGCCAGAGGACACCATCGCGACATTCAACGCGATCGCCAATATTCTCCTGAGATGCTTCGTCATCACGGTCGGGGCAATGCTCTTTACCTGGTTGGTAGTCTTCATACTCGGTGATGTCATCTTCTCAATCTACAGCCAGCTGATGGAGATCTCCAGGAAGGAATTCGATCTGTTCTTCCTTTACACGATGACGTTTCTGAAGGCCTTGAATATCCTGTTCTTCGGCATTCCGTTCGTAGCCATCAAGTGGTATCTCCGAGGCAATAAATAACTCCCGGGCGTCGCTCAACCGGCAGCCGGTACGAGGTCACACATGGAAAAGGTCAGTATCAGCGAAAAGCTCTCTCAGTTTTCGGATCATTGGAATCCGAGGGTGGTCGGCAAGCTCAACGGCCAGCACGTCCGGCTCGCCAAGTTCCAGGGCGAGTTCGTCTGGCACCAACACGAAAACGAGGACGAATTTTTCATGGTCATCAGGGGCTCCTTCGACATGCAGTTCAGGGACCGGGTGGAAACACTGAGCGAAGGAGACTTCATCATCGTTCCACGCGGAGTCGAACATTGCCCCCGAGCCGAGGAAGAGGTTCATGTGCTCCTCTTCGAACCCGCTTCGACCCTGAACACTGGTGAAGCCGACAGCGAGCTGACGGTTCGCGAGCTCGAAGAGCTGTCTCATGAGCCGCAAGAAGTCCGACGGCTACAAACGCAAGCTGAAGTGGTTGAATGCACGCTTCGAAGAGGGTCTTCGCATCAAGATGCTCGACCTCTCCGAGGGCGGTCGCGGCTTCATCGAGTACATCCCGGGCGAGTACGCCTGGCGGCCGGTCGAGGCGTCCGGCTATCTCTTCATCCATTGCCTGTGGGTGGTCGGTAAGAGCAAGGGCAATGGCTACGCGAAGCTGCTCCTGGGAGAATGTTTGGCCGACGCGAAACGCACCGGCGCCCAGGGAGTTGCGATGGTCACGAGCGAGGGCAACTGGCTGGTCGGCAAAAAACTCCTACTGAGCCATGGCTTCAAATCAGTTGACCGAGCTCCTCCGGGCTACGAGCTTCTTGCACGAGACTTCGGACGGGCACCACCCCCTCTGTTTCCGACGGACTGGGACCGAAGGGCGGAAAAATTCGGCCAGGGCATGACGGTCGTCCGTACGGACCAGTGCCCCTATCTCGATGACGCTGTAGCTACGGTTCTCGAGACCGCTCGGGATCGAGAAATCCCTGCCAGAGTCGTCGAGCTCACCAGCGCCAAGGAGGTCCGCGAGCATGCGCCTTCTCCGTACGGCGTCTTCACCATCGTTCTCGACGGTGAGGTTCTCAGCCACTACTACCAACCGAAGAAGAAGCTGAACGAGCTCCTGGATGCGAGGATCTGAAGTCATGGACACACCTCGAGTTGTTGTCATTACCGGCGCGACCCGCGGAATCGGGCGGGCGCTTACGGACCGATTGGTCGAGCTCGGCCACACTGTGATCGGGTGCG
>JACXWA010000123.1 GCA_014764485.1 Candidatus Sulfomarinibacter kjeldsenii
CGGTGAAAACAACCGCATTTCATGCTGATCAGCCACAGGGCGGGCAACATGACGGCAAGCGCCAGGACATGCAGCCACTGCCGTTCGAAGATCGCCGCTATTGAACCTTGAGGCTTCATGGTTCGCCGATGGTATACCAATCCCACGCGGATCATCCGTTGGCGGGTCCTTCAGGGCCCGTCTACAAAAGAGGCCCCCCTGTCCACCCATCTGAACCGCGAAGAACGCAAAGAGCGCAAAGAAGAAGTCTTTAGTTCGCGATACGCAAAAGGTCCTTTGCGATGTCTTTGCGTTCTTGGCGGTCTTAGCGGTTCAAACGCGCGCTCAATATTTGATCGCTAGACCGTGGTTGTGGTGTGTAGGCGGGACCTTCCTGACGCCATTCGGGCGTCGCCGCGCACCATCTCCAGCGAGTGGCCGAAGGCCGGCGATCCCCGGCCTCGGCCCCAAATCGCTGTTGCCGGCGGGTTCAGGGACCGCCCGAGCGTTTTGCAGGTCAGGCGTCCTTCGAGGGAATCCGGCTGCAAGCGTGCTAAGCCAACGCGGTGATGGTGAGCGACGGGTTGACGCCCAGGTTGGCGCCGATCATCGATCCGTCCATGACGTAGAGGTCGTCGTGACCAAAGACGCGCCCAGAGGAGTCGATGACGCCGCTCTCCGGTCCGCTGCCGATTCCGCAGCCGCCGAGAATGTGGGCGGTCGACGAGGTGTCAAGGAGGACCTCGTTGTAAGTCGACTGCGGAATACCGTCGAGGTCTTCGGCGATCTCGCGCGCGATCTCATTGGCGACCGGGATATACGATGGAATGCCGGGTTGGCCAGGATCCGGCTGGCTTGTGAGGGTGCGGCTGAAGGGCCACAGGATCTGCCGTTTGCGAACAAGCCGTGTGTGGTTGTCGGCGGTCTGCATGGCCATTACGACGGTACCGGTTTCGGCCTTGCCCCAGGGCTTGATGATGCGCAGGAAGTCGATCGGGTGGCGGAGGATATTGCCGAGCCACTTGATCGGGCGCGGCAGGCCGGGACCTCCGTCGGTCAAGGGAGTGCCAAGGAGCAGCATGACGTCGGAGCCCTTGGAGAAGCGTACGCATTCGAAGTGGGTCTGTTCGTCAATCTCCACCTTGGCGGCGATGGCGACACCCTCGCAAAGGTCCTTGCGGCTTCTCGAGTTGACCCCCAGCAGCGCTTCCGAGTTGGTGCGCACGATGTTACCGATTTGCCCGGAGAGGCGGGGGAGGCTGCCCCTCTCCTTGCACTCCATCAGGAGGCGGACTGTGCCGAGCACCCCACCGGCGAAGACGACCTTTCGAGCGGTGGTTGCGCCCCGCTTCGACGAAAAGAGACCGTTCGAACGGCGCCACGAGAGGTGGTAGCCGCCCTCCGGCAAAGCCTCCACCAACGTCACCATGGTGTCGGGAATGATCTGAGCGCCGGCCCTCTCGGCCAGATAGAGGTAATTCTTGTCGAGGGTGTTCTTGGCACCCGGGCGACACCCGACCATGCAGCCGCCACAGAAAGTGCAGCCGGTGCGTTCCGGACCCTGGCCGTTAAAGTACGGATCCGGGACCGTGACGTCGGGGTCGCCAAAGTAGATCCCAACCGGTGTGTTGCGAAAGGTCTCCGCTTTGCCTCGCCGCGCCGCGGCACGCCGGAGGGCCTCGTCGGCCGGTCCGAGCTTTGGATTTTCGGTCACGCCGAGCATCCGGCGGGCGGTGTTGAAGTGTTCGGGCATCACTGCCCGCCAGTCCTCGAGGCCCTTCCATTGGGGATCATCCCACACCGTCTCGGGGGGTTCGAAGAGGGTGTTGGCGTAGACCAGGCTACCGCCCCCGACGCCGACGCCGTGCAGAACGAGCGCCTCGCGAAGTAGCCGCATGGCGAAGATCCCCCTGCAGCCGATCTTTGGGAACCAAAAGGATTTGCGGATGTTCCAGTTGGTCTTTGGAAAATCCTCGGGCCGCCAACGCTTGCCTTTTTCGAAGACCGTGACGCCGTAGCCCTTTTCGCTCAGCCGGTGTGCGGCGACCGATCCGCCAAAGCCCGAGCCGATCACCGCGACGTCGGTGTCGAATTTTTCCGCGGCACCTTGAGGCGTTTTACTCATTCGGCCTCCCGAGGTGAGTGTACTCCTTCGTGCCGCGCCTCGGCAATTGGGAACGGCGTCGCAAGATGGCTGCACAATCCCGTCCGTGCCCGTGCCCGTGCCCGTGCGCAGGGAAGGTGTCGCGTGTCGAGTTCACCTTCGATGACGGGGATTGAGCAGGCGGTCTGTACCTCGAGGACTCCAATCCGGGTACGGAGACGGAGAAGGTGTTTTCTTCCCGGTTATACTCCTCCCATGAGAAGAGTTGGCGTGGTATTCACGCTCCTGCTCCTGATAGGAATCTCAACCGCATCGGCAGCCGATCCGCGGTTGGTGGATGGCGTTTCCGGAGCTCCCATTGCGTGGACGGACTGGGTCGCCAAGCGAGGCCCGGTGGCGGTGCTCGTTTGGGCCTCGTGGGCCCCGAAGGCCGAAGCGACAATGGATGGGCACGCAAGTCTCGCAACCGCGTGTAGCGAAGCCGGTCTGCACCTGGTGGTGCTCGACGTTCAGGAATCCCTCGAGGACGGTCGTTCTGCCCTCGGCGGGCGTGAGGTCGGTTGGCTGCATGATCGACACGGCGCCCTGCTCAAGAAGTACCGAGTCATTGAGGTTCCTTCTCTTCTGCTGGTGACCGCTGACGGCGAACAACTTGCCAAGCTCGACGCGACGCCGGAAGCGGTTCGGGTTTGGAGCAACCCTTGACCTTCGAGGGGACTGTACGCACCGGTCGATGGTGGCTCATCGGTCTCACGCTGGTTGCTCTCATCCTGGCAGTGATGATGCTCGTTGCCGGACAGCCTACCGCGGCGACGACTCTCGATCGACTGACGGTCGATCCCCTGACTGCGTACCATCCACCGTTTCAGACCTTCGTCGCTTCCGGAGACACCATCGAAAGTGTCTGCCGGCGACTGGCGGGTGATGACTGGGTTGTTTGGCGAGATGTCCTGGTCGACGAAATCGACCCCAAACGACTTTTTCCGGGCACAGAGTTTCGAGGCACCCTCACGCCATCGGGCGCGCTTGAACGGTTAGAAGTCATATTTGATAGCCGAAACGAGGTCCACCTGGAAGCCAGTGTGCAGGGCATCCTGGTCGCCCGGGTCGAACGCCCGATCGTCAGTGAGGTGGTGAGGCTGGAGGGGGAGGTGGAGTCCTCGCTTTTCGGCGCGATGGATAGCGCCGGAGGCGATCCGGAGCTGGCGGTGCAGATCGCCCAGATCTACCAGTGGGACATTGATTTCCTCCGCGACATACGGAAGGGAGACACCTTCATCGTGGTTGCCGATCGCCAGACCGTGGATGGTGAATTTTACGGCTGGGGGACGGTCTTCGCGACGCGTTTTATCAACGACGGACGGACTCTTGACGCGGTGGTCTATCCCGATGACTCTGGGCGCCTCGGCTATTACGACCTCGAGGGCCAGCCCCTGCGGAAGCAGTTTCTGCGTTCGCCTCTGAAGTTCAGCCGGGTGACCTCTCGATTCAGCATGAGCCGCTTCCACCCGGTGCTGCGGCGCCGGATGCCGCATTACGGCGTCGATTACGGAGCACCGACCGGAACGCCGGTGCACGTGACGGCGGACGGGACCGTGACCCTGGCAGCCCGCAACGGAGGCGGTGGCAACATGGTGACGGTTCGGCACACCAATGGATACGTGACCAATTACCTCCATCTCAGCCGTTACGGCAAGGGCATCCGCCGCGGAACCCGGGTGAGCCAGGGGCAGGTGATTGGTTATGTCGGATCCACGGGTCTGTCCACCGGTCCGCACCTCGATTACCGTGTGACCCTCAATGGGAAATGGATCAATCCGCTGGCGATATCTTCGCCGGCCGTGAAACCACTGTCGGAGGATAGATTGCAGCGATTCCTGGCCCATGCTCTCGCCGTGCTTTCGTTGATCATCGACGAGCCGCCACCAGTTGGGGCGCGCTGTTGACCGGTTCTTCCGGCGTCGTCATGCGAATTGAGTGTCCCTGCCGAGCAGACCTCGCGGGAGGGACGCTGGACATCTGGCCGCTGGGGATGCTCCACGCGGGTTCGGTGACGGTCAACGCAGCGATTCCAGTGGTGGTACGGATGGACGTGGACCTCGGCGCACCGGAGGGTGAAGTCTGGCACGCCATAGGAAACGCCGACTGGACACGCCTTGACGCGTCAGATGCGACGACCGATCTCTCGGCTGCGGTCGCCTTTGCGGTCAGTCCGAAGGGTGGAGTCCGTGTGCGGGTCCACTCCCAGGCGTCGCTCGGATCGGGCTTGGGGGGATCCTCCGCCTATGCCGTAGCGCTCGCCCGCGGCATCCTGGCTGCCCTTGGTGAGAGTATGGAGGACGTGCGCCTTGTTCTGTTGGCGCGTGACCTCGAAGCCCGGATCCTCACAGTACCGACTGGTCTTCAGGACCACTGGCCGGCGGTGCTGGGAGGCGTGCTCGCGATTCACCACGAGCCGGGCGGTGAAAGGGTCGAGCGTCTGGCCGTGGACCCGGGTTGGGTCAGCGAGCGGTTGACCGTCTTCGACACGGGTATCACTCACCATTCTGGGATGGTCAACTGGCAGGTGATCCGGCGACGGCTCGACCGGGACAGCGAGACCACCGAGGCACTCGAAGCCATAGCAGAGGCGGCTCGAAGTTGCCGAATTGAACTCGTCAACGGAGACGAAGGCGGGGTTGGCGAGGCGATCGGAGCCGAATGGAGCGCACGCAAACGTCTCGCCCCGGAGGTCTGCCCGCCGGAACTCGAGGCGATTGTCGACGCCGGCCTTGCGGTTGGTGCTTCAGCTGTCAAGGCATGTGGTGCTGGTGGCGGAGGCAGCGTGCTTGTGTGGCATCCGCCAGCAGCACGGAGGGCAATCGCTACCGCACTGGCCACGGCCGCTCCCAAAGGCCGCGTCGTGGCAACCGAGATATCGATGGTTGGTTGTCGCGTTCTGACCGCGGATTAGCCGACATATCTCACCGGGTGCCGTTGCGAGGCCGGAAACTGTTGTGAGATCTGCGGGTTGAAGCTCTATTCAGGAATCTTCAGTTTTTGGCCGACCTTGATGAGATCCGGGTTGTCGAGGATGTCGCGGTTTGCCTCGAAAATCTTCATGTACGCGCTGGCCTTGCCGTAGTACTTCTGAGAAATGGCACCGAGTGTGTCACCAGCCACGACTTCGTAAACCCGTTCCTCGGCCACCGGCTCAGGCTCGGGGGCCGGTTCCGGCTCAGGCGCTTTCGCGACCTCAATAGCGTTGACGATGTTGTCCGCCTTGACCGCCTGGTCGACCTTCTGCATCGCGAGATTCGCAGCCTCGCGGCTCTCAGCCTTGCCCTTGAGGGTGATGACCTTGCCGCGAACATCCGCGCGAAGGCCGCTGACTCCTGGTGTGGTGGCGCCGACTTCGTTGACGGCGTCTTGTACCTGCTGATCAAAACTTTTTCCGAACAGATCGAAGAGACCCATTGTTGGTGCTCCTTTCCTTTCGCGCCTTTTATTAAGGGTCACTATAGCAGCGCTGAAGGGCGAGGGCGAGGGTTATACTCGGCCGACGAGATAACTCAGCGACGACTGGAGAGCCGGATGGCTGACCACGACCTCTACCTTGGCACCGAAATCGACGGAGATGGGCGCGCCACGCTCGATATGGATCATCTGACAACTCACGCGGTTTGTGTGGGGATGACAGGATCGGGAAAGACCGGCCTCGGCATCGTGGCCCTCGAGGAGCTCGCTCGCCGGGGTGTTTCGCTTCTGGTGATAGACCTCAAGGGCGACATGGTGGATTTGCTCCTCAATTTCCCGTCGCTTGCGGGCGATGATTTTGCTCCCTGGCTGCCGCCAGATGCCCTCGAAGAGGGAGAGAGGTCGAAGATAGCTTCGAAGCAAGCGGATTTCTGGCGCCAAGGACTCGAGGGCTCGGGTCTCGGTCCCGCCGACCTTCGCGCGGTGCGCGAAGGCGTGCGGTGGCAGCTGCTGACCCCCGGCGCCGGTTCGGTGGCCCCACTCGATATCCTGCCTGCGCTCGGTGCGCCCGAAGGGTGGAACCCTGATGGTGATCCTGACGGCGCCACCAATCGGGTCAACGGCATTACCTCGGCCCTGCTTTCCCTTGTGGGACGTGGCGGAGACCCATTGGCAGACCGTGACCACGTGCTCACCGCGACCGTGATCCTCGACCACTGGCGGCGGGGGCGCGCGCTCGATCTTGCTGGTCTGCTGACGAGCCTGGTCGACCCGCCGATGGAATCGCTCGGCGCCCTTTCTTTAGAGAGCTTTTATCCCCGCAATGACCGCATGAAACTCGTGATGGCCCTCAATACCTTGCTCGCAAGTCCAGCCTTTGCGGCGTGGACAGAGGGCATGCCGATGGACATGGACCATCTCCTCGGTGATGCATCATCGCCTCGCGCGAGCATCATCTCGGTGGCCCATCTCGACGAACGTCAGCGCCATTTCGTGATAGCGCTTCTGACCTCGGAGCTGGTGGCGTGGATGCGCCGGCAGCCGGCATCATCGGGCCTCCGTGCTCTCCTCTACATGGACGAGGTACAGGGAATTATTCCACCTTACCCAAAGAACCCGCCAACCAAGGGTCCGTTGCTGACCCTCTTCAAACAGGGCCGTGCATACGGCGTCGGCGCCTGGGTGGCTACCCAGAACCCGGTCGATCTCGACTACAAGGCACTCGGTAACGCGGGAGTCAAGCTGGTTGGCCGCCTGATCACCGATCGCGACCGCGAACGGGCACTGGAAGGACTCGGAATGTCGAAACTCCCGGACGGCAGCGACGCGGACGATATCGTTGCCGGGCTTGGTAAAAGGCAGTTTCTGCTCACTGACGTCCGCGACAAACAAAGGGTTCGAAAGTTTGGCTCGCGTTGGGCGATGAGCTATCTGCGAGGGCCGGTGACCCTGTCGGAGATGGGTCCGCTGGTCGAGCGGCAGGTCGTTGATGCCACACCAAAGACGGCGGCCTCAACCGGGGCTGGCTCCGCTCGGCAGGCCCCGCCCCTGGCAGCCGCGGTGTCGGTTGCCTACTCCGACGATGGGATGGGGATGGCGAGTCCGTCAGTGGTGGTCAGGAACCGTTTCAGTGTTCAGCGCACGTCTCTCGATCTCTATCGGGAGCTCGATGAAACGTGGCGATTCCCAGTTGGCGACGACGGACAGATCGGATGGGACGAGGGGGAGAGCCTGTCCGAGGCGCCCACGCTGGTGGACGAGTCGCCCGAAGGTTTGCGGTTCCCGAGCGCGGCCCCTGGGCGTCTTTCGGCCGAACTCAAAAAGGGCGTGACGTCCTTCACCTCCTGGCGGGCGAGGCGGCCGCTGATGGTCCAGGTGAACGAAAAACTCAAGATCGTCGCCGAAGAGGGAGAGACGCGGGACGCGTTTCTCGAACGCTGTTTCGAGGCCGCTGACCGGGCGGATGACACGACCCAGGATCGGGTCCGAAAGCGTTTCGAAGGGCGGATGAAAACGCTCAAAAAGCGTCTCGCCCGCGAACGCGACGAGCTCGAGCGCGATCAGACGCAGCTCAGCTCACGCAAGGCCGAGGAAAAGATGGGGATGGTGGAGGGTCTGTTCTCGGTCCTGCTGGGGTCGCGTAGCGTCAGCTCTGCCTCGCGCAAAGCCGCTTCCAAAATGAAGACAGCCGCCGGGAAACGGCGCATGCGGCAGACCGCGGAGGCCTCGGTGGTGGAGTCCGAAAACGAGATCGAACGTCTGGAAGCCGAGATCGAAGGCTTCGCCGATGAGCTTCAGGACGAGATCGATCGCATTGCAACCGAATCGGAGGAGAAGGCCGAACGGATCGAGGAGAAGGCGATCAAGGCAA
>JACXWA010000115.1 GCA_014764485.1 Candidatus Sulfomarinibacter kjeldsenii
CGGCATTTTCTTAGCCTGGGGCGTGAGCCCCAGGGTAAGGACGACAAATAGACACGAAGCCCCCGGAGGGGGCGACAGACATCTGTCTGTGCCATGAGCAGCATGTATCACCGCGATATTTCTGTAGCCGCTCCGCGGCTTTTTCTTTTATTCTTGCCCTTAATCCCGGGGCTCACGCCCCAGGCTATGTATCTGTCGCCGCTCCGGGGCTCGGGATAGCATGACAACTTTTCGTCAGGACTTGACAGTTCACTTGAACCGAGTGGATGGGCGGCCTTGCATCTTGGATCCTGGATCTTGTATCTGGGAGGGTGGGCGGAGGGTCAGCGCTTCATGATCTCGTCGAGGCTGCGGTACTCCAACGGCCAGCCGTCCGGCAGCATGGACCGGAACGCGGCCGAGGCGAACCACTCCTCATCGCCCGGATAGGTCGGCACGACGAGGCGGGGAAAACGAGCCAGAATCTCCCGATCTGGGACGGTCCGCTCTCTGTCGAGTTCAACGCGACGTTCCTCGGCTCGATTGATGCCGGAGAAAAACCCCTCTGCCGCCCGCAATTGCATCAGTAGGTGGCCGTCGTCGAGGACCGGCGTCCCAACCTGCGGACCCAAAAGCAGCCTGGCCGCCAGGTGTCGTCCGGCGCCGATCAGACCGCGTTCCTGGAGCCGCCGGCTCCACCTCTCCCCACGCGAGGCGGGAACACTCTGTTTGCCAAATGGATCCGCAACCTGTTTCGCGAACTCCGGGTTCCCTTGCGAAAAGGCCGTGATCCGGCGCAGAAATGTCGCAAAGACTGCAGTTCCGAATGCGTCGCGGCATTCTTTGTCGGCACACGAGAAGAAAGTGCGCAATGCGTTGCGCTCAAAAAGCACCCCACGTCGGAAGTCGCCGAGGCCGGCCGACGTCGCCGAGCCACGGTGTCGAGCCACCGCCTCCGGCGCCGCCACCACTTCCCGACCCACCGCCCACAGCCGCCAACCGAGGTCGACGTCTTCGAAGTAGGCAAAGAGCTCGCGGTCGAAGCCGCCTGTCGACTCCCAATCCTCGCGCCGAATCGCCATGTTGCCGCCACAGGCGAAGGGAAGTACCTCGCCCGCCACCGGTGACTCGATCTGATCGACCGGATAGCCCTGACCGAGCTGGAAGGCGTGACAATCAAAGGTCACCCCGCCACGAACAAAATCGTTCAGGCCTCCGTCCCAACTCACGAGGCGCCCTGCGCTGGCCGCCGCCCGTGGATTCGAGGCCAGGGCCTCGAGGTGGGCCTCAACAAATCCTCCCGACGAGGCAGCGTCGTCGTTGAGGAACACCAGCACGTCGCCGCTCGCAGCTTCGACGCCACGGTGGACGCCCCCGGCAAAGCCGAGGTTGAATTTGCTCCGAACGGTATTCACCCACGGCCAACGTCGGGTCGCTTCGTCACTGCAACGATCGGCAGAGCCATTGTCAACCAGCACGACCTCGACGTCGGAGCGGTTCTCATAGGAACTCAGCGAGCTCAGGCTGTCTTCGAGGTGGTGGGCCCCGGCATGAACGACCACAATCACCGACGCCTTCAACGACCGCTCCGCTTGCGACGTATGGCGCGTTGGAGACGTTGTAGGAGCGGTTCCTCACCTGCGACCGGACCCGGCGCGAGCTCCGAAAAACGCTCACGATGACGGTCGCGCCAGGGTTTGGCAGCAAACTCCAACAACGGCGCCGCGACCGCACTCCACCTTCGATCGGCCGCCCAGCGCCGGCCGGAATCGGCGGCCTCCCGCCTCTTGATTTCGTCGTCAAGAAGATCGATGACCGCCTTCGCGACGGCTCCGGCATCGCCGGCAGGCACCACCGAGCCCGCGCCGGTTTCCGCCACGACCCGCGCCATTGTTCCGCCCGCCGTCACCACCGCCGGCAACCCGAGCCACATCAGGTCGACGAGGCGGGTTCGCAAGCTGAGATCGGTTTCGATACCGGGGCGATGAGTCACCACCGCAACGTCCGCAACCTGCGCAAGCTCAAAGCGCCTGTCGTACTGCCGCCAGGGTTCAAATCGGACTGTCGAGCCAAGCCATCCGCGCCGTTTCGCCAATGACCGCGCGCGTTCAGCCTCTGCCAACGGCGTCAACTCGGGGTGGGGATGCTCGACGAAGAGAAGCACCGTCCTCGGATCGCGTTCGAGCAGGGCGGGCATCGCTTCAAGCACGGTCACTGGCTCGTACCAGTCGTAGATCCCGCCGAAATAGAGGACAGGCGCGTCATCGTCGACACCGGGAAGAACATCAGGCCTCGGAGGCGGCGTCGGGACATTTGCCTCAGGCGTTCCAAATGGCAACTCGATGATCAGCTTCTGAAGTTGAGGATCATCGTCGACGCTCAACGGATTGACCCGTCCGAGGGCGCTCAACCACCCGAGGTAAAAGAGCCGCTGTTCTTCCGACGAGCACAGGAAGAGATCCCCCCGCCCCATCTGCAGTCGCCAGGTTTCATGGTCGGTCGAAAACGGCGCGAAACCCAGGTCCCGGTGGTAGTGGAGATTTTCGATCAGAAACGGGTCGTAGAGATCCACTACCAGCGGTAGATCGTCACGCTGAGTCAGGAAGTGGTTGCCCAAGTGTGCATGCAGCAGTACCCAGTCATGGCCGTCGGCCTGGGCCCCAAGAATGTCGGGATTGGCCTGAATCACGTCGACGCCATCGATGGTCGGAGCCTCGGACGCATCGTTCGGTACCGCCAACGTGACCCGGTGACCATTCTCTACCAGTAACCTCGCCAGAGTGAGGAATCGCGTGCCGACGCCGGCGGTGATGGATCTTACCGGCTCGGGACAAATGAGGAAGGCACGACTCATTTTTGCCGCGGATGGCCGACAAGGTTGCGGATAAACTCTCTCAGCCTCCATGTCCGCGAGTTGGTGATCATCTCGAGGAGTCCGGAGAGCCTCTCCGCCTCGGCCCTCAGCCCGTTGCGTGCGGCTTCAACCTCGAGGATTTTTTGTTTGAGCTCTTCGTTCTTGGCTGCCAGAGGATCACCTTCGCCACGAACCCGGTTTAGCTCCGCCTCGAGCCCGCTGTTGGTGCCACGCGCCTCCATCAACTGCTCGTCGCGGACTCGCGCCTGTTCGGCGGCCCGGTCTCGGGCCGCTACCAACGACATCACCGCCGATGCGAGTTTGGCGCCATCCTTGAGGAAGCCGTGTCGTTGCCAGATCCCCTCGAGGGCGGCAAGCTGGCCCGGAGAACCCGGAGGATTCGCCGCCGTAATTTCTCCCGACCCTTCAATCATGCGGTATTCACAAGTGACTTTCGGGATGTACACAAACGAAGATCGCGCCGCCAATCGCAGGAGCAGATCCCAGTCCTCGTAAAGTTCGAGATCGGTATCAAATCCTCCGAGCTCGAGGGCGAGCTGTCGTGGAATCGCCGCGCACAGCAGAGGTATGTGATTGACGAGCTCGAAGAGTGATGGATCGAACTCGCCACCGAAGGTCCGGTGGCGCGAGACCTGTTCAAAATCGCCACCGTCGGTCATTTTCCACAAGCCCTGCACTGCATCGACATAGGGTGCAGAAACTCCTCGAGCCACGGCCTTTCCGAGGACCAGGAGATGATCCGGATACATGAGATCGTCATCATCCAGGAATACGACGTGCGAGGCAGTGGCACATTCAAGCCCGGCCTGGGCCGCGGCCGACCGCCCTCGGGATGCTTCGAATTCGACGAGCTCCAGATCGAGGCCGTTCTCTTGCGACGAACACAGGGCGGCCACCGATTCTCCACCGTCGTTGATCACGATGACCTTGTGGGCGGGATGGAGCTGCGCCCTGATCGAGGCGAGGGCCTCGCGCAGCAGGTGGGGGCGGTTCCGGGTGCGGACGACAACATCAAGTGTCGCCGCTTCACCGGCGTCTTCGAGTCCGGAGCTTGGGCCCTGTGCCCCCGCCCACTCGGCGGCCGAATGGGTGCGAACATAGCGCGGATCCACCACGTGGTACGCCTCTGCCCTGTGAACCCCAGCTGGCAGTGTCAAACATCGCGAACGTGCCATGCCGTCCATGACCTCGATATAGGGATGGACCTCGAGTTGTGAGGCATAGGCTTCAGCCGCCGACAGAACTGTTTTCCACTCGGCGCTGACATCAACCAGAAGATTCGGTCGCAGCACCGCCGACACCTCATAGGTGGCTATTCTGGTGAATTGAAGCGCGTCATGAAGCTCTCCCCCATCAGTCGTTGACTGCATGAGGTTATAGACGAGCACCGCCACCGCGCGGTGGTCGGGATGGATCTCTGCGGGCGACGGCAGGAGGATCAGCTGCGGAGCGAATTCAATCATGAGGGCGCGCAAGCGATCGGCGAGATCGGCATCGTCCGGTCGCAGGGACCGGTCGGCGAGATCCCAGAATTCGGGCTCATCGAGACCGAGCCGGGCCGAAGCTTCGAGCGCCTCGGCGCGCCGAGTATTCGCATCTCCCTGCGCCCCGCCATCAGTGAGAACCACTGACCGCACCTCGGCTCCGGCTCCCAGGAGCTGCACAATAGCGCCACCGCAGCCGAATACCTCGTCATCAGGGTGTGGCGCCAGCACAAGCACCGGCGAACCCTCGAGGCGCCCAGGTGAGTAAGGAATCAGGTCCCCTTCGGACCGCATCATGAGGCTATGTTAGCCGATCCGCGCGCCCTCCGGGCCACGAGGCTTTACGGCTATCCGGCTTTACGGCTATCCGGCCCTGAATTCACGCCGAGCCAAGACTAAAAAACCCCCGCCCGGATGGGCGGGGGCATTCCTAATTCCTAATTCCTAATTCAGAATTCTTCTATGCGCTGTACTGCTTGATTGCCGCGTCCAGCCTCGGCAGGAGGACGTATATGAAGCCCGCAACCGCGAGGATCGCCGCGGCCAGGACGACGAACATCATGGTCGACGGTTCGAGCCCACTGACAAAGCCCGAGAGTTTGTTGCCGATCGAGACAAACAGGAACCAACCACCCATCATCAGACCCACCAGCCGCTTCGGCGACAGCTTGGTCACCAGCGAGAGGCCCATCGGTGACAGACAGAGTTCGCCGCACGTGATGATCAGGTAGTACCCCACCAGCCACATCATCGAGGTCTTGATCGCGCCGTCCTGACCCAGGTAGGCGCCGAGAGCCATCACCAGCAACGAGAACGTGGTGATGACCATGCCGTAGAAGATCTTGCGGGCGGTCGAGATTTGCCGCCCACGCATCGCGAGCATGGCAAAGAACCACACAACAACCGGTGTCATCACGACCACGAAGACCGGGTTGAGGAGCCCGGTGATCATCTCTGCGTTGACGAGGCGCACATACTTCCCGGGCTCGAGCGTCGGCGTCGTCTCGTCGGTTAGCCGATAGACGTCGTCAAAGGTCTCTTCCGTTACCAGAATTACCGGGACATTTTCGCCCCCAAACGGCCGACCGAGGATCACGTTCTTGGAGGGCTTGGTGGTCTCAGGGCTCACCTTGACGCTCGTCGTCGTCACACCATGCGCGTCCTTCGACGTCGTCAAACTCACGTTCTGGTCCGCAAACACGCCGCTGGCCAGAAATCGCTCGTCTTCACGGAAACCGGACGGATCGAGCACCTGAACGTTGCGATCGGGATTCTGTTCGAAGCTATCGACAAGTGACTCGGTCATGATCCGCGCGCCGAACATGGACTCCGCTTCGGCATCGACGATCGCCAGGGTCTCCGGGTCGGGCCGCGCAAGGTCCGGGCCGGCATTCGAGAAGTATGAGGGCATCGCCTTCTGGGCGTAGAAGTCGGTCGCTTTTGGAATCCACTCGGCCTGCCGGTCCGAGTTGTTCTCGGCAAAGACCGTCATCAGACCACCACTGAGATGGAGCACCATGAAGAAGGCGCCACCCGCGATGAACACCGGGATGAGGGCCGCGAGACCCGGTTTCTCTTCCGGTGGTGCCCGTTTCACGAGGAGCAAGAAGTAGGCCACAATCGGCAACATGCCGACCAGAAAGGCAAACGTGATTGGCCCGATGGTGTTGACGACGAACGGCAGATACTGGCCGACAAAGTAGCCCGCAACGCCAAAGATTGCGGCCGGCAGCAGAATCGTCATCATGATCTGCTTCATGCTGACATCGTCCGGACTCGGCGCTGTCCGCGGCGGGTCGGCGACGGCCAGGCCCTTCCACTTGATCGTCAGAATCACGACCGAGATCAGCAGACCGACGCCGGCCGCTGTGAAGGCGAGGTTGAAGCTCCACAGATTCCGAAGCGGCGCCGCCAACAGCGCGGAGGCAGAGGCACCGATGTTGATGCCCATATAAAAGATGTTGAATCCGGCATCGCGCCGCGGATCACCGGGCTCGTAGAGATTGCCGACCATGGCCGAGATATTCGGTTTGAAGAGGCCGTTGCCGAGACATATCAGCACCAGGCCCCCATAGAAGGTCGGCATGCTGCGGACCCCGAGGGCGAAGTAGCCCGCCGCCATCAGCAGCCCACCGATGAACACCGACCTCCGGAAACCGAGGTATCGATCGGCGATCAGGCCGCCGAGGAACGGCGTGAAGTAGACGAACGCCAGATAGGTTCCGTAGATCTCGCCCGCGTCCGCGTTGGACATCCCCAACCCGCCGCGCTCGGTATCAATGATGTAGAGGTAGAGGATTCCGACGATCAAATAGAAACCCAACCGTTCCCACATCTCGGTCAGGAACAGCGGTTTCAGACCCTTGGGGTGCTTAGTGGCCATTCATTACTCCCTCGTGTTCGATCCGGACCTGCGGCATCCTACAGTATTCGCCCGACGCTACCAAGACGAACTCAGTTCTACAGATAGAGCTCGGCACCCGGTCCGAGCGGCAGACCGAGCAGCATCCAGACCACCAGAAGCACGGTCCACCCGACGAGGAACGCCACCGAGTAGGGGAGCATCGAGGCGATCACCGTTCCGATGCCCGCCTTGGAATCGTACCGCTGTACAAAGGCTACGATCAGGGCGAAGAAAGACATCATCGGAGAGATGAGGTTGGTCGAGCTGTCGCCGATGCGGAAGACGCCCTGCACCAGTTCCGGCGACAACCCCAGCAACATGAACATGGGGACGAACACCGGCGCCATAAAGGCCCACTGGGCCGACGCGCTGCCCACGCAGAGGTTGATGACGGCCGCCAGGAGGACGAAGCACAACATCAACGGTATTGGACCCAGCCCCGAGGCCTCCAGAACCTCGGCTCCCTTGATGGCGAAAATCATCCCCAGGTTGGTGTACTTGAAGTACGCCACGAACTGGGCGGCAAAAAAGACCAGGACCATGTAGAGACCGAGGGACTCCATGGACTCCTTCATGCCCTTGACCACATCCGCGTCGCTTCGGAAGGTGCCGGTGGCGATCCCGTAGGCGAGCCCGGCCAGCAAACCGCCGAGGAAGATGAAGGCGACGATCCCGTGCATGAACGGCGAGTAGAGGACGCTGCCGGTCTCTGCGTCTCGCAGGATGCCGTTCTCCGGGACGAGCCCGATCAGCACCAGGACCAGCAGCAACAGGCTGACGAGGAAGGCCCACCACAGACCGCGCTTCTCCGCGGCCGTCAGCTTCTGCAGCTCCTCTCCCCCCGCGACTGCCCCGCCTTCGTAGGGGCCGAGGCGCGGCTCGACCAGCCTTTCGGTGACCCAGGTGCCGACGCCCGCGATCAGAAAGGTCGAAACCACCATGAAGTAGTAGTTGCATGCGGGAGTGACGGTGTAGGTCGGATCGATGATGCGAGCCGCCTCCTCGGTGATTCCCGCCAGGAGGGGGTCGACTGTTCCCAACATCAAGTTGGCGCTAAAGCCGCCGGAGACGCCGGCGAACGCCGCTGCCAAACCGGCGATGGGGTGCCGCCCCACCGACAGGAAGATGAT
>JACXWA010000001.1 GCA_014764485.1 Candidatus Sulfomarinibacter kjeldsenii
AACTTTGCCCACAGATTACGCAGATTGACGCGGATAGATATGAATCGAATTGGAGACCGTGCAGACGCCAGAGGCGCCCATTCAAATCAACGGCTTTGCGCCTTCATTGCGTCGTTGCGCCTTTGCGTTTTCAACGGCGCATTGGGGAATCCAATCATTTCTTCTTGGTTTGGCGTCCCGTCCTCAGCTTGCGAATCTCTTCCATCCGCTCCGCAATCCGCGCTTCCCACCCGTACTCGGTGGGGTGGAAGAACCGGCTGCCAACAAGCTCGTCGGGTAAACACTCGAGGTCGGCAACTGCGTCCTTCTCATCGTGGGCGTAGCGGTAGCCATCGCCGTAGCCAGCCTCCTTCATCAGGTTGGTAGGAGCGTTGCGGACGGCCATTGGAATCGATAGACCCGGCCTTTTCGCCACCTCTCGCTTGACCTTGCCGTAGGCCTTGTAGAGGGCATTCGACTTCGCCGCGAGGCACAGGTAGACAGCCGCTTGAGCCAGCGCGAGCTCGCATTCCGGCATGCCGACGTGCTCCACCGCGTGAGCAGCCGCCGCAACCTGCTGCAGAGCTCTGGGGTCGGCCATACCGATATCCTCCGACGCCATGCGCAGCATCCGTCGTATAACAAACCGAGGGTCCGCTCCGCCTTCGAGCATCCGCGCCAACCAGTAGAGGGTCGCATCGACGTCGGAATTTCGCACTGCCTTGTGAAGTGCGGAGATGAGGTTGTAATGCTCCTCCCCGCCCTTGTCGTAAACCGCGACCACATTCTGCGCCACCCGCTCAACGAGTTCGGCATCGATCTCTTTCAGGCCATCGGACCTTGCCACCGCCACCGCCAGCTCGAGGTGATTGAGGGCTTGACGGGCATCTCCGGCGGCCACTATTGCGATCAACTCCAGGGCCTCGAGCTCGACCTTCGGCGCCACGGAGCCGAGACCTGTCTCCTCATTCTCCAGGGCCTGGCGAAGGAGGCCGAGGATCTGTTCAGGCGTCAGGGGATCGAGGATGTAGACCTTGACCCTCGACAACAGCGCGCGGTTGAGCTCGAAGGAGGGGTTCTCGGTGGTGGCGCCAACGAGCACGATGTCGCCGGCCTCGACGAAGGGCAGAAAGGCGTCCTGCTGGGCGCGATTGAAACGGTGGATCTCATCGACAAAGAGCACCGTTCGGCGGCCCTCCGAGCGGCGCAGGCCGCGCGCTGCGGACATCACCGAGCGGGCCTCTTTGACGCCCGAGAGGACCGCCGAAAAGGTGACCATCTCGGCGCCGGCAGCGTCGGCAAGCAATCGGGCGATGGTGGTCTTGCCACTCCCCGGCGGGCCCCAGAAGACCAGAGACGGCAGCTCGCCGTCGGTCAGCAGCGATCGGATGACTCCCCCCTCGCCGACCAGCGCTTGCTGGCCAACGACATCATCGAGGGCCCGCGGCCGCATCCGTTCAGCGAGCGGGCCGATCGACGGGTCGTCAGGGAAAAGCGGCGGTTGGCCCATCTCTCAGCTCCGCTTCCCAGTCAGCCCGGCGGCGCGCTCGAGGTCCAGCATACGGACAAACGCCGCCATCAGTGACGGTCCGACTGTCACCGCCCCATGTTTCTGAAGCACACATGCCTTGGTGGATCTCAGCGCACCTGCCGTCGCCTGGGCGAGAGCCAGGGTGCCCTCGGCGTGATAGGGCACCGCAACCACTGAGCCAAGCATCTTGCCGCGATCTTCGAGCCTCCTCCAGATCGGAAGCTTGCCCTCCGCATCCAACTGCAGCAACCGCGGCGGATGCGCATGGACGATCGCGCCCACATCCGGCCTGAGCCGGTAGAGCTCGAGGTGGAGCTGGACTTCCGAGCTCGCACCAAACGGAATCGTGGTGGCCTCGATCGGGACTTCGATGAGATCTGAGGAATCGAGGCGGCCGAGGTCAGAGCCAGTGGATGTCACAACACAGCGAGAGTCACCGAGCCGAATCGAAATGTTGCCCTCGCTCTCACGCACCAGACCAGCGGCAGCGAGGCGCTCGCCGACCGCGATCAGCTGGGTGCGCGGATCAGTCTCGCCCATGCTTTGACGAAACGCGCACCTGATGACGGCAATCTTCGCTGCAAAAAGCGCGGCTGTCGCCGTCCGTCAACGACCTGCCGGCGGGCACGAAGGTTCCGCACGCGATGCACTCCACGAGTTCTTCCATCGTGCGAGCTTCGCCGCGAGCCTGCTGCCGACGGCGACGAGCCTCCGGAGAAAAGCGGCTGAAGCTATCCGCCCCCGGCGCCTTTTCCGACAGACGACGGCCGATCGAGGCGAGGATGCGCCAAACGATGAGCAGTACGACGACGACCAGCAATATTCTCTGCATGATGACCTTCCCGCTCGAGCGGAGGGGACGAGTATACGCCACCACTCGAATTCGGAATTAGGAATGAGGAATTCCCATCCGCCCTCCCCTGAATTTCGGATTGCCCACCCGCACCCCTAGAGAACAGGGCGGACGAGCGGTAACTCAAAGCCGAGAACTCAATACTCTCCCGGGTGGGTGGGCGGCATTCCTAATTCCTAACTCCTCATTCCTAATTCATGACGAGGTGTCAGTCGCCGTGGACCTCTTGCTCGAGGCCCGAGAGGTCGGGGATTGCGGTGTTGCTCTTTTTGAGCTCCTGCAGGGTTTCCAGAGCTTTTGCAGCGTCATCGTGCCGGTGGAGATCAAATTGATAGACCACGACCTTGTTGTACCAGGCCTGCCAGTGACCGGAGTCGACGGCGATGGCCCGGTCGAGGAGTTCGATGGACCGTTCAAATTCGCCGAGATTCCGGTACACCACCGCGAGGTCGGTAAGGATATTGGGGTCGCCGGACGAGACCTGGAGAGCTTTTTCGTACCAATCCCGAGCATCCGGCCAGCGGCTGGCGTCGAAGTAAATATTGCCCATTGCAGCCATCAAACCGGCGTCGTTGGGGTTGGCGGCCAGCAGCCCCTCGAGTTCGGCTACCTGCTGGCGAAGGCGTTGGGCATCGGCGCCCGAAGCCCCATCGACGGGCGGATGTCCGTCGGGCAGCTCTTCACCCTGTTGGGCGGCGACCTGCGGGTTGAGACCCAGCCCGATCGCCTTTGCAGGCGGCACGGCCTGACGTTCGGCTAGCACGTAGCCAATGGTGATACCTACGATCAGGCCCAGAATGAGTGTGAACCAGGGATTTCGGTGCATGCTTGGAATCCTCCGTCAGATCCCGGACACAGCCGCTCCGGGAACGGGAACCATAACATGAAAACCAGGTGGTCTACTCCTCGTCGACCACCCGTCTCGCCGTCCAAGTCCCCCTCGACGGCAGACCGCTGGCGAGTTGGGTTGCTTCCCAGTTGCCCTGCAATCGCGCGTTCTGACCTCGACCTACGAGACGGCCGTAATAAATCGCTGCAAATCCGAACTGCGAATCGATGCGTTCGAGCCGCACTTTGCCAGCGACGAAGGTCCCCCGGAAGGATCCGGAGAAGCCGCCAGAAAGTGAATAGGTTCCGGACACCAGCGTGCCCTGTTGTTGCAGAAATGCGACGCCCTCCTGGCCGGGTTCGACCGCAAATCGCCAAGCACCGTTGAGAGGAGCTTCAGGGCCTCCGATTTCCGCACTCAGGCGCTGTACCTCGAGTTCGATTGACGCGATCATCGTCCGGTTTTCAAGCAGCGAACTCCTCTTTTGCTGCGCCTCGAAGAGCCCCGCAAGCAGCTCCGTCTCCGCCTTTCGCAGGTCTACATCGCGCAACTGCAGACTCTCGACGCTCTCGCCTTCCTGCTGGGCTCGCAGCATTCCGCCCGTCTGCTGCTCCAGTCGGGTCCAGATTTCGCGCAACTCCTCACGCATGTCTCCCAGATCTTGGAGTTGTTTGGCTAACAAACTCTCGCGGACCTTGACCTGCTCGCGGAGACTTTCAGCCACCTGGCCAACGGCCAAGGCGGGTTGCATCAACGCGAACGCCAACAGAATAAGAACAACTCTGCCCATCAGTCGCTCCCTTCGGTAGACCCATGGAGGGCCGTGTTCGAAGCGAAATTCGAGTGGGAATGTGAGATGCGCCCGACGCGACTCGCGGCACATCCCGAGATACGCCACGCGGAAGCGGAGGGTACAGATTTCGCTTCCACTCGAACTGCAGCCGGACACCCGTCCTTCATTGACCTTCGAACCTATTGACAACTGCGGTTCCAACGAGGTCGCTCCACACGTTGGTGGCGGTGCGCATCATGTCGAGGACGCGATCCACCGCAATGATCGTACCGATGCCCTCGAGCGGCAGCCCTACGGCCTGGAGAACCACCACCAACATGACCAGCCCGGCCATAGGGATGCCGGCGGCACCAACCGACGCCAACAGGGCGGTCAATAGCACCAGGGCCTGCTGCGGCAGCTCGAGCGCCACTCCGTACATCTGGGCGATCGTCAACGCCGCTACGGCCTCATAAAGAGCGGTACCGTCCATATTGACCGTGGCCCCGAGAGGCAGTACGAAGCTTGTCACGCCGCGACGGTTCCCAGCCTTTTCCGAACAGTCCATGCTCAGAGGTAGGGTCGCCGACGAAGAGGCGGTAGAGAATGCGGTGGCAACAGCCGGCGCCATGGCATGCCCATATCGCGCCGGATTCCGGCCTCCGAAAGTAAAAAGGATAATCGGCAAGGTCACGGTCGCGTGGATCAGCAGACCGACACCCACCGTCACGAAGTAGTAGCGCAGATCCCAGATAATCCCGGGGCCACTGCGCGCCACCTCGCGAGCGAGGAGAGCGAAGATCCCGACCGGCGCCAGCTTGACGATGGCCAGGGTCAGCGCCTGAATCACTTCGAGTACGCCGTCCACTAGCCCTTGTACGGAGTCCACATTGGGTCCGTTGAGGCGAGTGACAAAGAGCCCGAAGAGGAGAGCAAAGACGATTACCGGCAAGACATCGCCTGCGGCCATCGCGGATACGATGTTGTCAGGCACCATCCGCAGCAGGAACTCCGGCAACGTCGAAGATGTCGTCGAGAATCCTTCCGGCAGGCTGCCGGCGTCGGCAAAATTGAGGTGGGTCCCCGGCTTGATGATGTTGACAAGGGCCATGCCGACGGCGATCGCCAGAGTTGTGGACGCCGTGTAGTAGAGCACCGTGCGGATGCCCACGCGACCCACTGAGCGAGCGCTGCCGAGACTGGCAACACCGCTCACCAACGAAGTGAAGATGAGCGGAATGATGATCATCTTCAGCAGCCTGAGGAAGAGGTCACCGAGAAAGCCGATGCCCTCCGCAGCCGCCGGAGCCAGCCAGCCAAATGCGACACCGGCCACCAGGGCGAAAAGCACCTGCCAGTGGAGCTTGAAATACCAGGGTTTAGATTTCTGAGTGTTGATGTCGGTCATCGAACCTCCGTCGGTCGTCGCGGGTGAGAATAGCATCGGTCCAGGGGAGCGCGAAATAGAGCCGTTAGCTTTCAGCCGTTGGCTATTTCCTTTTGGCCCTCTGGCGTGAACATGCTAACCACTTCCTCAGGACAGCCCGTTGATGCCCCGCGCGAAGAATATCCGCTCGCCCCGCATTCAGCCTGATTGTTTTTGGAGTTTTGGAGAGCTAGCAGCCGAAAGCTAATGGCTCGCTCTTACTCGTCATCCTGCTTGACGACATGCCCGAGCGCGTCCTCGACCTGCTGCTCCACCTTGACGACGTCACGGCGGTCAACCTCGGCGACCTCATTGACCAGTAGCTGGCGCGCGTGATCGTACATCTTCCGCTCACGGAAGCTGAGGGTCTTGCGGCCCGCAACTTCGGCCAAGCACAACAGTACGTCGACGATTTCGTCGAGGTCCCCGGTCTTGATGCGTTCAAGGTTGGCGCGGTAGCGATCCTTCCAATCCTCGGCGTTTTCGCCCTCCGAGGTCTTCAGGCGTCGCATCACCTTCTTGACCTGCTTCTTTTCCGATAGAGGGCGGAGGCCAACGCGCTCGGAATTGTCGACCGGAACCATCACCTTGGAATCGGAACCGACCAGGCGAAGGTGATAACACTTCATTTCGGTGCCGGCCAAGACCTCTTTGGAGATCTGCTCAACAACCGAAACGCCCTGGCTGGGGTAGACAACCTTGTCGCCAACCTTAAATCGCACTCGGGCCCCTTTCGTGAACGCCTCAGGTTAACACGGACCCGGTGTTTTGATCAGCTCAATTCTGCTTTGCAGTGTGGGCACACCAGGGCGCCAGGGCGGATGCCCTCTCCACATCGCTGGCACGAAATTCTACGGCCTTCGACCGCGCGCAACGTCACCACTGACACGGCGATAAATCCAACCAGCAGCAGCGCCGACAACGGTGGCGCCACTAGAGCGGTGCCAGAAAGGGCTGCCGAAGCACCCGCTTCACTGACCGAGGCAAACTTTCCAGCGGTCTCGTGGGCGTCCTCGGCAAGATCGCGGAACGGACGTCGGACCTGGTTGCGCAGCCAATGGACACCGGCGGCGGTGCCACCACCGAGGATGCCCGACGCTCCGAGCTGGACCATGCTGTCATCAAGCGTTCCCGTCACAGCGGCGAAACCGAGAAAGCCTGCGACCACCTTCGGCAGGTAGGCTGCGACATCCGAAAACCGGCCGAGATCCGGGTGGGAGTCAACCACTATTTCTGCAAAAACCAGCACCCCCAACACGATCATCACCGCGGGATCGGAAATCCAGGCGAATCGTTGTGAGAGTTCGAAGTACGGCGTGTAACTGAAAGCGCCGAGAGCAAGCACCGGGATAACGGCCTTGGCCCCGGCCCCTGCCGCGAGTCCGAAAGCCGCCATATAGGTCATTAACGATTCCATATCGATCTCCTTGTCATGGATTCAGCCTGAAGGTGCCTGCATCCCCTCCATGATGGCCATCACCGACCACCCGAAGAACGCCGCCACGCCTGTCGCCAGAAGGATCAGCCCAATGCTGATCACGGCCAGCACGACCGGGACCATCTTCTCCCACGGAGCGAGATCCTGACCTGTACGCTCTCGATTCAAGCTCACGGTTGTCGACACGTGCACTATCGAGGTCAGAAGAACAAATGTAGCGGCGCCCAACACCACACCGACCACCGGGACCGTCATCGCCCCGTAGCCGGGCAGCCCGATCCACAGAAATGAAAGACGTGCCAACCATCGGTTGAGGATCTTCCTCATCGGACGCAGCAAGCGCTGCGCATCACGGACCAGCACCACTCGCACGGTCACGAGGTGAACGGCGACCAGCAGCGGAACGACCGCCAAGGCTCCGATGTGAATGAACGGCATCGCGATGGCAAGCACAGCGACGGTCGGCACCCCCCATCCGAGCAGGCGGTGGTAGGCGGCCGTTTGTGCGGCCTCCACCTTTTGAAAACGCAGCTCTCGAGCTTTTGGTTCTCCAGCCTCGCCAAGAGGACGTCCGCAGTGGGGGCACTCGAGAGGGTTTGTGCGAACCGGCAGCGGCTCCAGACACCAGGGACACGATCGCGTCATCGGTTAAGTATACGCACTGCAGAGGTTTCGATTCCCGCGTCCGCGTCCGGATGCAAGATAAAAGACACAAGTCCCACCCGCGCAGATCCGAGATCCGCGACGCGAGATGGTGAGTATCCGACCTTGGTTCGTCCAAGCCGCTGTGGAGATCGCTCACCTATATGAAACCCCAGCCGTTCGAGGCAGCGTGGGCGTGAGGTTGAAAGCGCGCTTGAACCGCTAAGACCGCCAAGCACGCAAAGACATCGCAAAAAGACCTTTTGCATATC
>JACXWA010000012.1 GCA_014764485.1 Candidatus Sulfomarinibacter kjeldsenii
CAAAGAGTCGGTGGCGCCACCATAGAAACCCTGCCATTCGTCAAACCCGTAGGCATTGACCCCGGAACCCCCATTCACTTCCGTCGCGAGTGTAGCGCAGATCGGCGGTGTCAAGGAAGCTTTAAGATCCTGATTTTTCAACGATTTGAATGTCGGCCGGAAATAATCCACCGATCCGGGCCAAGGTTGATGCGTTCAGCTTCGTCGAGCCCGGCTTGAGCCATCCATCCGCGGATATCGGCCTCGCTCCAGGTGTCGCCAAAGGACCGCATGTTGATCGCGAAGAGGGCGCCCAGGAGGTGCTGCCGCTGCTCGTCGTCGATCGCGAAGTCCACGACCGTCACCCGGCCCTCCGGAGCGAGCGCCACCGTACCCCTTCGTACCAGCTCCTGCGCGCGGTCTTCGGTCTCCTGGTGGAGGATGTTGGCGAAGAGGACAAGGTCATAACCCGAGCCAAAGTCGGTGGCTAGGTAGTCGCCGGGCAGGAAATCTATGCGCTCCTCGAACTCGGTGCCGGCGAGCTCGGCGCGGGCCTTTTCGACGACCTCGGGCCGGTCGAGGACGGTCGCTTGGAGGCCCGGCCGGACCCTGCACATGGCCTGAGCAAAATGGCCCCATCCGCCGCCAACGTCGAGCAGGCGCTCAACGCCCTCGAGGTCGAGGGCATCGGCCACCCGTCGCGCCATCTGAGCGCCCATCGCGCGCATCGCGGCGCCGAAGCGGCGAACCTCTTCCGGCGTGCGGTCGGCGATCGGCCAGTCCTGGCCCCGCAGCCACGGCTCGAGGGTCTCCCCCCAACGCTCGTACATCGCGTGCGAGTGCTCGAGGAAGGGCACGACGTCTCGATCGCCGGGAAGGAAGTGTTCGCGTAACCCGGCAGCGGCCCGGTAGTGCTCCCCTTCCGCCTCGACAATGCCGAGGGCGGTAAGAGCCCTCACCACCTTGCCCGTGGCAAGAGCATCGAGATCGAGCTTGGAAGCGATTTCGTTGGTTGTGCAGTCCTTCTCGGCCAGCTGGCGCAGGATGCCGGTGCGGCCGGCGACGGTGATCACACGGTGGCCGGCGAAACCCCACAGCAGGCGTTGGAACTCATCGAGGTTCATCGTCGATTCTGCCATTGAGGCCTCCCAGCGTGAAGCAAACGCCATCCTAGAACATATGTGCCCAAATACCGTACAATGACCAGGTCTCGAGCCTCGAAATGGGGCTGAGGCATTTTCTTTGGAGGGGATTCAATGCACAGATTTGCCCGTTTTTTCATCCTGGTTGGAATTCTGCTGTTCGCGGCCGGTGCCGCCGACGCCCAGATTGACGCCCGCCTGCTGCGCCAACCCGATGTCTCGGCCACCGAGGTCGCATTCGTCTATGGCGGCGATATCTGGGTGGTTTCCAAGGAGGGTGGTGTCGCCCACCGATTGAGCACACCAGCGGGTGAGGAGAGCTTTCCGCGGTTCTCGCCCGACGGCCAACAGATCGCCTTCACAGGCAACTACGACGGCAACCAGGACATCTTTGTCATGCCCACGAGCGGCGGCCTGCCGACTCGCGTGACCCACCACCCCGACCCGGACCGTATGCTCGACTGGTACCCCAATGGCACGGACATTCTCTTTGCGACCCGGATGACGAGTGAGAAGCAACGTTTCAACAAACTCTACCGGGTACCGGCGACCGGTGGTCTGCCCGAGGTCCTGCCGGTTCCCTATGGCGAGTTCGGTTCGATTTCTCCTGACGGAGCCACCCTCGCGTATATGCCTCTGTCGAGAGATTTCCGGACCTGGAAGAGGTACCGCGGCGGAACCGCTCCCGAAATCTGGCTCTTCGGTCTCACAGATTTCAAATCGAGAAATCTCACTCAAAACAATGCCAACGACGGCCAGCCGATGTGGCACGGCTCGACACTGTATTTTCTGTCCGACCGGGACGCCAACTTCAGGGCCAACATCTGGGCCTACGAGCTCGAGACCGAAACCGTTCGGCAGGTGACACACTTCGAGGACTTTGACATCCACTTCCCGGCCATCGGGCCCGACGACCTGGTCTTCGAGAACGGCGGACGGCTCTATGTCATGGACCTCGCGACCGAGACGGCGAACCCTATCGATGTCAAGGTCGTGACGGATCGCGCGACCATGCGGCCGCGGGCGGTGAAAGTCGGTGACAGGCTCACCGACGGCGATATCTCTCCGTCCGGGAAGCGAGCCGTCCTCGCCGCTCGTGGAGAAATCTTCAGCCTTCCCGCCGAGCACGGTGTGGTGCGAAACCTCACCCGAACATCGGCATTCGCCGAGCGCCACCCCGCGTGGTCGCCGGATGGAAAGGCTATCGCGTACTTCTCGGACCGAACCGGCGAGTACGAGTTGAGTTTGCGTCCCGCCGATGGATCTGGTGAGGAGAAAACTCTGACCCAACTCGGGGCCGGCTATCGCTACTCGCCGATGTGGTCCCCGGACAGCAAGAAGATCGTCTTCATCGATAACCTGCAGGTGATTCACCTCTACGACGTCGAGAGCGGAGAGATAACCGAGGTCGACCGGGGTCTATGGATGACCCAGGGTGGCCTCAACAACTTCTCCGTGAGCTGGTCGTCGGACAGCCGATGGTTCGCCTTCTCGCGCGGCCTCGACAACCGCCAGTCAGCAATCTTCCTCTACGACACCGCTGGTGGGAAGCAGCATCAAGTGACATCGGGCTTCGTGGACAGCGCCAATCCCGCCTTCGACCCCGAAGGGAAATATCTCTATTACCTGTCTGCTCGCACCTACGACCCCATCTACTCGTCGTTCGATCGCACCTGGATCTACACCAATCCCACCAACATTGTCGCAGTGCCATTGCGTGAAGATGTCCCTTCGCCGCTGGCGCCCCGCAACGATGTCGAGGACAACGGTGACGACGAGGAAGAAGACGGCGAAGAAGCGAAAACAGAGAAGGACGAAGACGAGAAAAAGGACGACGACACGGCAGAGAAGGCCGAGCCCGTAAAGATCGATCTCGAGGGTTTCGAGGCACGTGGGGTGGTGCTGCCGCCCTCTGCGGGACAGTACGACAATCTGGCGGCCGTCAAGGGCAAGGTGATCTACCAGCGGCAGCCGCGTACCGGTTCTGATTCAGAAGCTTCTCCGATCGTCTTCTGGGATCTCGAGGATCGCGAGGAAGAAACAATCCTCGACAATGCCGATGGATACGGTCTTTCGGCCAACGGCAAGAAGATGATTGTCCTCGCAGACGGCAAGGTTGCAATCGTCAAAGTCGCAGCGAAGCAGAAGATGGACAAACCCCTCGCGACTTCGTCGATGGAAATGATGGTCGACCCGCCCGAAGAATGGCGGCAGATTTTCAACGACGCCTGGCGTCTGGAAAGGGACTATTTCTACGATCCCAATATGCATGGTGTCGATTGGCCCGCCATGCGCGAGCGCTACGGCGCCCTGCTCGACGACGTGATCACCCGCTGGGACCTCAACTTCATCATTGGTGAGCTGATCGGCGAGATCAATACCTCGCACTCCTACCGTGGGGGCGGCGATGTCGAGCGTGGCGACCGACGCGGTGTCGGCCTGCTCGGAGTCGATTGGGAGTTGACCGACGGCGCTTACAGAATCGCCAAGATTGTCAAAGCTGCGCCCTGGGACACCGAGGTCCGGTCGCCGCTCGCCGAGCCCGGGGTCGACGTCAGCGAGGGCGACTGGGTGCTCGCGGTCAACGGCACACCCATCGACGCAACCAAGGACCCGTGGGCGGCGTTCGAGGGTCTGGCCGATTCGACAATCATCCTCTCGGTCAACAATCAACCGACGCTCGAAGGCGCCCGCGAGGTGCTGATCGAGACTCTCGGCAGCGAATCCAGGTTGCGAAACCTGGCATGGATCGAACGCAATCGTCTAAAGGTGGATGATGCCACCGATGGTCGCGTTGGATATGCTTATGTGCCGAGCACCGGCAGAGGTGGCCAAACCGAGCTATTTCGGATGTTCCGCGCTCAATACAACAAGGATGGATTTATCGTTGATGAGCGTTTCAACAATGGCGGTCAAATCCCGGACCGCTTTGTCGAACTCCTCAGCCGCCCGCTCTACAACTTCTGGGCTGTGCGATCCGGAGTTGACTGGCAGACCCCGACCATCGCCCACACCGGGCCCAAGGCGATGCTCATCAACGCCTGGAGTGGTTCGGGTGGTGACGCCTTCCCTTACTATTTCCGTGCCGCCGGCCTGGGGCCACTTATCGGCACCCGCACCTGGGGTGGTCTGATCGGCTACTCCGGATGCCCGGCGCTGGTCGACGGCGGCCGGCTGACGGTGCCGACCTTCTCGTTCTACAACACTGATGGCGAGTGGGACGTGGAGAACTATGGCGTGGACCCGGACATCGAAGTTGTCGACGATCCATCGCTGATGCTCGACGGTGGAGATCCCCAGCTCGATCGTGCTATCGCTGAGGTGCTGAAGGCCCTCGACGAAAACCCGCCGGTTCGACCGGAACGCCCGGCCTATCCGGTGCGGTGACATAAATACCTGAAAGTTCTTGCCTTAGAACTTTCAAGATACAATTGAAGGCAATCATGGGACGGTTGTCGATCCGTTGGTTGCTGGGAGAGCTCCCGAAGCTGGAGGCGGAACGAGTCATCGATGCCACCGTGGCCGAGCGTCTGCGGGCACATTATGCCGAAAAGACGTCGGGCTCCGGGCGCCGCCTGGTGGTCGCCATCTTCGCGGTCTTTGGCGCCCTCCTCATCGGCGGCGGTGTGATCCTCCTCCTGGCCCACAACTGGGAAGCGTTCGGTCGTGGAACGCGGGCTACAATCGCCCTGGCGCCGTTGCTGGTGTCACAGGTGATGGTCGGCTGGGTCCTGGCAAAAAAATGCGAGTCGACGGCTTGGCGCGAGGGTACGGCGACCCTGTTGGCGTTGACCGTAGCTGCCGCGATTGCCCTGGTTGATCAGACCTATCACACCGGAGGCGACCTCGAGTCCTTCCTGTGGCGATGGTCGCTGCTTCTGGCGCCGCTGCCGTGGCTGCTCAACTCCACTGCGGTGGCGATGCTCTTCCTCGCCTCGCTCACCTGGTGGGCCGGTGCGGCCAAGGTAGAGGGTTCACAGATCCTCGTGATGTGGCCCCTGGCGGCCGCAGTGGTTCCACACCTGGTCCAGGTTCTTCGTTCTGGCCGTCGGGGTCTGCGCGCCGCGAATCTGCAGTGGGCGATCGCCCTTTTTCTCTGTGTCGCTGCGGGACTCGGGCTCGATCATCGAGTGCCGGGTCTCTGGATCGTGGTTTACGTCGGGCTCTTTGCCCTCATGATCACCCTCGGCGCCGCCAGCCGGCGCGGCGAGGAGGGCCTGTGGCGGCGGCCGTTGGAAGTGGTTGGGATTACCGGCAGCATCGTCATGTGGCTCATCCTGAGTTTTGACGAACCGTGGCGCCACATCGGCTGGAAGCACATTCACACCACCGAACGGTTCCACGAGGTGACGTCGTGGCTGGATCTGGCGCTGGCAATCGGCCTGCCTTTGGCGGCGATTGTGGCGATGGCACTTCTCCTGGAGCGCGGACAGCACAACCTCTATCTTTTGTGGGGGGTTTCGGTGCCGCTTGTCGCGGTCGTGTGGCCGCTGACTGTGGCGACCGACTCGAGATGGATCGGGGCGGTGAGCTTTACACTCCTCCTTTTGGTCGTCGGCATCGCGACAATCGCCGAAGGGGTACGGCGCCAAAACCTCGGCACCGTCAATCTCGGGATGCTCGTGGTGGCGATGTTGGTGATGGTGCGTTTCTTCGATTCGGGCTTCGGCTTCGTCTTGAAGGGTTTCGCGTTCATTCTTGTCGGCATCGGATTCCTGGTGGCCAACGTCGTGCTTTCTCGGAGTCTCCGCGCGGCTGAGGAGGAGGCGAAATGAACCGTAGCCTCCGTCTGGCGCTGTTTGTGGTTGTGGCCCTGGTGCAGCTGGCGGTGGCCGGCGGCGCGATAGTAAAATCCGAGCTTGCGCTGCGCACCGGTGAGGCCTTCCGTTTCAGGATCCAGCCGGTCGACCCGGTCGACGCCTTTCGCGGCCGCTACGTTGCGATCCGCTTTGCAGTGGATCGCGCGCCGGCAGCCGACGATCTCGATGTCAAGCCGGGGAAGCACGTCTATCTCCCGATCGAGATCGATACCGACGGGTATGCAGTCTTGGGGTGGGCGAGAGCGGAGAAGCCAACAAGTGGGCCCTACTTGAGGTTGCGGGCGGGGGGTGTCTATCCCGACGAGGAAGGGAATCGATTCGTCTGGGTATCGATGCCGTTCCGGCGCTACTACATGGCCGAGGATCTTGCGCCGGAGGCCGGACGGGCCGTCTGGAGCGGCCGACGCGGCCAACGCGAGGCTTCAGTCGGTGTCCGGGTTCGCGGTGGGGTCGGGGTGTTGGAGGAGCTGTACATCGACGATGTGCCGATTCACCAATGGTTGGCTGAAAACGCCGACGCGCGCTGAGCGAAGTCGATGGAGCGGACCCGACGTCAGCAGATCGTCGAACAATTGTCTGACGCCGAGTGGGAGTTTGACGACCTCCGCCATGATTTCGGTCTCACCGTCAAAGTGCTCGAGGAGGACCTCCGCCACATCGATCGCAGCGTTCGCGCCGGTGGGCAACGCCTGATTCTCAGACCAGCATGTTGCGAGGCATGTGACTTCGTTTTCAAGAGCACGGCGCCGCATCCACCGGGCCGCTGCCCCTCCTGCCGCGACCGCCGCATCTCCGGCCCCTGGTTCCGCGTCGTCTGATTGAAGAGGGTTTTGAACCGCAATGCACGCAAAGACCGCAAAGAACATCGCAAAGATGTCTTTTAACCTGGGTAAAAAGACATTTTTGCGACCTTAGCGATGATTGCGATTCAACCCGGTGCGCGGCTGGCCCGAATAGCCGTAAAGCCGAATAGCCGTTAACCCTCGTCGTCAGGCGTCCACGTGACTTTGAGGTTTCGAGCTGCTCGGACCTCGTCGACCCGCCCTACGGGCGTGTCGTGGGGAGCGGATCTAACCAGCCCCGGATCCGACTCTGCCTCTTCGGCGATCGCGAGCATCGCGTCGCAGAAGGCCTCGATCTCGTCGGGGGCAACACTTTCTGCCGGTTCGATCATCAGTGCGCCGTGGACGATGAGCGGGAACGACATCGTTGGAGGGTGGAATCCGTAATCGAGGAGGCGTTTGGCGATGTCGACGTTATGGACCTCGTGGCGGGTCTGGATGCTGTCGTCGAAGACCACCTCGTGCAGGCTCGGAGCATCGAATTTCAGGTGGTAGGCGCCATTCAGACGGTGCCGGACCAGGTTGGCATAGAGGACCGCAACGTCCGACATCGAGCGCAGGCCTTCGGCGCCGAGGCTCCAGATATAGGTGAGGGCCCGAACGAGGATCAGGAAATTGCCGTAGAAACCGCGCATCTGGCCGATCGACGCCGGGTCCTTCCACAGGAGTTCGAAACCATTATCGTCGCGTTGGACCTTTGGCACCGGGAGGTGTGGGAGGAGAGCTTCGGAAACCGTCACCGGGCCGGCCCCGGGTCCGCCCCCACCGTGCGGCGTCGAGAAAGTCTTGTGGAGGTTGATGTGCATGGCGTCGGCGCCCATCAGACCTGGGAGCGCGCGTCCCACAAATGAATTGAGGTTGGCGCCGTCCATGTATATGAAGCCGCCACGGCTGTGGACAAGATCCGCGATTTCGAGGATCTGATGTTCGAAGATACCGAGAGTGTTGGGGACGGTCAGCATCAGAGCGGCTACTGTGTCGTCCATCATCCTGTCGAGGGCGCCGAGATCGACCGTGCCGTCGTCGGCGGACGGGATCTCCTGCGCACGATAGCCTGCAAACGTAGCGGTGGCGGGGTTGGTGCCGTGTGCCGAGTCGGGCACGAGCACGATCTCTCGTTTCTCGCCGCGAGCCTCGAGGGCCTTGCGGATCATCAAGATGCCGGTGAGCTCACCGTGAGCACCGGCGGCCGGCTGCAGGGTCGCTCCCGGCATCCCTGTGATCGCCTTGAGCGACTCCTCGAGTTCCCAGATGAGGCGCAGGGCGCCCTGGATCTGTGATTGGGGTTGGAGGGGGTGGAGGGAAGCAAAGCCTGGGAGCCGGGCGATCTCTTCGTTGATGCGGGGGTTGTACTTCATGGTGCAGGACCCGAGAGGGTAGAGGCCCTCATCGACCGCATAATTCAGCTGGCTCAGGCGGTGGAAATGCTGTACAACCTCCATCTCGGAGATATCGGGGAAGTGGGGATCGGGCTTACGGATCAGCTCCGGCGGGAGAACCTCGCTGGGCGTGACCTCCGGCACATCGAGGACCGGCAACAGATACCCCTGGCGTCGCACCCGTCGCGAATTGCGCTCGAAGAAAAGCGGTTCAGAACGGATTGCTCGCCGTTTCACGACAGCTGCTCCAGCGCGGCAGCGAATGCATCGAGATCTTTGCCCGAATTGCACTCGGTGACCGCAACCAATACGCCGTCGGGCCATGTTCCGCCCCAATCGGTGGTTGGGACGCCGGCAAGCACGCCTTTGGTGGCGAGCCGCTCCACCAGCTCCGTGCCACTGCCGGGACCGACGAGCAGGAACTCGTTGAAGGTCGGGCTCTGAGGGTAGGCGAGGCGCCACGGAGCGCCGATGGCTGTGATGCGTCGCTTGAGCTCCTCGGTGCGAGCGAGGCAGGAGGCGGCGAGTTCACGCAGTCCGTTGCCACCGATCGCCTCGAGCCAAACTGTGGCGGCGAGGGCCATCAAGCCCTGATTGGTGCAAATGTTGGAGGTCGCTTTGGCGCGGCGAATGTGCTGTTCTCGGGTCGACAGGGTCAGGCAGAAAGCCCTGGTGCCGTTTTCGTCCACCGTCTCGCCGGCCAACCGCCCCGGCATCTGGCGGAGGTGTTTCGAGGAGCAGGCAAAGAAACCGAGATGTGGGCCGCCAAAACCTGGGGCGACGCCGAATGACTGCGCCTCACCACACACGACATCGAACCCGAAGCTGCCGCCGCCGTTGAGAATGCCGAGTGAGGCGGCTTCGGTCACGACTTCAATTGCCAGGGCTCCGCAATCGTGGGTGGCCGTGGCCAGCTGAGGGAGGTCCTCGACAATGCCGAGGAAGTTGGGTGATTGGATGGCAACGCAGCAGGCTCGATCGCCAGCTGCCTCACGAACGCGTTCCGGGTCGAGGCGGCCGTCGGCCCCGGGTGGGACAACTGCAACCTCGATTCCTGCAGCTTCGGTGTAGGTGTCGAGGACCCGCCGGTACATGGGGTGGATGGTCTCCGCCATGACTACCAGGTCTCGCTTGCTTCGCAGTACGCGATGGCTGAAAAGCGCTGCTTCGACCAGTGCGGTGGCGCCGTCGTAGAGGGAGGCGTTGGCCACATCGAGGCCGGTGAGGCGGCTGATCAGGGTCTGGAACTCGAAGATCACCTGCAACGTGCCCTGAGAGATCTCCGGTTGGTACGGGGTATATGAGGTAAAAAACTCTGCCCGCGAAAGGACCGCATCCACAACGCTCGGTTGTACGTGGCGGTAAACGCCGGCGCCAAGAAAGCAGGGGATCGAGTCCATCGAGATATTGGTCGCCGCCATATTTCCGAGAGTACGGCGGATCCAGTCCTCATCCCTTGCTGGTGGAAGATCGAGGCCGTCCACACAGACACCGCTTGGGATCGATGCGAAGAGTTCGTCGATCGATTGAAGGCCAAGCTCGGAAAGGATTTGTCGCCGGTCCTCGGGGCCGGCGCCGACCCATGGATGCATCAGGCGCTCTCCTGCTCCAGAAACTCCTTGTAACCTGCGGCGTCGAGGAATTCCCCGCCCTCGGCCGAACCGCTCAGCTTGACCAGCCAGCCGTTACCGTAGGGGTCGTCGTTCACGAGGTTAGGCTCGTCCTCGAGGCGCGTGTTGACTTCCAGCACCTCGCCGGCGACCGGCGCCAGAAACTCTGAGACTGCCTTCACGGACTCGAGGGTGCCGAGCTCGTCACCGACAGCGAAGGCGGTTCCGACTTCGGGCAGCTCGACATAAACGACCTCGCCGAGCTGGTCTTGTGCGTAGTGAGAGATTCCCACCGAAACCGAATCGCCCTCGATTTTGATCCACTCGTGCGAGCGGGCGTACATCAGATCAACAGGTATGGTCATCTGTTCTCCTCCTTGTGGCCATCAAACTTTCTTCCGAGAGTAGAAAGGCAGCTCGACCACCCGCGCGGGGGCGGTGCGGTTTCGGATCTGAACAAAGAACTCCGTGCCAACCTCGGTTGCCTCGATGGGAAGGTAGGCCATTCCGAGCGCTTTGCCAAGGGTTGGTGACTGAGTGCCCGAGGTGACGTAGCTGACCGGTTCCGTGTCGTCCTGGGCAAGCAGAACGGGATAACCGTGGCGGGCTATGCCCCGCTCGTTCATTTCGAAGCCGATCAGCTTTCGCTCAACACCCTCCTCCTTCTGGCGCTCGAGCACGTCGCGGCCGATGTAGTCGCCTTTTTTGAACTTGACGATCCAGCCGAGTCCGGCCTCGAGCGGTGTCGTGGTGTTGTCGATGTCGTTTCCATACAGGCTCATCCCTGCCTCGAACCGAAGTGTGTCGCGGGCCCCGAGTCCTGCCGGAAGTACGCCGTGTGGTTGGCCACGGTCGAGGATTTCCCGCCACAGCCCAGGAGCGGCCGATGGCGCAACGTAGAGCTCGAATCCGTCCTCGCCGGTGTAGCCCGTGCGAGCGATGATTGCCGCCGTGCCCATAACGTCGCCCTCGATGAAGCGGTAGTACTTGAGCTCGCCCAGGTTCTCCGGTGTGAGTGGTTGGAGAATCTCCTCCGCCAGCGGTCCCTGAAGGGCCAACTGGGCGAAATTGTTCGAAAGGTCGACGACGTCGGCGCTGTCAAAATTCGCAGCGAGCTCGGTGAGGTAGGCGACATTCTTGTGCCGGTTGGCGGCGTTGACCACCAGTAGAAACTCGTCGTCGGCCATCTTGTGGACGAGGGTGTCGTCGACAAAGGTTCCTTCGGGATACATGATGCCGGTGTACTGGGCCCGACCGACCGTCATTTTCTGATGATCGTTGCATGAGATGAGCTGTACGAAATCGAGAGCGGCAGGGCCGCGGATCGCGATTTCGCCCATGTGGGAGACGTCGAAGAGGCCGGCCCGCGTGCGAACTGCGTGATGCTCTTCGGTAAGGCTCGTATATTGAACCGGCAGCTCGAACCCGGCGAACTCAACCATCCGCCCTCCAGCCGCCAGGTGTTCCTCAAAAAGGGGCGTTTTCGCAGCTGCACCGACCTCGCTCATAGGTTCGCATTCCTCCCTGTCAACATCAGGGTGAAGATTACCATCACCGAAGAAAATTCCAGTGCCGTTGAAGTCGGAAAATTGCAGAGATGATTACCAACTCGGCATCTTGCTGAAATCGCAGGGGATCCCTTGTAGGCGGGTCCTTCAGGGCCCGCCTACGATCGCTTCAACGCACTTCTCGTGCGCCCTAAAGGACGCGCCCACAGAAGACAGTCCATAAACCCCTTCATTTAAGAGGTTTTTGTGGGCCCGAAGCAGTGAATTGGTGAGATATGCAGGCTAGGCTTGAGCCAACATCTTGGCTAGGATATCCCGCGCTCGCTCGAGCTCTTCGGTGGGGGATTCTACCTGCGAGATCAGATAGCGATACTCGTCGCCGAGTTTTTCGAGGTCGTTACTCCGGACCAGCTCGAGAAGCCGGGCCAGCACTTCACGTTCGCCACCCTCGGATCCTGCCCTGCCGATTTCGCGTTCGAGGATGACTCGAACGAGGGAAATGACTTCACTCTGTTCCTGCCGCCTTTGCGGTGTCGGTTCATCCTCGCCGTCGGGAGAAACGAATGGATCTTCAGACTCAGCTGCCGCGGGGCTGGTCCCTGCCGTCCCGGCGGGAATCCTGGCGCCTGCCTCGTCCCCCGCGAAGATGCCGTTGGGCAGGTCGCGGAGCTCGCGGCTGAACCTGCCGAGCATCAGGTAGAGCTCCTTCTCGGAGGAGAAGTTTCCGACAAGTCGGGCATTCCCGTCGAGCTCGAGGGATTCCGATTCCTGGAGCATGATGTTCGCTTGAGCGCCTCGTTCGAGAGTGATCGTACGCGCACGAACCCTCCAGGCGGTGAGTTGGCCGGCCACAAAGCAGGATTCTGCCGCCTGTACGGACACGGCTTCCACCTTGACGTCCGGATCGATCCGTACCGAGCCGCTGCCAGACTCGATCACCGAGTACACGCCGGAGTTCTGGATGACCAGATTGCCAGGAGTGCGGATCGATAGCTGGCCGTGCTCGTTGACCGAAACTTCTGTACCGTTGGGGATGATCATGGTGGGAAAGTTCTTGGCCTGTTCCATTGTCTTACCTCCCTCGCATGCGCGATGGCAGCGGGTCGAATGACGGTGCCGGGGCGCTACGGGCACGGACCAGGAGCTCCTCATGGCCGGTCCACTGGTAGTTGAGAATGTAGATCCGCGGATCCACCGGTCGTGGCTCATTGTCTTCCTCGGGCCTGACCCGGACTTCGTAATGGAGATGTGGTGAGGTGCTCCAGCCGGTGTTGCCGACGGTTCCGAGCTCCTCGCCCCTTCGCAGGGTCGCCCCTCTCCGGACGGAGATCTCCTGGAGGTGGGCGTAGATTGTCAGGTAGCGTTCGCCGTGGGCCAGCACGACGACGTTGCCGTAGCGCCACCAGCGAACATTACGGCGCAGCGGATATCGGCCCGCAAACACCACCCGTCCGCCACCTGCAGCGAGGATCGGCGTTCCCTCGTGAGCCGCGAGATCAAGACCCGAATGAAAATCGACCGTGTTGGTGAACGGCGAGGTTCGGTTTCCAAAAGGTGAGGTGAGGACGAAGGTGCCGACGGGTAGCGGGCAGATTGAGGGCACAGCCTGTGCCAGGTCCTCGTTGGAGCGGGCGAAGCTCGCCAGCTCGTCGGCCAGGGTCAAGAGGGCCTTGGTGTCAGAATCCAACTTCAGTCCACGCCGGACCGCAAGCTGCGCCTCAGGCACGAGGAGGTCGTCGGGAGGTGGCTCGGGATAACCTCCGGGACCTTCGGATCCCTGTGGAGAGCCGAGAATGAGCCCCATTTGTTGCTGCAGGGCTCGCGCCGAGACCACATCTCGTTCGAGCCGGTTGAGGGTCAAGGTTCGCTGTTCGAGCACCTCGTGGTGCATCTGATGCTGTTGACCGAGCGAATGGAGCCGACCGGCAAGAAGCAGGGACTGGATGCCGAGAGGGGCGAGGACCAAGCCCGCAATCAATACCACCGCGGCTACCACTCCTCCTGCGACAAGGCGACGGAAACCCTTGCGGCCCAGGAAGTAGTAACGGACCTGTTTGCGGATGTCCGCGGGGTGAAATTGAAGCTCGTACATAAAGTATCCAATGATGGCGCAACCCGTAGGCGACGGCTGTGGCGGTGCTCACGCTTGGCCCCTGGATTGACGTCGTGATTCAGCGTACCACGCGAAATTCCGCCGATTCGGGGGCGAGGCATCAACAATCGAAACGGCGACGCAGTCTCTTAAATTTCCACCGGGGAGCTGATATGAGTGAGAATTCTAAACGGCTCGGAGTGACGCGACAGGATCTTGCCGAGAGGTTTTCCAGGCCGGCCATACTGAGGCGAGAAAGACGATCACCAGGCAGATCCCGGCTACCGCCACGAGGTGGAGCGGGGACGGGATCAGGGGAATCGAATCCACCATGTAGACACGAGCCAGACCGGGTGGGAAGCGAACCACCCTTGTGGCGGTCATGATCCAGCTGATCATGGACCCGAAGAAAATACCCCCAACGACCCCGGATCCGCCGAGCAGCAGGCCGGAGTAGACCAGCACCCTGCGGATTCGCGCTGGTGTGGCGCCCAACGCTTGCAGCATTCCCGATGACCGCTGCTTGTCGATCGCGAGCACCACCAGCGCCGAGCTGACCTGAAACGAGGCCACGGTGACCACCAGGCTGAGGACGACGAAAAGCGACAGTGTCTGCCAGCGGAGAGCTGCGAAGAGAGAGCTGTTCATTTCGCGCCAGTCGGTATAGAGGAGGCGTGGATCCAGATCCGTGAGACGTTGGCGCACTTCCTCGACTGCCATCGGGTCGGCAACCTCGATCTCTATACCCGCGATTCCCATTTTAGGCAGCATGCGAAGGGTTTCGGCCAGGGGCACCGTGATCCACTGCTCGTCAAACTCCGCAAACGCAAGACGAAAGGTGCCAACGACCTCGAGTCGGAGCGCTGGCAGAATCCACGACCCACCCTCCGGCGGCAGGCGAACGGTGGCTGTGTCTCCGCTCTCGAAATCAACTTTCATCGCCAAGCGTTCGCCGAGGACCGCAACCAGCCCATCTCCGGAAGGCCACTCGTCGAGCCCGGTATATGAGGGTGGTTCGGCGACCGCCTTGAGGGTGATGGGCACGGGGTTGGTGGGCTCCGCAGGATCGTCCAGAAGCCCCGTCAGGTAAGTCACCGGTGTCGCACGAAGAACGCCGTCGACGGCTGCAATCTGGCCTGCGAGTCTTTCCGCCTCTCCGGGTTCCAGCGACCCAAGGGCGAAGCCCACCATGTGAGCGTTACCCCGTTGGAGAGCGGTGGCGATGGCCCTCGAGTAGCCGTTCATGAGGGCGAGCGTGATGACCAGGGCTGCAACAGCAAGCGCGACACCTGCAAACGCAGCCATGGCAGTACCGCGCAGCAGCACGCCGGTACGGCGCCGTAAGAAGCGCAGAGCGAGTTCGAGTTCCAGATTCACGGGAAGGAGTCTACTTCAATCCCGAAAGCCTCTGCGAATGCGGATGATCGTGCTCGGTAGGGGATGAGGGCCTGCGAGACGATCAGGTCAACAGGGGATGGCAGGTTGGATGACAAATTGCCTGGTCTCACTGCCTCGTGGCCCCTGGTGCCTGATTCCTCGGCTTTATTGAACCGCCAAGAACGCAAAGACCGCAAAGGCCATCGCAAAGAAAACCCTCGCCTGGGTTAGCTGACTTCTTTGCGCTCTTCGCGATCTTTGCGGTTCAAAATGGGTGGGTGGGCCCTCACCCTCTTACGCTTTTTTTGCGCGGTAGGTCACCGAACGCACGATGCCGACAACTTCGTCACGGTGGATTCCTGCCTGCTCCATGAGCGACACGGTTTCCGCCGGCGAAGCCTTCTCGGTCATCTCGAGGAAATCGACGTCCTTGAGGATTTCAACCTCACCGAGACCCGCATCGGTGAGCATTTCAAAGTACCGCTCCCTGCGCTCGGCACCCGCCACACAACCGACGTAGGCGAGGACACTTTTTCGGATTGGGTCTGGAAGGTCCCCGTCGAGAACGATGTCAGAGACCACCAGTCGGCCTCCGGGTCGGAGGACGCGGGCGATCTCCGAAAATACGAGCGCCTTGTCGGGCACCAGGTTGATGACGCAGTTGCTCGTCAGGGCATCCACGGAGGCGTCATCCACCGGCAGGTTCTCGAGCCTGCCCTCGCGGAAATCAACTTGATCGGCGCCGGCGGTTTCGGCGTTTCTGCGCGCCGCCGCGAGCATCTCCGGAGTCATATCGACGCCGATGACCTTTCCATCGGTACCGACCTGGCGGGCCGCTATCAATGCGTCGATTCCGGCGCCGGATCCGAGATCTACGATGGTCTCTCCGGCCTTGAGTTCGAGGTGCTCGAGCGGAGCACCGCAGCCGAGCCCGAGGTTGGTGCCGTCGGGCAGGAGGTCGAGGTCCACGGAATCGTAGCCGAGCCTGGCGGCAACGTCGCCGGTGGCGCAGCAACTTGTTGTCTGCGGACCGCAGCACGATGTGCCGACGCTCGCGAAAGCTCCGTATCGTTCGCGGACGGTTTTAATCACCGACTCGGAGTCGGCAGGAACCTTGTCGGGTTGGGGGATCTTCTCACTCATACTGTCCTCCTGTGACACTGGTCTGGGCTGAGCTGACGAGATGATCGTAGGCGCCGGGGCAGCAGGCCTCTGAAGCGCTTCGCACCGCAATCAGCAGGTTTTCGAGGGTTGCCAGAGCATCAGCCGCCGACCCTTGTGGCAAGTGATCGAGGACCGAAAGGGTAAAGACTTCTTCCTGACGCCTGACTTCGCCGGCCGCTGCAAAGCCGGCATCGGTCAACGCCACCCGTTGCGCGCGTCCGTCGATCGGATCGGTCTCTTTGCGGATCAGACCGCGATCCTCGAGGCGGGCGAGGTTGCGGGTCAGCGTACTGGGCGCGATCCCGAGCCGCTTCCCGAGATCGCTCAATCGCAAACTGCCGTCGGTCATGGCCTCGAGGGTGGCGGCCTGAGCTACCGTCATTCCGCAGCAACTCATATCCGCCCTCTCCGCGAGCGAGAATCGACGTACCAGGGCGCGAATGGCCTCGCGGAGTTGCCGGGCTTGTGAGTCCTGGATATCGATGCCGCAGTTCACTTTCATCTCAGAGTTAGTTGTATGTTACAAATAAAATTCTGTCAAGGTTGATTTTTTAAAACTGGTAAATGCCGTGAAATCCCGGCTGTAAACAGCTAAGAGTAAAGAGTTAAGGGCTAAGCTTGAGTCCTGAGGCGCGCACCCGTGCTTGTCTCGGCTCTCATCCTTCACTCTTTACTCTTAACCCTTTACTGCTCATCGGTTACAGCCTCGAAGACATTGGTGTACTATGCCCGCTTCATGGCGACGTGGTCCCCCTCATCGTGGCAGAGCAAGCCTGCCGGACAGCAGCCGACCTATCCGGACCGGGAGGTGGTGGAGTCAACGGTCGAGCAGCTGGCCTCTTTACCGCCGTTGGTCACCTCATGGGAGGTCGAACGGCTGCGGGTTCAACTTGCGGAGGCCGCAGAAGGAAAACGGTTCCTTCTCCAAGGGGGCGCCTGCGCCGAACGATTCGACCAGTGCTCGGCGGAGATCATCACCAACAAGCTCAAGATCCTCCTTCAGATGAGCCTGTTGCTGACCTTCGGGCTCAAACGCCGCATCACCCGGGTCGGTCGATTTGCCGGCCAGTACGCCAAACCACGCAGCGCGGACACCGAAGAGCGTGATGGCGTGACCCTGCCGACTTACCGCGGCGAGATCATCAACGGCCCTGACTTCACCGCCGCTGACCGTATCCCGGATCCGGAGCGGATGTTGCGTGGCTACGAACACGCTGCGCTGACCCTGAATTTTATCCGCTCGCTTGTCGACGGTGGGTTTGCCGACCTCCACCACACCGAATACTGGGATCTCGAGTTTGTTGCACACTCTCCTCGTGCAGGGGAATACCAGGAGATGGTGAAGAGTGTCTCCGACTCGCTCCGTTTCATGGAGACCCTGGCCGGCGTTCGGGCCGCGGAAATCAGCCGGGTCGACTTCTTCACAAGCCACGAAGCGCTCCTCCTGCCGTACGAGCAGGCGGTGACTCGCCAGGTGCCACGGCGTGAAGGATGGTACAACCTCGGCACACACTTTCCGTGGATCGGCATGCGGACGGCGGAGGTCGAGGGTGCCCATGCCGATTACTTCCGCGGCATCCGCAATCCGATTGGCGTCAAGATTGGCCCCGAAATGGATCCCGAGTGGCTGCTCGAACTCCTCGAGATCCTCGACCCCGACTCCGAACCGGGGCGGATCACGGTTATCCACCGGATGGGGCACGGCCAGGTGACCGAGAAGCTTCCGCCCCTGGTCGAAGCGGTGCAGCGCTCTGGCCGCCTTGTGCTGTGGTGTTGCGACCCGATGCACGGCAACACCGAAAAGACCGCCAGCGGCCACAAAACGAGGCGCTTCGACAACATCCTCTCGGAGCTTGAGCAGAGCTTCGATGTCCACGCGGAACTGGGCTCCTACCAGGGTGGCGTGCACTTCGAGCTTTCGGGTGACAACGTCACCGAGTGCGTAGGCGGCGCCCGCGGGCTGACCGAGGTCGACCTCGAGCGTGCCTACGAATCGCGGGTCGATCCGCGACTCAATTACGAGCAGTCCCTCGAGATGGCGCTCCTCATCGGGCAGAAGGTCGAAAGGATGAATGGGCAGCGGGATTAGCGGCCAGCCCGCCAAATTCGGAATTCGGAATTAGGAATTAGGAATTCCGGCCCGCGCTCCCCCCGAGACTTTATCCGCTCGTTCGCTCACCCCCTTATGCACTCAATGAATGCGCTATACTTTCGCGGTTCGACGATGGGGGGGCCTGATGCGTCGTTTTAGTTCAATTGCGTTTGTTTTTTCCCTGTTTCTACTCGCTCCGGTCGCATTCGCCGAGGAGCCTGTTGACCTCGATGCGGTGACCAAAATTCGTGACCAGGGCTTCCGACATTCAGAGGTCATGGACCTCGCCTGGCACTTGTCGGAGGGGGTGGGGCCGCGATTGACGGGCTCGCCTCAGGAGCTCGAAGCACACAGATGGGCCGAGGCGACATTCGAGGAGTGGGGTCTCGAGGCGTGGCTCGAGGCCTACGATTTCGGCCGCAGCTGGATGATGGAACGGGCCCAGGTACGAATGCTCGAACCCTACGTGCAGCCGCTCGAGGCGTTGCCCGAAGCCTGGTCTCCGGGAACAGACGGACCGGTCCGGGGGAGAGTGGTGCGTGCAACTCTCGAGTCCGTTGAAGATCTCGAGGAGTGGAAAGGCAAGCTCAGTGGAGCGATCGTCCTGCTCGAGGAAGCGGCGGAACCGACGCAGATCGACGCAGAGCTCTTCCGACGCTGGGACGAGGTGCGGCTGGAAGAACTCGAGCAGTACGACGTCCCGAGCGACCGTCCGAGTAAGTGGCGGAAGCGAATGCTCAAACGATTCAATTTCTGGAAAAGCCTGGCTGCCTTTCTCGAAGAAGAAGGCGTGGTCGCGACCATCGAACCGAGCTCCCGTGATAACGGATTGGTCCGGGTGACAGGGAACAGGTCCAACCGGGAAGGCGACAGGCCGCTCGGAGTTCCGGCGCTCGCTATGACAACCGAGCAATACAACCGACTGGTGAGGATGCTGGATAGAGAGATCGAACCCGAGCTCGAGATCGACGTCGCGGTGCGTTGGTTCGAAGAGGACGGTCAGGCTTACAATACCCTCGCAGACATGCCCGGATCGGATCTGGCCGATCAGATTGTCATGGTGGGCGGCCACCTAGATTCGTGGCACACCGGTACCGGCGCAACCGACAATGGTGGCAACTGCGCAGTTGTGATGGAAGCGCTGCGGATCCTCAAGGATGCCGGACTGAAGCCCCGACGGACCATCCGTGCCGCCTTCTGGAGCGGTGAGGAGCAGGGATATATGGGCTCGAGAGATTACGTCAAACTTCATCTCGCGACCCGGCCGGAACCGACAGACCCGGAGCAGCTTGCTCTGCCGACATTTGCGCGGGAACGGACCTGGCCGATCCAACCGCTGCCCGGTCACGCCAAGGTCTCGGCCTACTTCAACATCGACAACGGCGGTGGACAGATCCGGGGCATCTATGCGCAAGAGAATGCCGCGATCGTTCCGATCTTTGAGGCCTGGCTGGAACCGTTTGCCGACCTCGGTGCGGACAACGTCACGATGGGAACCACTTCCGGAACCGACCACCAACCGTTTGACTGGGTTGGAATTCCGGGCTTCCAGTTTGTTCAGGACGGTATGGACTACATGGGGCGCACCCACCATTCGAACGTTGACACCTACGACCACCTCAATCCCGATGACCTCAAGAAGTCAGCGGTGATCCTGGCCTCGTTCATCTGGCACGCCGCCAACCGTGACGAGATGTTGCCGCGCAAACCGATGCCCGTTGCGCCAAAGGAAAAATCGGACTGACGGCGACCCCTTTCAGGGGAACCTGCCAACTGTCATTCCGACCGAATGAGCCTTGCGATCGAGTGGAGGAATCTGTGGTGTGGACCGCGAGGGGTCACCGGTCTTTTCCACAGATCCCTCCACTCGGGCCGTTCCGGCTTCGCCCTACAGGCTTCACCGTGACAAGCCCGGCCCTCGGTCGGGATGACAGAAAGAACTGGGCTGTCGCCTGCTAATTCGTCAGCAGTTTGATGCTTCCCGACGAAGTATCGACTTCGATATTCACAGCATCGGGTCCGCCGTCGAGTTCGAGTCTGTCCTTGCCGCGAACCAGGGCAGGAAAGTCGCTGTGGAGCCCTCCCGAGCTGACGTCGAGCGAGCCAGAAATCTTGGTGCCCTGCGGGAACCACAGGGTGACACTGCCCGAGGATGCGCCCGCGCGCACCGTGGTCTGAGGTGGGATTGCATCCCACTGGGCCTTGATGCTGCCGGAAGACGCGCTGAATTTACCTTCGCCCAGCAGACCGGAGACGTTGATGCTACCGGACGAGGACTCGACATGCGCCACACGGGCGCCCCCGGTCAGACGCGCGGAGCCAGAGGAAGCGTCGGAGGTGAAGACCTCCAGGGGCCGGCTCACGGTCGCCCGAACCGATCCCGAAGAGAGATCGGAGTGCAGCTCCCGCATCGCTCCGTCCACCGTCAGGCTTCCTGAGGATGCGTCAAAAACCACCTTCGAGTCAGCAAAATCCCCGTTGATCCTGGCGCTACCCGATGAGGAGTCAATCGTCAGGTTCATCCCGGGTGGCATTTGCACGACAATCTTCCCTTTGGCCTTGACCGATTTCCAGTTCCATCCCTTTTTCCGAACCGAACGGATGATCAGCTTGTCGCCGTCCTCTTTGAAGACCGGGCGGAGGTCGTTCGCAAGGTTTTTGGCCGAGGTGCCGTCGCCCTTGATTGTTAGATCTACTGTCACGTCGACCGAGCTGCCGGGTTGGGCAGTGACCTCGACGCTGTGGAATGACACGTCGATGACGACCGTTGCGCCCGGACGGGCGTCGAAGCGGTGCTTCTCATGGACCTCGATTTCGGCGGAAGCGCCGGTGGCAAACAGACACAGTGCCGCGATTGCGGCGATGGTGAGGCGTGCGCGCATTGAACTCTCCTCCCTTTTCCTCTCACGGAGTTAAACGAAAAAGGCCTTTCAATAGTTACTCATCGGAGCCGAAACGAAAAG
>JACXWA010000013.1 GCA_014764485.1 Candidatus Sulfomarinibacter kjeldsenii
ATGGTGACGCGTTTCCTTCGTGGGGCGTAAACATCGCGGACCTCCTGTTGTTGTTTCTTCGTCTCCCCATATGGGTCACCTCTTCATCGAGATGGCTGTGCCGTCGTTGGTAGCGTTATCGATCACCGATGCGTACGCGATCAGGCCGTTTCCCGAATCGACCTCGATCTTTGCGGACCCAGAGACGATGTCGGAGCGCCCGGCGAGCCGGGCGAACGGCTCCTGGAGCTGCATCCACCCACCCGCTTCGAGAGTCTTCCATCTGGAGACCAGCTCGCCGCCGGATGCGTCGTATAGGAAGATCCGAACGCGGGCCTGGGCGTCACCGGTGTTGGCAAGGCCAATGTTGGTGCGGAAGGATTCATTCTGCCGTAGTTGAGGCAGCCAGACGATTTCACCTTTGTCGGCCGCCCCTCGAGCCGATACGCCGTCAAGAAAGAGGCCGAAGGTGCCATCTTCGCCCGAGTTGTAAGTTCGGGAGCTTGCCAACAGAGGTCCGTCAGCGTTGATCTCGATCGCTCCCGAACCGGCCATGCCCAACTCGGCGACAATGTCTCCGAGAACGAGCTGCTGGCCGTCGAACAAAGTGGTGGAATACGTTCCGGTCTCGCCGTTGTCGCGGTGGAATATGAGGTCCGCCGAGGTTGTCTCGCCCGATCGATTGAGCAGACACACATCGGTTCGCCAGACGCTGCCGTGTGCACCGCCACCGTGCGCGGCGGCGGCGATCCACTGCCGGTCGTCACCAGACCCGATCTTCATCGGAATGGCGGTGGGGTCGCCGGTCGCATTGTCGATCACCGACCCATAAACGTAGATATCCTGACCGGAGCGCACCGAGATGACCGCATATCCCGATTCAACGTCGTCTCGGCCGCCGAGTTTGAAGAACGGGCGATTGAGCTGCACGGTCTGTTGCGCAGGAATATCCCGGGCGCGCCGAATCACCAACGAACCGTCGCCGTCGTAGAGCTCGACCTCGACCCTGGCCGACCGCCGCCACTGGTTGTGGATGCCGATGTTGGAGCGCGTGGTGTCGTCTTCACGGAGCTGCATCAACACTGCCGACTCGCCCGACTCGAGTCCGCCGGTAGCGGTGACACCGTCCAGGGACTGGCCGAATGTCCCGTCGAGCGATTGGTTGTAGGTCCGAGAGGTGACGGTGAGGGCATCTGCCGAGAAGACCTGGAGCGGTGCGGAACCGTTTCGGTCGAATGAACCGACGACATCCGAAATCGTCCGCGACTCGCCGGGCGCCAGCTCGAGCTCTCGGTCTATCGCTCCGTTCTTCTCGTGATACCTGAGACGGACAGTGTTGGTAGCTGAGGAACGGTTGAGCAGTCCGACATCGGATCGCCAAACGCTGTTACCGACACCGTCGGTTCGGGCGACTGCAGGGATCCAGGATTCGACGGGTGCCGAGCCCACCGGCTCGTTTGAGATCCCCACGGACGCCCACAGATCGTGATCCGGCCACGAGGTGATTTGGGGAAAGTCGATGGTCTCCACGACCGGGTCTTTGTTGGTGAACCATACGAAGACTATGCCGTCAGATCGCCACAGGGCAAGCGTGTGGACACCCATGCCGCCGCCGCTATGGGAGTGAATCCGGTGTGTGTCGTTTGGATTCGTGAGCCAGCCGACTGTGTGGCCCGAGTTGATGAAAAAGTCTTTGTTGACCCAACCGCGCCCGTATCCCAACTCCTCACCGGCGGCAAACGGAATGGACACCATCGCCTCCAACGTCTGGTTATCGAGCAATCCGCTGGCCTCAGGGTGATCGAAGATCGAGGAGTAGAGCCGTGCCAGGTCGGGCGCCGACATCACCATGAGACCTGCCGCGAAGGCGTTCTCCGCGATCTCTGTGTACGGATTGCCATCGACTCCGTCGTAGGTCGTTTCGGTCGGTGCGAGCTCGGAGGGGAGAGAGTGCGGCATGCGGGCTCGGGAGACGCCGACCGGGCGGAATATGTTGTCGAAGACATACTCTGGGAAGTCGCGACCAGTGACCTGCTCAGCCAACATGCCGAGCATGATGTAGCCGAAGTTGTTGTAGTCCCAGGATGTCTCCGGCTCGAAGAAGAACGGAACAGTGGGCATGAAGGAAGTGATCTCCCTCTTGGTCGGTGGCCCTTCGACACCGAGTGCAGCCGTGACCACATCGCCCACTGTGTAGACGTTGTGAGCATACATGCCGCTGGTGTGGGTCAGGAAGTGATCCACCGTGACGGAGTCGAACAACGGGTCTGCGGACCGGTCGGGTGGCGGCTGCAGTCCGAGGATTGGCTGCACCAATGTGCTGTGCGCCAGCAGGCCCCGTTCGATGAGCTGGTGGATGGCGACCGAGGTGATCGACTTGGCGATACTGCCGATGCGAAACAGCGTGGTGGGTTGAACAGGCTCGATCGCGGGCTGATCCCAGGTGAAACCACGCGCATAAACGAGCCTTCCGTCCTTGGCGATTGCAACCGAACCGCCGCGGATGTCGTTCTCCTGCATAATTTCACGCATCATCTGGTCTACGGCGGCCAGCTCTGGGACGTCCTGACCTGTGATGGTCCACTGTTGTTGGGCGGCCGCGACGGCGGCCACCATCATGAGCGCGATGAGAGCGGTGATGGTTTTCTTCGCTTGTTGCATGACGAACCTCCTCGTCTCCATCAATGTGGGCCGTCAATGAGGCCACCGCTTGATGGAAACCTGAGGTCGTTATGAGGGTCTCTTGAGGCTTTTCCCCGTGCTACGATCTGGGACGTGGTTGCCACGATCGAATATGGATCCAATGCCGCTGTGAAGCGTCTTTTTGCGCTTGTTGCGGTGTCCCTCACGGCCTTGCTGGTGCCCGGGATTTCAGTGGCCCAGGAAGCGCCGCCGGCCCTCGAGTTCAGCTTCTCCAACCCCGGGGCTCGGAGCATGGCATTGGGTGGTGCTTTCGTCGCCCTCGCGGATGATGCGACCGCGGCCTTCGCCAACCCCGCAGGTCTCGTCCAACTCCTGCGGCCGGAGGTTTCTTTAGAGCTGCGGCGGCGGAACTACGAGACGCCCTACACCGAGGGCGGGCGGGTATCTGGTCCGCCGACGGGGTGGGGGATCGATACGGTCACCGGCCTCCGTGCTGCGATATCAGAGGAGACCACATCCGGGTTGTCGTTCCTCTCGTTTGTCTATCCGGGCTCGAAGTGGTCGCTGGCCTTGTATCGACATCAGCTGGCGGATTTTTCTGTAACTACGGAGATCAACGGTTTGTTCGGCGATGTCCCTGAGGGAGGTACGCTGAGGTACGAAGATCAGTACGGGATCACCGGCCTCGAAATCGTCGGAACCGGGTTGGCCAGCGCCTACCAGCTGAGCGATCGGGTGAGTCTCGGCATTGGCGTGACCTACTTCGACGGTACGCTCGATAATCGAGGGGAAGTCTTTTCGGTCGACGTTTATCCGGACACCTTCTGGGATCGGAACTCATTTCTTCCACACAGAATGATGGTGGCCAACAGCTTCACCGTGGACGACACTGATATCGGATTCAACCTCGGCTTGTTGTGGAAGTTCACCGAAAGCTGGCGTCTCGGAGCCGTGTATCGGAAAGGTCCGCGATTCGATTACGAACTTTACAATCGTGCCGGACCCCTCAACCAGGAACCGGCCGGGACCATTCTCGAATCGGTGACCGACCGCTCCATCGCCTTTCCGGACGTGTGGGGTCTGGGACTTGCCTATCGTTCCCCTGACGGCAGTCTGACCATCGGATTCGAGTGGGATCGGGTGGAGTACTCGATCATCGCTGAGACGCTGAATTCACCGTTGGTCGATACATCCGTGGCAACAATCGACGACGCGAACGAGCTCCACCTCGGCGCTGAATACCTGTTCCTGAAGACCAGTCCATTGATCGCCATTCGTTGCGGCATCTGGCACGACCCCGACCATCGATTCCGCTATCTCGGTGACGATCCTTTCAGCCAGGCGATCTATCGACAGGGGGAGGACCTTCTGCACATTACCGCCGGTGTCGGAATCGTGTTCAAGAGAATCCAGATCGATCTCGGGGCCGATCTGTCACAGAACTCGACGGTTGTCGCACTCTCGGCGATCTACAGTTTCTGAAGTATCAGAATGCTTCGGTGATGCGATCCAGAGCCTCCTCGAGCTCCCTGGCGCTCGCGATTCTGTCCAAGGGGTTTTTGGCCAGACAGCGCAGAATGATCGCTGCCAACTCGCCGGGCATCTGGGGCGAAACCGAGGCTGGGTTGGGTGGGAGAGCGCTCTTTTGCATCGCCAAAATCTCGGCCACAGTCTCGGCCTCGAAGGGTCGCCGGCCCGTGGCCATTTCGTAGATGACCAATCCAAGTGCGTAGATGTCGGAGCGTTCGTCGAGCTCCTCCAGTGCGACCTGCTCTGGAGAACAGTAGTGCGGTGTGCCGACAAAGACCCCGTGCTGGGTCAGACCATGCCCTCCGATCAGGCGCGCGAGCCCGAAGTCGGCGAGAAACGGCTCCCCCTTTTCGTCTACCAGGATGTTGCCGGGCTTGATGTCGCGGTGGAGAATGTTGAGGCCATGGGCGGCCGCCAGCGCCGACGAAAGTTTAGTCGCCAGGGTCAAGACCTCTGATGTCGGCAGCGCCCCTCGCTCGGCTATGACATCCGCCAGGGTCCCGCCCTTGATCCACTGCATCGTCAGATAGGTCCCGCCCTCGTACGAGGCCAGGTGATAGACCCTGAGAATATTCGGATGAGCGATATCTCGTGACAGGACGATTTCCTGTCGCACCCTCTCGATAGCGTTGCGGTTGGCGGTGTACTCCGGTTTCAAGAGCTTGACGGCAACCCAGGTGTCGAGCAACGCATCGCGAGCCTTGAACACGCTGCCGGTGGCACCCGCGCCGATCTCCTCGTGCAGTGTGTAGCGACTGTCGATCGTTCGAATCGAGATCGTCGGTTCCTCGTACAACGAGGCGGCTTGCGCTGGCGGCTGCGTAATCGCGAGATCCTCGAGCCAGCGAATCAGAAAATAGCTTGGCACGACGTAGTTCCCGCCTTCGTCGCGGCCGACGAAACCGAGGTTTTCGAGTCGTTGCAGGGCGTCGTCCCGGTCGGCTGTGTCGCCCTTCATGACCGCGTGGATCGACTCGTCTGTGGCAGTGCCCTGGTCGGCGATCAGGCGGAGGACTGATTTTTCGGTGCTTGATAGCATCTCGAAATCGACCGAGAAAAAATAATTGATCATGCGATCACTGACCACCTGCCGGCACGCCTCCTCGAGATCGCCGGTCTCGACGAAACGTTTGCAGACCAGCTGGATCAGATAAGGATGGTGGTCGCATCGATGGCAAATCTCGATTGCATCTCCACTCTCGATCTCCGGGCGCGTCTCCTCTGGCGATCCATTCTGTCGAACCAGAGCGAGGGACTCTTCGGTTGAAAGACCGCTGATGTAGAGCGGTGGGCTGAAACCGTGGAGGAATGGCGAGGTATCGCCGCGCTGTTCAGACAGCTCACACAGGCGGACCGAAGAGGTGAGGACCGAGCGCACACCGTCCTGCGATTGCATGGCACGGCGGAGCTTACGAAGGAGAGCCGGATCCTGGCGATGGAGATTGAGCAGCTCCTCGACCTCGTCACACAACAGCAGCAATGAGTTGCCCTGGCCACGGATCGTACGGCGGAGCCGGGCCATCGACTGAAAAAGGTCCTCGTCTTCGAGGCTGGAAACGTCGATGCCTATGGCATCGAGGCGATCCTCGGCGTCGAGCAAAGCGTCGGCGAATGTCAGGTTGAGTTCGTTGGGGTCGTCGGCGCCCTGAAGATCCCAGAAAATCGGCACGTAGCCGGAGCCCTCCGACGATGTCAGGTGCTCGAGCTGTTTGAGCAACGATGTTTTGCCGATTCGACGTGTCCCAAGTACCCAGAGAGAGTTGCGCGGGCCGGTGAGGATCTCGTCAATCAGGGCACTCCGGCCGTAGAAGCGCTCACCGCGCACCCACTGGCCGACGACGTACGGATTGGCGCGCACAATGCTCACACGTTGTTTCCGGCGACGGCGTCGACGTCGGCGGCTGTGATTTGCCGGGTTCCCTGTTCGTACATGCGGTTGACGAGCGCAATGCAGAGACGCTGGACTTGATACGGCTTGCGGTCGGTGAGTTCGATAATGCGATCGACCACTGCCTGGTCGATCTTGAAGACTCCGCCGATGGGCCTGGTGATCAGCTCCACCACATCATCGCGCCCGATCGGTGTGACCTCTATCTCCTCGAAGAAGTTGTACCAGGGGCTGCCCTCCTTGTCCCACTGCTTGCGGATCTCGACCCCCGACACCACCGCCACCAGATTTTCGGCAAAGCTTTTCATGAAGAGGCTCCGCAGCCTCTGGTTGACCCTCGGGTCGTAGGCGTTGAGTTCGTCGACCTCGTCGATCAACAGCACCAGCTTGACCTGTTTCGAGCTTCCCTTCTCGAGGATTTTTAGGACCCGGCGAAGGTCAGCCACCAATTCGCGATAACCGTAATCCACATCTGAGTCGAGGCCCTCTCCTGGCCGCATTCCGCCAAGAAGTGATTCGAGTTCGTGGAAAACGTCCTCGGCGAGGGTGGCAAAGAACTGCGATTCGGGGGTCCCCTGGAGGTCGACGTAGACCGGGAAGAAATCGTAGTTGGGATCGTCGAGCTGCTGGAGTCGTCGTCTGAGATGGTGCTGGAGCGAGGTCTTGCCGATCCTCCGCTCGCCGTAGAGCAGCAGACTGTTGTTGTGAATGGTCTGCAGGATGCGCTCGATGAGCTGCTCCCTGCCAAAGAACATCTCGGTGTCGAGCACCGGCGCTCCCGCGATGTAGGGATTGAATCGACGCTTCATGAGCTGGCGCCGGCGCCGAATCCGTTGCACCCAAACCCCTGCGAGGACGGCGATGGGCAGCAATACAACGATCATCTGGAACCAGAGTGCGCGATAAAAGGGCGACGTGTAGACCACCGTGTACTCGGCGCTCGTGGTCAGTCCGGCGTTGTCAGTCGCCACCAGCTGATAGGTCGTGGGTCCATCGGCCAGCTCTTCGTCGAGACTGAACTCGGTGATGTAGATCTCACCCATCGGTTGGCTCGTGCTGACTCCTGAAGTCGGCGAACTTTATGGCCGGTGGGAGGTTTTCGATACTCCGAGAACCGAGGAGGCGGCGGCTGATCTGCGCATAGGATTTCTGAACATGTTCGAGGGCTTCCGCGTTTCCGGGATCGAGTGCGAGGGCGAAGTTTGCGGCCGAGATCGCGCCTTCGAAGCGTCCCGCCAAGAACTCTGCGTTTGCCTTTGCAAGCGATCTGGCGAGTGAATCCTGAGACGCCGATTTTTTCTGATTCTCGAGTATCCGTTGTTGGAGGGCGAGGGCGTCTCTGTTCTTCGGGTCGGCGGCGAGCACCGGCTGCAAGCGATCGAGGGCTTCGGCAAAACGCGCGGCGCCTTCCAGCTCGCGAGCCCGAGTCAGACCGATCGCGATGGCAGCTTGCCGAGCGTCGGCGTCCTCTTCCGCCTGGATCTCAGCTACGAGCCCGGCCCGGGCGCGGTCAAAGAGCCTTTCGGCTTCAGCGCTCGGACGGATCTCGAGGGCCTGCCGGAAGAGGCTAGATGCCTCTGCGTGACTCCCTTCTTCGAGGAGGGATCTGCCGCGACTGATGAAGTCCGCGGCTCGAGTTGTGTCGAGTCGTTCGCGCTAGAGACGGACGACCTCGTTCCGCAAGGCTTCCATTTTCGCGACCGCGTCTGCGTTCTCGGGATCGACGGCGAGGCCCTTCACGAGCGCCTCCATCGCCTCGGGCAGACGCCCCTGGCGTTCGAAGATATCCGCCTCACGAAGGCTTTCGCGCACGATCTGCTCGATGCGTTCGCCCTCGGCTCGCGCTGCGTCGGCACGGCCCTCGAGAGCGAGACGGCGAAAATGCTCCAGATCCGCGAAATCCGACCGTGATGCCTGGATGGCACCAAGCTGCTCCTCGGTCTGAAACGCCTGCAGGGCGGCTTCGATCTGTCCGAGATGGTAGTAGGCGATGCCGAGCTTGAGGTAGGGGAAATAGGCGACGACCTTCATTCCGTACGACCGTACACGCGCGCCGGAGTCGCCCTTGCGTTCCAATGCCTGCTGCAGCTCCTCGATGGCCCGTTCCCAGCTTTCGTTGTCGAGCGCCGTCTCTGCCCTCGAATAGTGCTCGTACCAGTAGTCCGCCCAGGCGGGCGTTACTGCCACGATTGTCCCGATGACAAGGACTGCGATGAGCCCAAAACGACGCGTGGCGTATGTCAGAGGTTTCACCTTGGCTCCAAGGGGAGTGTATCGCGTTCAGGTAGAGTGATGTCCATGGCAATTGGATTGCGAACCCTGGAAGTGGACGGAGTGGCCCTCGAACTCAAGGTGGTTCGAAAGCGCGTCAAAAACATCAACGCGCGCCTGCACGGTAAGACTCTGTCGGTGAGCGCACCGCATCGGGTCTCGGTGCGTGAGCTCGACGAAACGATTGTCGAGCTGGCTCGCAAGCTGGTGCGCCGGTTGCGCGCGGACGCCCTCAACTCGGACGGCGGCGCCGAAGCCATCGCGCGCAAGGTTGCCGTTCGTTTTCCCGAACCTCCCGAGGTGAATGAAGTTCGCTTCGTGACCAACCAGACCACCCAGTGGGGCAGTTACAGTCCTCAGACTGGAATCGTGCGACTCAACGCAGCTCTTCGGCAAATGCCGCCGTGGGTGCTCGAGGCGGTGGTCGCGCATGAGCTGGCGCACACCTTCTACCTCGAGCACTCGCCCGAGTTCTGGAATCTGGCGCGCTCAGTGTGCTCGAAGACCGACCGCGCTCGTGCCTTCCTCGAGGGTGTCACCTGGCTGGCGGCGGCGTGGGATGACCTTCCGCCGGTTGAACGGTCCCAGCTGGTCGGCGGCGGGTCAGACTAACCTGCATATCTCACCGACCTTCTGCTGCGGACGCCGATGCACTGAGCCCAGCAGCGTTTTCTCGCCTCGGGGTGCTCGACGTACCGCAAGTACGCGCTCCGCGCCCCTCGGGTCGAAAACCCTACTGTGCAAGGCACCTCGCCGCCCTCGCGACGAAACCCGGTGAAATATGCAGGCTAACCCGAATATCTCACCGCCCTTCGGCTCTCTCGTTACAAGATCCGGCGAGAGGTGGGGGTAAAATGCGGCAGATGAGTTTTTCGAAGAATGGTCAACGGAAAAAGTGGTGAATACAACGGACGTCCCGACGGTGAGCACCCGCCTCGGGTTGGTCGACCGGCTTGGTCGCTGGCGGGTTCGTTGGGGAATCGGGCGTAGCCGGTATCGAATTCCGCCTGGCCTGTACAGGGTTGGGACCCCCGATCCTTCGTCGCCGGTTCTGGTCACCGCTAACTACAAGCTCAGCTTCGATGCACTCCGCTCGGAGCTCCAAGGCGTCGACGCGTGGGTTCTGGTGCTCGACACCATGGGCGTCAATGTCTGGTGCGCGGCGGGAAAGGGCACCTTCGGCACCGATGAGCTGGTGCGGCAGGTGGAGACGACCGGTCTGGCGGAAGTCGTCTCACACCGCAAGCTTGTCGCGCCACAGCTCGGGGCGCCAGGAGTCGCGGCGCACGAGGTGCGGCGCATCTGCGGGTTCAAAGTCGTTTACGGTCCGGTGCGCGCACGAGACATACCGGCATTTTTGGAAAGCGGGATGCGCGCGACGGACGACATGCGAAGGGTGACCTTCAGCTTGGGCGACCGGGTCGAGTTGGTCGGCGTCGAGCTTGCCTGGGTCGTCAAGTGGGTTGTTCCGATCGTAGCGGTCATGGTACTGCTGGCCGGTGGCGAATCGATCCTTGACCGCACGAGAACCGGTATGCTCACCGCCTCGCCGATCTTGGCGGGAGTGCTCGCGGGCGTGGTGCTCGTTCCGATATTTCTGCCCTGGATACCCGGGCGCGCGTTTTCGCTCAAAGGGGCGATCCTGGGAGCAATCGTCGTCGGCGCCACTCTCGCGCTTACCCCAGGTGTTCACTCGGTGGCCGCCAGTATTCAGGTGTTCCTGTTGGGTACGGCCGTCGCGTCGTTCCTGGCGATGCAGTTTACCGGGGCAACAACCTTCACCTCACCTTCGGGTGTCGAGTGGGAGATGAGGCGTGCGCTGCCGCTACAAATCGGTGCAGCGGTAATTGCGGGCGGCATCGCGGTCGTTCGGATCTTCGGGGGCTGAGGGTGAGGGGATCTCTCACTCGGGAGCAGCAATGACGGGCTTCGCATACATCAGGGGCGTGACGACGATCGAGCTCGATCCATTGCTGTGCAATGGCTGCATGATGTGCATCAAGGTCTGTCCACACCCCGTCTTCGAAGCCCTGAAACGTGCTGTTGCAATTCGCGAGCCCAACCTGTGCATCGAGTGCGGCGCGTGTGCGCTGAACTGCCCCGAAGGCGCCCTCAACGTGAACCCTGGGGTCGGTTGTGCGGCGGCCATTCTCAAGGGATGGGTGACGCGCTCGAAGCCGGATTGCAGCTGCTGAGCGCTCTGTTTGGTGAGGTTGTCATGGCGATAGAACCCGGGCTCCCTCTGAGAAATGAACCCCCAAGAGTACGGTCTCGGGGGCAGAAAACGCTGCTCGGGAAAACGGTTAACCGGTAGAGGCCTGGAAACCTGCAGCGAGCTTGCGGAGGAAGCTGGCGCCGGCCAAGAGCCCAATCCCCACCAGAATCGACGCGGCAGCCATCAGCCACACCAGGATCTGCGGTTCGAAGATGATTGCCAACCCTCCGAGCACGAACAAAAGCCCGGGGATCATCGCCAGCAGCCCGAATCCACGGCTCCCGGCGGTCCTCTTGAACATCGCGGACATGGGACAGGACTCCATCGGGTTCTCCCCCCCGGTCATTTTGTTCATCATATCTGCGCAGACTGACCGTCCGTTCGTGACCTGTTCCTCGTTGTCAGCACGATCCATCATCGGGCCACAGCAGTCGGGCATCGCGGATTCAGCCGTGTCTTCCGCCGCTTCTTTACAGCGATTCCGGTTTTGCTCGTCCATGATTCTTCCCCTTTCGTTTCTCGCGCCGTTTTATGGAGGCGCTTTCAATTGCGTAGACGAATCATTGTTGGGAAGGGATACATGAGCTTCGCGTTATGACATCGATGTTGGGCACCTGGTGGTATGCTCAATTGAGCAAGCCTGTGTGAGAGTGGAGACAAAAACTCGGTGAGCGAGCCACCGTTGCGAATTGTGGGCCGGCGGGACTCCTTCACGGTGCGGGATCGGGGGAGGAAACCGTGACGTCATCCTCGACCGAAGCGTTGTCCTTCGAAGGTGTGGCGCAGGAGATGTCGAACCCACTTCGAAACTACCTGGAGCGGCTCGTGGGAAACCGCGCCACCGCCGAGGATCTCCTCCAAGAAACGCTTGTCAAGATCGCGAAGGGTCTGCCGGGTTTCGAAGGCCGCTCGAGCGTCAAGACCTGGGCCTTCTCCATCGCCACCCGGGTCGCCACCGATCACTTTCGTCGCCCGACATCAAAGGCGCGAATCGTCGCTTTTGACGAAACGGCCGAGCCTGAAGCTCCCGATCCCGACATCAGAGATCGACTCGTCATCGACGAGATGAGCGCCTGCGTTCGCGGCGTGATCGATGGCCTGCCTGGAGACTATCGCACGGCCCTTGTCCTGCATGACCTCGAAGGGCTCACCGCCGCGCAGGTAGCTGAGGTTGCGGGTTGTTCGCTGGCCAACGCCAAGGTCCGAATCCACCGGGCGCGCCGTCGCCTGAAACAGGCTCTGGAGAACGAATGTACGTTCTATCGTGACGACGACAACGTGTTTCGTTGTGACCGCAATCAATGAACCGGCGGTGGCCATTACTCGCGACTGAATCGAATCCGATCCGAATTGTATCGCTCGTGGTTCTCGACCCGTCTACGCAGTCAGGAGCTGCGGGGCAACAGGCAGCGGAACGAATTGATTGGAGGATAGAACGATGAATACAAACGACTCCACCCAGAATAAGCAGGAATACGGTATGGCCACCAAAGCATGGGCCAAGTTGTGCCACAGCTGTGGGATTTGCCCGTATGCAGCCAAAAAGCCGGGCTCGACGTTTGATCGGGTCATGCGTTGGCACCGGACCTGGTGCCCCGGCTGGAATTCACACACCAAGGTGTATGGCCTGAAGCCGCTTGGATGATGCTTCCGGCCGGAATCGAGACGGTCTCACGGCATTACCTCTCAGGGAGAGTGTCCATCCCGTTGGCCCTGGCCGCGGCGGTCATGACTTCCTCGAGCTCCTTTTTCACGTCATCGCCGATGCGGCTCGGAGTGAATGCGCCGATGATTCGGTCGACCTCGCTCGCGGCGTTTTCGCCGAGCGTTGCCGCCCCCTCCTCCAACCACCGCGCTCTGGCCATGCGGTCGATGACCGGGCCCGGAAATGTGAGCTCTGAACGTAGGTGGCGGCGGGTATGGTCGGCGATCATCAGGTGCTTTTCGGCCAGGAGCTCTTCGAAGAGAGCCCGTGACGGAAAGTCCTCACGCGGTTCGATGCCGGCCGTGAGGCGGTCCGTCATGAGGCAGATCTCGTGGTCGACGACCAGCTTCTCGAGGCTTTGGCAGCTCTCGAAATCGAGCATCCCCGGACCTGAGACATTGTCGATCCCGGTCAGAGCAGCAAGGATTGCTCCAATGCCGGTCTCGAGCCCGGCCTGGGCGTCGAGGGCCTTGGAATCCGACAGCGAGATATAACCCTGGGTTGGCATCCCAAGGCGTTTTCCGATCTCGGCCGCCGCACAGGTCAACATCGTGGTTTCGATAGCGCCCATCGGTGTCGTCTCGTAGCGCAGGTCGAAGATCGCCGGGGAGCCACCGAAGAGCAAAGGTGTGCCGGGTTGAACCAGCTGGGCGATGACCACCCCCGAGAGGACCTCGGCGGTGTGCTGGATCAAAGTGCCGACAAGGGTCACCGGCGCCATGAAGCCGGTCAGGGGCACAGGGATGATTTCTACTGGAATGCGGAGGCGGGCACAGTCCATCAGGTTTTGGCTGCCCTCATCGGTCCACCGCAAAGGCGCGGTCGGACAGCAGGTGAGCATCCCGACCGGCTTTGCCGTCAATTCGTCGACGGAGCCGCGTACCGCCAACAGCAGATCGCGAAGGACCTCGAAGCCCTCAATCGTGAAGGCGCCGGTGACCGCCGGTTTTTCGCAGTGCAACAGTCCGAGGAAAAGCCTGTAGCTGTCCGAGATGGCCTCGGGCACATCGGAACTCACCAGGGCCGTGCTCTGAGCGTCGTACCGTGGCAGGCCACTCACCAACTTGGCGAGGTTGACCAGATCGCTGGTGACGGCGGAACGGATCTCACCCGTCGAGCGGTCGAGGATATTGATGGCTGCCGAACCTGGTGTGAAGTGGGTCCGATTGCCTTCGAAACGATGGGTCTCCTCACCGAGCACGTCAAAAAGAGAGAAGGACAGCGGTGTGGTGTCAAGCGCGGCCTCCACCATTGAGGCGCTGATTCGAACTCGGCCATCGGCGCCGTCCACGCCGGCACCGTGGTCGGCGAGGAAGCTCCTCGTTTCGTCATCGCCAATGTCGACCCCAACCTCGGCGAGTACGATCTTTGCCTCAGTAATGATCTGTTCGGCCAGGTCCCCGTCGAGCTGCTGGAATTGAGGCCTCATCGAATTCCTCCAAAATTTCTTTCAAACGGGCATTGATCTAACGACTCTCGACACACTCCCGAACGGTGATCGCAGCGGCCAGCGCGGCGGCGCCGGTGCGACCGCTGACAATCGGACTCTGTTCGCCGCGGCAGGCGGAAATAAAAGCCCCGAGCTCGGCCTTGAGCGGTTCGTCCTTTTCGACCTCGACGAGGCGCGGCGCGATCTCGATCCCGGTCGCGCTTTGAACGAGCTGTGCGGAAGAGACGCTCTGCTCGGCGTAATCGATCGAGAAATAGGACTCGCGGGCAAAGAGGCGAAGCTTGCGAATTCTCTCGGCCGACACGCGGCTGGCGGTGAGGTTGGCAACCAAACCGCCCGGAAACTCGACCCAGGCGTGGCACAGATCGACCTTGTCAGTGAGAACTGGCACCCCGACCGCCCGGATCTCGGACGGCTCTTCACCGGCCACCGCGAGGGTGATTTGAAGATCATGGATCATCAGGTCGAGGATGACGTCGACGTCGATCGAACGGGCGGTGAATGGGGACAGACGCTGCGACTCGAGATAGCGAACATCGTCAGCGAGGCCGAGGGCTGCCTGCACCGCCGGGTTATGAAACTCGACGTGACCGACGGCGAGGATTTTTGAAGCTCCATCGGCAAGCTCGATCAGTTCTTCGGCCTCGGCAACCGTCGCTGTGATGGGTTTTTCGACCAGCACGTGGCAGCCCGCTTCAAGCAGGGCGCCGGCGACCTCGCGATGGGTGACTGTTGGGGTGGCGACGACGACAGCGTCTGCGGCCCCCGCCGCCTCGATGGTCTCGAGCGCCGGCACTCCATGCTCGGAGGTGATCTCGGCCAGACGCTCGCGGTCCGTGTCGTAGGCTCCGATGCAACGGACGCCCTCCATGCCCGCGAGGATTCGAACGTGGTGGCGGCCGAGGTGGCCGGTTCCGACGACTGCGGCAGTGATTTCAGTGTCTGTCATCAAGCGCAGGATAATACCGCCGCGGCGGGAGTACAATTCTTCGGCGGTCCCGACCGCAAAAAGGAGTGACCATGCTTGACGTAAAAAAACTCTTAATCGACGTTTTCGATCCCCAACCTGGAGAGGTCGTGACCTTTGCGGTCGACCTCCCCCGCGACGATGTCCCTGATCACGAAGGATGGTCGGCGCGACGGGCGATGGCCGAAAGGTGGCGCGGTGTCATGGCCGAGATCGCCTCCGAACGCAATTTCGAAGTGCGTCCGATTCTCACCTTTGTGGCCTCCGGCGCTAACAACGCCGATCTGCCGGCCGAGGGACGGCTCGGTGACGATGACGTGGGTCTCATGGATGCTCTCAAGGCGTCGACCCTGGTCATCGCCATGACCGAGTTCTCGGCCACAGCCCCGCTCGCCAATCTCGCCGAGGCCGAGGATGACTTCCGTGCAGCCTCGATGCCGGGAGTGCAGGAACGCATGGAGGGGACAGCTTTGGCGGCGGATTACTCCAAGGTGGCCGCGCGCTGCAAGGCGATCTTCGACATCATGGACGGCGCTGTTCTCTGTGACGTGCTCTTTTCGACCGGCCACCGCTGCTGGTTCGACCTTCGCCATCGCATGCCGGAGATGGACGACGGCTTCCTTCCCCGCGGCAAAGAGGGTGATCGCATCATCAACCTGCCCTCGGGCGAGACCTATGTCGTGCCCTACGAGGGCGAGTTCGAAGCAGTGCCGTCATGGACAGCGGGCACGATCCCGGTCATGGAAGAGGAGGAGCTTGTCCTCTTCCACGTGGTCGCCAACACGGTAGTCGTGGTCGAGGGGGAGGGACCTGTGGCGGAGCGTTTCGCGGCCTTCTTCGACGCTGACGCGGCGCGCGCCAACATCGCAGAGGTCGCCTTTGGGGTCAACGACCGGGCCGAGGTCACCGGGGAGGTGCTCGAAGATGAAAAGGCCGGTTTCCACTGGGCGTTCGGCCGCTCCGACCACCTCGGCGGAGTGGTCGGCGTAGAGGACTTCGAGAGCCCGGAGTCGGTGGTCCACCAGGACATCGTCTACGCCGAGGGCAACCCGGTGCAGGTCGAGCGCGCGGTCATCATCCACGCGGACGGCCGGCAGGTCGCTGTCATCGACAAGGGTGAGTACAAGTTTTAGTTTGAATTAGGAATTAGGAATTAGGAATTAGGAATTGGGGACCGGCGGGTCTCGTGCAACCCGTGGTTACGCTACCCTGAGGTTCTGATGAGGAGGACGTGATGGCAGATTCAATGACTTTACTTGAAGCAATTGAGAGTCGCGGACCGTACGCGGTGTGGGACCTGATGGACGATGACGAGAAGAAGGCGGCAGCGGTTGCCTTCTGGAATGGCGCCGACCGTGAGAGCAGAGCCGCCCTCGAAATGGCGCTGGCTGCGGAGCTCAAATTCCGCCAACAATCGGTCCGCCAGCTGGCGGCGGAAAAGGTCGCAGGCCGTCTGGTCCGCATGGCGGACAGCCTGCCGGAAACGGTTCTCTTTCAGTACCTCTTCCACCTCCATATGGATCAGCGGCGGCCGTTGATGGTCGGCTATCTCGATGCCGTCGGCCTGCCGCACGACAATGGGGCCCTCGACCTGCCTGAGGACTTCGAAGGTCCGGATGCTGACAAGGTGGAAAAGGCGGGGCGCGACCTGGCTGGGGCTGAGGGCAAAACGGCGCTGGTCTATCTCGGCACCCTGATGGTTGCCGATGACGAATTCTGGACCGGCCTCGAGCCGGTGCTCAAAGAGTATGCAGCGGACGGGTCAAAGGACTGACAGCCCACCCACCCAGTTTGCCCGCAGATAACGCAGATAACGCAGATAAGGACCGGGTCGGGTTGCGATGTTATCTGCGTCAATCTGCGTAATCTGCGGGCAAATGAATGTTCGTGTCAGCCAGCAGATCGATGAAGAGATTGCTGATTTTTTGAGGCATTGAGAACTCGGAATTAATCGCGAGTGAACGTGGCCGAGTTGCGCTCGGTCTCGTGGACGGTGAGGGCGACCAGTTCGACGCCGTCCGGAAGCTCTCGTGCAGCGCGTTCGAAGAAGATTCGAGCGAGATTCTCTGCGGTCGGAATCACTCCCTCGAGAAACGGGACTTCGATGTTGAGGTGACGGTGGTCGACGTGGTCGACGACCGTTCGGTTGAGGACCTCTTTGAGGTCCTTCATGTCTATGAGATAGCCGCTGTCAGGGTCGGGGTCACCCTGGACAACCGCTTCGATGACGTAGTTATGGCCGTGACCGTGCGGGTTGTTGCACTTACCGAAGACTCTTTGGTTCCAGTCGTCCAATTTCGCCGGGTTATGGAGCCGGTGCGCCGCTTCGAAGTAGACCTTGACGGTGACTGTGGTTGCCATTGTTCTCCCTTCAGCTTAGCGCAGACGCGGCCGTGGATATTCCGTGCGAACGCCAGGCAGAGTTCTGAGTGTTGAGATATGAGTTTTGAAATCCCACCCACCAACCCAGATAACGAAGCCCGGGGCGATGGATATCTCTAAACTCAAAACTGAAAACTCAAAACTGGCGCGCTAGTCCTCATCCTCCAGCCGGCGGTAGAGGTCTGGTCGACGGTCGGCGAGGAACAGATACTTTTCGCGCGCATTGCGAACCACCGTCGGATCGATTTCACCGGTTACGATACCGGTCTCCTCTGCCAGCGTGGCCACTACCATCCCCCATGGATCGAGAATGCTGGTGTCGCCGCCGTGGTCGTAGCCGTCGACCTCACCGACCCGGTTCACCCCCAGAACCCACGCCTGATCGTCAATCGCACGGGCTGCGAGCAGGGTGCGCCACGCGTGGGAACGGTGCTTGGGCCAGTTGGCGATGACGACGAAGAGGTCGGTGGTCATGGCAGAAGCGCGAAAGAGCTCTGGAAAACGGAGGTCGTAACAGATCAGTGGCGTCACCCGCACCCCGCCGATCTCGACTGTGTGAAGGCTTTCTCCCGCCTCGAAGTGATCGGGTTCGCCGGCAAGTGAGAAGGGGTGGATCTTGCGGTAGTGCAGGACCTCGCGACCGTCGGGGGCGATCACGGAACACGAGTTTGCCGGGCGTTTCTCGCCAGGCTCGGCGTAGCCGGCGATCACCCACACGCCGTGGCGGCGGGCGAGATCTGTGATGAACTCATGGATGGTGGCGGCGTGGACTGCCATTTCTTCGGCCCGCATTGAAAACCCGGTGGCGAACATCTCGGGCAGAACAATGACTTCTGCGCCCTTCTCCGTCGCGCGTCGAGCGAGCGGCGCAACCCGATTGAAGTTCTCCTCCGGGTTCTCCCAGGCAATGTCGAACTGGAGACCGGCGACGATCACGGTAGGGGAGGGGCCGGGACCGGCACCAGGCAGGATCGCAAGCGGTCGGCAAGAAGGACGTGGAAGACGAGCTTCTGGCCGTCATTCCAACCATCCTTCCAGCCCCTCGATTTTTCCGAGTCTGCGTTCTTGCGGTAACTGGTGAACGATAGGTTCAAAAGCGAGTCGCAATTAGTGACGGTCAAATCGCCCATTTTCTCGGCGCCCCCGGCGAATCCAGCGAGGTAGTCGGCATCGTCATCCATGTCCTCGACCGCTTCAGCGGCTTCGGAGAGGGCGTGGTCAATGCCGTCACGGACCGCGGCGTTGGTTTGTTCGGCCTTCCATACCGCATGGCGCTGCACGGTCTCTTCGTAATCGTCGGGCAGCGGTTCCATCTCGCGGCCGTTCCAATCCCCAGACAATTCTGCGTCGTCGCGGGAGGCATACAGCGTGACGTGCTTCTTCACCTCGGTGAGCAGGGCATCGAGATTCGCGCTCTTCACCAGCTCACGAGGAACGTAGACCATCAGCTGGACCCGGCAGGAACGTTGATCAAAAAGCTCGAAGGGCCCATCCATCCGGGAGACCCTCAGCGGTGCGTCAAGGGTCAGCAACAGGTCGACCCGCTGCCGCTTGACCTTGACGTCGTCGATCTTGACCAACTCACCCGCGGCGAAACGATTTCGGGCTTTACTGGCAACGCCTGCCGAGCCGACCTCGTTGTCAGAGTAGGTGCCGCCGCAGGCCGAATAGACCTCGAGTTCGAGCACGCCCCAGCCTCCCTTGAGCTCTCGATCGAGACGGTCGCCGAGCTCTGAAGCAGATGAAATGGCCGCTGCCATCAACGTGATTGCGATGAGTGAAATACAACGAGAACGTCGCAATAACCGACCTCCAGTTCTTTCTTCGAGGCTACCACGATAGCCTTTGTGGGGTTCTGCCATAATGCGTCGATGATGAACGCTCCATTTCAATCTCGATTCGATGGGCCGGCCTCTCCTCCGTCCCGTCCGAAAAGGCCACGAACGCCCGCGGTCTCGGTCATCATCGGCCTCAACGTACTCGTCTTCCTCGCCTGGCAGGCTGCGTCCTATTCGCCCCGTCTGTTTGCGTTCATGACCGAAAACTTCCTCGTCAGTACTCTCCACCTCGAGCACCTCCGGGTGTGGACACTGATCATGGCCGCCTTTTCCCACAACGAGCTCTGGCACCTGGCGCTCAATATGTTCGTCCTGTGGAGCTTCGGGACGGTCCTCGAACACCTTTGGGGGACTCGGGTCTTTGTCCTCGTCTACCTGGCGGCTGCGGTTGTGGCGTCGGTCAGCCACTGTGCGTTGTCGTCTTTCATCATGGGAAGGGACGACATCCCAGCCCTCGGCGCTTCGGGTGCGATCAGTGGGTTGCTGCTCGCCTACGCCCTTCACTTTCCGCGCCATCGCATCCTGCTCTTCGGCATTGTGCCGGTGCCGGCGCTGGCCGGTGTGCTCGCCTTTGTTGGTCTCGATCTCTGGGGTCTGATCGCACAGGGTCGTGGCGGCGGGCTGCCAATTGGCCACGGCGCCCACCTCGGTGGCGCTCTCGCCGGAGCACTGATCTATTTTCTCTACCTCCGCGCCGCTTACCCGACCCCGGCCGTTCGACAATCTCGCCCGCCTTCCGGGGCAGCCTCGTTGACGCCCGATGAAGCGCGGGAGTTCGAGCGCATTCGGATCAAGATCGAAACCACCGGGCCGCATACGTTGACCCCCAAGGAGCAGGCCTTTCTCGATCGATTGCGGGAGCGTGTACTCCAGGCTACCAACCCCGATTCGTTTTAACGACCAACCCAAATTCGATCGCTTGCTGCTCGGCAACGCCCCGGGTACCATGCCAGCAGACACAGTGAGAGGGGGCAGCCATGACGCGAGGCGAACGCGATGTCCGGATGGAGGTCTTCAACTCCTTCAAGCAGGTCTTCGCCAGTGCCCCGATTCGCTTGATGAGCCGCACCGTCAGTGAGATGCGGGCAAAGGGCTACGACGATCTGGCGTCCGCGATTGGCGATCTCGACTGGCGGACGGTGCCAGCGGACGACCCCGAGGATCCGAACCTGCGGCAGGATTGGCAGAGCATGCTGGAGGCGGCTTTTGAGCACGTTGACGGCTGGCTCGGCCAGCTCAGCCCCCACCCGCACGGTTACAACCTCGATTCGATCGGCTTCCCGGTGGTGACCAGGGCGTGGAGTGGTCTGTGGTCGACCCAGCTCGGTATCGACTTCGCAAACGAAGCCCACTCGCCGCCCGAGATCATAATCTTTCACGGCGGCAACCAGGCGCTGCAGGCCTCGTTGCTCGGAATTTCCGAGGCACGTCGCAACCGTGTCGGTATGGACCGCCCGGCGACGATGCTGGTGCCGATCCCGACCTTTTCCTGCCCGATGGACCAGATGGCGCTGCAGGGAATGAACGTGTTTTTTCTGCCGCCGGGGCGGGACAATATGGACCCGAGCGCGGACGATCTCGATCAGGTGCCGGACGATGTCGAGATCGACGGCGTCTATCTGATGCCGGTCAATAATCCGACAGGTCGAACCTTGCCACCGGAACAGCTCCGCGCTTTTGTCGACAAAGTACTCGACCGCTGGCCGCATGCCGGGGTGATTCTCGACTCGGTCTATGTGCGGCTCCACCCGCGTTATCGTGATCTGCTGGCCTGGTACGACGAGGATCCGCGCTATGCGGAAGCGGTGCTCATCATCGACTCTCTGTCAAAGACCCACGGCGTCACCGGACTGCGATCCGGGGCCATCCTGACCCGTTCGACAAAGCTGCGGGATGGAATCGTGCGCTACGCCCAGAACATCATGGCGGGGCCCTCCAACGCCATGCAGGCGGTGATGATGGCCCTGCTCGCTCCATATGCTCTCGGCGATGACGAGGTCGCGAGTCATCGCATCCAACTTCAGCTGCGCATCGGGCGCCATCTGCAACGACGCCGACGCCTGCTGTTGGCGGAGGCATTCGATCGGTATGGCGAACTCTTCGACTCGGAGCAGCCATTGCTGCCTGATCCTGAGGGCTTCGACTGGGAGGGTTCCATGTATGCCGACCCGCGGCTGTCGGAACGATGCTGCAAGCTCGCTGACGACAATGAGGTGTCGCCAGCGGTCGCCTTCTACCTCGAAACAGGGATCGCCGGAGTGCCTCTCGAGGGTTTCTGCCGGAACCCCAACTTCGAGCGCCACGGGCTTGTCGTCAACGGCGATTCCGCGCGGCTCAAGGAGTTCCAGGAAGAAGCCCGCAACTATGTGCGCCTCTCCTTCGGCATGACACCGCCGCCGCGTACCGCGGAGTAAAGAGTTAAGAGTAAGGAGTAAAGGGTTCGGGGTGCCCCAAGTGGGATGGGTTGCCTTGACTCTTGACTCTTTACTTGCCTGCCTCTTCCACCGAAATCGGAGTGATCGCGCTCACCGCCAGGGCGGCGAAGCCGGCGAGGAAGAAGGCGGGCACCAGTTCGTAGAGATTGTGAAGGCCCCACTGTTGGACCAGCCACCAGCTGATAACGGTCAGCGAGGCGGCTGCCACGACGGCAACGTGGTCCGCCGTTTCGAAGGCCCGGGTCAGTCGGCCGAGAATCAGGATCGCGGCCGCCGCCAGCACGGTAATCCACCATACGCGGGCGAAGATCTCCGGATTGGTTGCGGCGTCGCGACCAAGCTTCCAGGCGACGGTGACGCCGGTGCCTGTGAGCATCGCCGCCAGCGCGCCGTGGCGGTTGACGCCTCGTTGCAAAAGGGCGAGCAGAATTAGAGGCGCAAAGGCAGCCCCTAAGCCGGACCAGGCAAAGAGAACGAACCAGAAGACAAGTCGCACCTCGCTGAGGGCCACCAGGATGCCGAGGAGCCCGACCACTACGACCGTCCAGCGGCCGAGCACGAGGCTGCGGTGATCGTCGCTGGCCTTGCCGAGGGTTTTCTCGACCAGGTCGTAGGAAACAGCCGAAGCAGCCACCAGGAGTTGCGACGAAACAGTGGATAGGATGGCAGAGATTACCGCTGCCAGCAGCAAGCCTGCGAGCACCGGATGGACGAGCTGCAGGGCCAGGGCCATCAGCGCCTGCTCGCCGTCGGCCAAACCGGGGAGCATGACTCGACCCGCGAGACCGACGAGACCGGCGCCATAGAAGACTGCCACACCCCAAAACATGGCAATCATCTGGAGCCGCTGCACCTGGCGGTCGTCTCGTGCCGCCATGTAGCGGGTGATGACGTGTGGCATGCCGGGGTAGCCGAGACCGATGCCGAGCTGGCCGACGACGAAACCCCACAGGACAGGTCCGAGACGGCCGCCACCGGCGCTGAGGAAATCGGGATTGATCGCCCCGAGACCCTGGACGAGAGCACCGAATCCGCCGAGGCGGGCGATCGCGTACAACGGCAGGACGATGAGGGCGATCGCCACCAGCAGCCCCTGGAAAAGGTCAGTCCATGCCACCGCGCGGAAACCGCCGAGTGAGGTGACTAGGGTGATCACGGCGGCCCCGATCACGACCCCGAGGATGTAGCCACCTCGCCCTTCGAAACCAAGGGACGACGAAAACGCTTTTCCGGCTGCCGTCATCTGTGCCGCGACATAGCCCATCATGCAGACCAGGATGATCGTCGTAGAGGTCAGGCGCAGCACGTTGCGCGGATCTCCCCATCGCTGGGTGATGACGTCGGTGAGGGTGACCGAGCCCTGGTTGGCCGAAAGTGGTCGCAGCCGTGGTGCGACCAGGTAGACATTGACCAGATAGCCAAGGAGACAGCCTGGTGCGTACCACAGTCCGGAAACTCCGTAAGTGAAGGTCATGCCGACCGCGCCGAGTGTGACCCAGCCGGATTCCGAGCTGGCGGTGGAGGAGATACCGGCGGACCACGCGCCCAGCGAGCGTCCCGCGAGGTGGAAGTCCTCGCCGCCGTGGGTCATCTTCGCGGCCCTCCAACCGATGAAGAGAAGCACACCGAGATAGGCGACCATGACGACAGCGACGGTGGTGAGGGTGGAACCCTCGAGAGGCGTCATCTTTCGGACTCCGGTTTGAGTCGGTCAAGAAGAGCTTCCAGGATCACCAGAACGACCAGCACCAGCGGGAAGGTCCACAGCAGCAGGTGCGCCCCGAAAGTCAACGAGTACTCCTCCATTACCGCCTCCTTGTGTGCAGAGTGTACCCTGCCCACCCAACCGCCCAATTAGGAATTAGGAATTCCCACCCGCCCACCCCGTTTGCCCGCAGATAACGCAGATAACGACCCACTCTTTTTGTGATGTCATCTGCGTCAATCTGCGTGATCTGCGGGGGAAACTGCGATGCTACTCACCAGGCGAGAACCCCACGAGCGGAATGATCGACCTCTTGGTGGATTGGAGCGGGTGCGTTGGCTTTCGCTCCGAGCGATCGCGGCCCGGTTCCTGATGCTAAACTCCCGTGACAACTTGGAGGCCCGATGAGACCACGACATTTTCTGATTTGCCTGACTTTCATCTTGACATTGCTGTCGCTGGCGGCGAACGCCGGCGAGCCCGTCCACGTCCTGGTTTCCAACGACGACGGCATCGACGCTCCGGGGATCGAGGCCATTGCCGCAGTGATCGCCGCCGATCCCGCCTACCGGGTGACGGTGGTGGCGCCCGCCCGGCAACAGAGCGTTTCGGGCCACGGTCTGATTACTCGAAGCGAGATCAAGGTCGTGGAATACGCCGAGGTGGCGGGTTGCACTGCCTGGTCGGTGGACGCCACGCCCGCCACCGTTGCCCGCGTCGCTCTGACCGCTCTGTTGGTGGACGACTTCCCGGATCTGGTTATTTCGGGCATCAACCGCGGTGAAAATGACGGCCTCGGCGCCTGGACGTCGGGTACCGTTGCCGTCGCGCGGGAGGGCGCTCTGGCCGGCATCCCCTCGATCGGAGTGTCACTGCAGCTCGACTGGTCCGACCCGCAGCCCGACTTCGAGGCCGCTGCCCGGTGGGCCAAACCGGTCATCGACGCAGTGCGGGACAACGGCCTGCCACCGGGGGTGTACCTCAACCTCAACGTGCCCATCGACACTGAGGCCATCAAGGGTTTTAGGATTGCGCGAATGGGCCTCGATCTGTCGGAGGAAGCGCGCTACGTCATGGCCCGTGCGGATTCCGACGGTGCCCGGTGGTACACGAGCCGCTGGAAACCACCGCTGGATACGACCCCCGGTGGAGACTCGCATGCACTCGCGAAAGGGTGGGTCACGATCTCGCCCTTGGATCTCGATCAGACCGCTGAAGGTGCATTCCCACTGCTTCAACAGCTCGATTTCAAGGCGCCTGAGGCGCAAGCTCCGGCTCCCTGAGAGCGCCGCCGCACCCGAGTTGACTGTGGCGAAACGCAGGACATCGTTGACACCACGGTCCCTCCACCCTAGAGTTGAAGCCCCCGTACGCCTTGGGCACGAGGTGGGTACGGTAGGAGGATCTGAATGGGACGTCGGATTACCCGCAAACAACTGAAGAGGGACGACGAGTTCGTCTCCGCGGCGGAAGTGATTTTTCGCTGGATCGCAGACAATGCAAAAGCCCTGATGGCGGGGATTATCGCAGTGGTCGTCATCGCACTGCTGTCGTGGGCGGCGAGCGGTTGGATGAGTTCTCGTACCGACGACGCGTCTCTGCTTTTGCATCACGCGACGAAGACCTATGAGGGGGAAGCTACCCCGGGTTCGATGGTGCCGGCGGGTAACCTCGAAACCGCTGAAACTGAATTCCAGCAGGTGATCGATAGCTATGGGCGTACGGATCAGGCTGATATGGCGAGGCTCTACCTGGCCCGGATCGCCCTCAGCCGGGGGCAGACGGACGAGGCGCGCGCGGCCCTGGTCGAGTTGGCACGGAAACACGACGACGATGTTATCGGACGACTTGCCAATCTCGACCTCATCAACCTGCGTATCGCATCGGGTCAGGGTGCTGAGGTAGCGGCCGATCTCGAGGCGATGGTGACGGGTCAATCGTCCGGTCTTCCGAGGGACGCAGCCCTTTACCGGTTGGGTGAGTTGTTTGTCGAGGAAGGTCAGCCCGAAAAGGCGAGGACTTACCTCGAAATGCTGATCGAGGAGTTCCCGGAGTCTCCGTTCCTGCCCAACGCCCGTCAGCGTCTGCTCGAGCTCGGTTAGTCGGAGTTTCGCCGGTGAACTTTGTCGAGGCCATCGCTGAGAAGCGTGATGGCGGTGGGCTCACTCACGACCAGGTCGCGACCTTTGTGCGCGGTGCGAGTGACGGCTCACTGCCTCCGGAACAACTGGCTGCAATGCTCATGGCCATTTGCTGCAGCGGCATGGGCGCGGACGAAACCCGTTGGTTGACCGAGGAAATGTTGAACTCCGGTGAGGTGTGGGATCTTGCGGGCGATCGGCCTGAGGTTGTGGACAAACACTCCACCGGCGGTGTCGGAGACACGGTTTCGCTGGTGCTGGCGCCAATTCTGGCCGCGATCGGCGTACCTGTGGCGATGATGGCGGGTCGTGGCCTTGGCCACTCGCAAGGGACCCTCGACAAGCTTGACGCCCTGCCGGGTTGGAACTCGAACCGCAGCCGCGGTGAAACGCTTGATCTGATCGACACCTGCGGCGCGGCCATTGTCGCCCAGACTGATGACGTTGCTCCCGCCGACCGGACCCTCTACGCTCTCCGCGATGTGACCGCAACGGTGCCATCTCTGCCTCTCATTGTCGGTTCTATCATGTCCAAGAAGCTCGCTCTCGGCGCGGGTGCATTGATCCTCGATGTGAAATGGGGGAGTGGCGCATTTCGAAAGACGGTGGCCTCGGCGCGCGAACTCGCGGTCGCGTTGCGACAAGTGGCGGTCGAAACCGGTGTCCTGTGCGAGGCCCTCATAACAGATATGAACCAGCCCCTTGGGCCTGCGCTTGGAACCGCGTGCGAGATGCGGGAGGCGCTGGCCATTCTCTCGGGCGGCGGCGATACCCGCTTGCGCGAGGTAACGGTGGGGCTTTGCCGTGGGGCAATGGTCTTACGGGGTTGGGATGCTAAGGATGCCACCGCCGCGCTGGACGGGGTCCTGGCCGACGGATCGGCCCTGGCCGCCTGGGAACGGATCGCTGTTGCGCACGGCGCTGATCCCGACCCGGAGTTGCTGGCCTGCCCACGGTCAACTCGTGAGGTATTCGCCTCGGCAGAGGGTTTTGTGACCGCCTGCGACGGCGAAGATCTTGGCCGGGTGGCGGCCGAGGTCGGGGCCGGAAGGCGAAGGGTGGACGAAGAACTGGCCCACGGAGCGGGCGTGCTGGTCCATGTTCGTATCGGCGATCGAATCGAAATCGACCAACCGGTGGCGACCCTGCTTGTAGGCCAGCGCGAGGTCGATCAGGAGCGCCTCGTCGATCGCATCCGTCGGGCGTTCACGATTGGGCCAGAATCGGTCGATCCACCGAAGCTGATTCTCGGCACCGCCGACGACATCGCTGAGTCATCAGATAACAGTGATCAGTAATCAGTCTGAGCGCTGGCGCTTTCCACTGATCACTGATCACTGATTACTGATTACTGATTACTGATTACTGATTACTGAATACTGGGCTGGCTTCGGCCCATTGGAGAAGAACTCGATGGTTTCCTTGAGACCATCGGCCAGCAGGACCTGAGGTTCCCAGTCAAGGACCCTTCGCGCCAAAGCTATATCTGGTTGGCGCACCTTGGGGTCGTCCTCCGGCAGCGGTTCGAAGACAATCTCCGAAGATGAGCCTGTGAGACGGATGATTTCCTTGGCGAACTCGAGAACCGTCATTTCGGCCGGGTTGCCAATGTTCATAGGATCGACGTAATCCGAGTTGAGCAGCCGCCAGATGCCTTCGATGAGGTCGGCGACAAAGCAGAATGAACGCGTCTGCAACCCATCACCAAAGGCGGTGAGGGGTTTTCCAGCCAGCGCCTGGCAGATGAAGGCCGGTACCACCCGGCCGTCACCCGCCCGCATCCGTGGCCCATAGGTGTTGAAGATGCGGACGATGCGGGTATCGACACCGTGGTGTCGGTGGTAGGCCATGGTGGTCGCCTCAGCAAAGCGTTTGGCCTCGTCGTAGACACCGCGCGGACCAACCGGGTTGACGTTTCCCCAATAGTCCTCCGTCTGCGGATGGACAAGCGGGTCACCATAGGTTTCCGAAGTCGAGGCGAGCAGAAAACGAGCACCCTTGGACTTGGCGAGGCCAATGGCCTTGAGGGTGCCCAGCGAGCCCACCTTGAGGGTCTGGATGGGCAGCTTGAGGTAATCGATGGGTGATGCAGGCGACGCAAAATGGAGAATGTAGTCGAGCTTCCCCGGGACGTGGATGAAGTTGGTGACATCGTGGTGGACGAAGGTAAACCCTTCCCGACCGAAGTAGCTTTCGATATTGTCGAGCGAACCTGTGATCAGGTTGTCCATACAGACGACCTCGAGGCCCTCGTCCATCAGACGTCCACATAGATGGGAACCGAGAAAACCCGCACCACCGGTCACCAGAGCACGTTTGGCTTGACTCATTACACCTCCGTCGTAGCAAACAAGTATATCCCCTGCCCGTTCTGAGCACAGACGGCTATCGGGTTAGACGGCTATTCGGGTAGACGGCCGTACGGCACACACTCTTGACAACGCGGTCGCCCAGGCTGATCGTATTTCCGTAAAGCCCTGATCTCAGCGGATTGCTGACTTCAGCACATCATCCACTGTGCTGACAAAAACAAACTTCAGTTTCTTTCGAGCCGACTGTGGCAAGTCGATCAGGTCGCGTTCATTCTCTGCCGGCATCAGTACTTCGGTGATACCTGCGCGGAGGGCGGCGAGGACCTTTTCCTTGATT
>JACXWA010000080.1 GCA_014764485.1 Candidatus Sulfomarinibacter kjeldsenii
GGTTTCGTGACGAGGGCGGCGAAGCGCAAGTATCCGTTGGGTTTGTCTCGGATCGGGCGACGCAGTCGTAGTTGCGCTACGTCGAGGAGCACGATTTGACGCAAGCACCACGGGACGCTGCGATTCGTCGTCCGCAGTAGACACTCGGTGAGATATGCGGGCTAGTCCCGCGCCCGTCTCCGTCTCCGTGCCCGAACCCACGCAACCCCAACGAAGACTGCACCACCAACGAGCCCGAGCAGCATATCCAGGAGAGTGTCCTCGAGTCCTTTTTGGGTATTGGTTCCGAGATATCGGTCGGACAGATACTCGGCGAACTCCCAGAGCACTGCGCTTGATCCAACGGAGGTCAAGGTGAGCACCGCAATCGCAGTGCTGTTTGGTTGCCCAGAGGCACCGGTACGAGCGCATATGGAGTAGGTGGTCCAGAAGAAGAAAGCGATGGCCAGGCCGCCAAGGAGATGCATCGGAGTGTCGAGAGGAGGAAACGTCTCGTACGCGCCGACGCCCTGCCACAGGATCATGTGCGCCACGAACACCAGAATGGGTGCCCAACCTGCTTTCCAAAGAGATTCGACGAGTACCTTCATGATTTCAGCGTGCCGTCCGAGCGCCAATACCAGCTTATCTTGCTCCGATTCCAGGGTCTTTTTCAGGCATCGCGATGAACAGTTCCTCCACCTTTTTCCTGGCCCAGGGCGTCTTGCGCAGGAATTTCAGGCTGGACTTCACTGAAGGGTCGTTTTTGAAACACCGGATGTCGATACGTTTGCCCAGCTCGCTCCAGCCATAACGCGAAACCAGAGAGTTCACGATCATTTCCAGGGTTTGGCCGTGGAGTGGGTCATTGGCATGTTGATCACTCATGAAGAGAGCTCTGTCCTTCCGTTGAGAATTCGCGATGATACCTGATGGCCGCCGGAACGAGCTGATTGGCCTGAAAAACGTCTCGAATCATTTTGGTACAAGAAATCATTCAACCGCAGAACCAGGCCAGACTTCAAACTCAGGCCCGTCGAACTCCAGGAACTCGATCGGGGCGCCGTTTTCGACGATGAACGCCACTGTGACGCCTTCGCTCGGACTGTTTGGGTAAATGAGGATCTCTTGGTCCGCGATGGCTTTTTCGAGATCATCGACGACAAAGGCGACGTGGGGGACCGTCTTCACCAGGTCGGGGAACGGAGCATCCTCTTCGAACCGGATCCACTCCACACCGAGTCTGCTGGTTTCGAACCCCGACACGAACATTTTGTATTGCTCCAGATACACCTCGTCTTCTCGAGGAATCTCGGTCGGAATCCCGATGTGGTGGTACGTCAATTCGCGTTTCATCGGCGGACCTCCTGTGTTCCCGAAATCCGCGGGAAGGGGGTGTGGGGAGTCTTGTTGTCAATTTCGAGGCATGCCCCCCAGAGTATCGAACCCGTCAAGGCCACAACCCACCGATCATACAATCAATGAAGTCCGTACACAGATGCCACAAACATCCTACGGACACAGCGCGCCATTTCCAGGAGGGAACTGCGGCTAGACCACAATAAGATATCGCGGCCCACAGAGTGTGGAGTGGGTGAAAGCCGATACTACAGCGACTGGGGTCGAAAACTGGATTGGCCAGGAGATGGTCCAAATCGATGAGCATCGTACCCACCATGATGAGTCCTGCCCTCCACCAATTTTCCCTCCAGAACAGTTTTGCGAAAACAAATGGCACGAAAAAATGGAATGAATAGTGGACTAAATGTCTGAATACGTCGATATGACCTTCCATAGAATCCGCGGTCCTTTGTTCCTTCTGATGACATTTCGCCTGACGGCGCGAGTTCAGCGAACCGAGCCCCGCACAAAGCGTAACGTATCGTTTTCGAGGCATCAGCCAATGCAGGTTGATTGTCGGCGCAATCGGCTGAAATCATTGTGTTGAAACACTGGGATCGAATGTTCGCGTCTCGGGAATTCTCCTGGTGATTCGAACCACTCAGGTTCCGGGGGCGCAAAGGAGAGCGCTTCTAGATGAGGATGTTGGCCCTCTCGCCGGGATGTTGGAGCGCATCCCGGGTATCATCACCATATGCGAGCCACCGCCGTTGCCCACCCCAACATCGCCCTGATCAAGTACTGGGGCAAATCGGATATCGAGCGGAACATCCCTGCGGTTGGGTCGCTGTCGATCACCCTCGACGGACTGACCACGACGACCGCCGTTTCTTTCAATTCGGATCTGGAAGAGGACGAGTTCCTCCTCGGCGGCCAGGCGATACCCGAAATGTCCGGCCGGGTGAGCCGCTGCCTCGATCTCGTGCGGGAGCGAGTTGGCGCCCAGACCCGGGCGAGGGTGGAGAGCAACAACGATTTTCCGACCGCCGCCGGGCTCGCCTCGTCAGCTTCGGGTTTTGCGGCGCTGGTGACCGCGGCCGATGCGGCGATGGGCGTCAACATCCCTCAGAACGAGCTCGCAGACATGGCGCGCCGTTCGTCGGGCTCGGCTGCCAGGTCGCTCTTTGGCGGGTTTGTGGAGTTGCGGTTGACCCCGGACGGCCCCCTCCCGACCGAAACCCGGCAGATCCTCGAACCGTTCGACTGGCCGCTCCGGGTGGCCGTAGCGGTGACCGATGCCGGCCCCAAGGAGATCGGTTCCACCGAGGGTATGGTCCGCACGGAACGAACCTCTCCGTACTATGCGGGCTGGGTGGACACGTCAGAGGATTATCTCGCCGAGGCCCGGAGCGCGATCGCGCGGCGCGACTTTGAGGCGCTCGCTGAGGTCAGCGAATCGAGCTGCCTCAAGATGCACGCCGTCATGCTGTCGGCACGACCGGGGCTCGTGTACTGGAACGGGGCGACTGTGGAGTGCATCCGGAAGGTGCGGAAGCTGCGCGCCGACGGCGTGCCGGTTTTCTTTACGGTCGATGCCGGCCCCCAGGTCAAGGCGGTTTGCGCCCCCGAAGCATTCGATAGGGTGGCCGCTGAACTTGCCGCGGTCGAGGGCGTGTCGCAGGTGCTGGCGAGCGGGCTTGGCGAGGGAGCGCGGGTGGTCGCGTCTTGATGGACGTGATCGAGGTCTCTGCTCCCGGGAAGCTGGTTCTTTTTGGAGAGTATGCCGTTCTCTTCGGAGCCCCAGCGGCGGTTGTGGCGGTCGACCGGCGGGCCATCGTCACGCTGCGTCCTTTTGCAGGCAATGGGTGGGAGGTCGCGGCGCCGGGTCTCGTGGCCCAAAGGGCACGGCTCGAAGTCGAACCCGACAACACCGTGCGCTGGCATGACGCGAAGCTAGGGCGCGACGCATTCAGCCTGATCGACACGTTGCTGCGGGGGATCGGGGATTCTGGCTCGATCGATCTCGTGAACCTGCCGCCGCTCGCGGCGACCCTCGATACGAGGGCATTTTTTGAAAGCGCGGGTGGCTGGGAATCCAAGCTCGGGCTTGGATCGAGCGCAGCCCTGACAGTCGCGTTCGTTTCTGCGCTCGAGGTCTGGGCCGGAAGTGGGCCGATCACAGAGAAGCAGGGAGGTCTTCAGGAATTGGTGGACCTCCACCGAGGGGTTCAGGGGGGGGCGGGCTCCGGGATCGATGTCGCGGCGAGTCTCCTCGGGGGCGTTATACGATACCGGCTTGCCGATGACGGATCCGTGGCGCAGGCGTCTCCTTTGGTTCTGCCGGAAGATCTTCGAACGGTCTTTGTGTGGACCGGACGCGCCGCCAGCACCGGAGATTTTCTAGGGCGACTCCGAGCCCGCCGCGAAGAGGAGCCGCAGGAGGTCAATCCCGTTCTTGACGAACTTGTAACGATTTCCTCCGAAGGTATCGGTGCCCTTACCGATGGCGATGCCATGGGATTCCTCGATGCCGTTGACGCTTTTTGGGAGGTGCTCGATCAGCTTGGAAAGCTGATCGAGATGCCGATCCTCTCAGAGGAGCATCGTTCGCTGAGGCGGCACGCGATCGACTGCGGTGTCCGTTACAAACCAAGTGGTGCGGGTGGTGGTGATTTTGGAATCGGTTTTTCCACCGGCTTGGACGCGGCGGCCGAGTTCATGAGCCGTGCCCAGGCGAGCGGCTTTCACGTCCTCGATTTAGGTATCGACCGGTCCGGTCTGGTGAGATCGCGAGCGTGATTCACAATCTTCGAAAGCTCGCCGACTATCTGATTGGAAAATCAGATGAAGTCCAGGATCTCGACCTCAAGGATCTGTTGATGGCCAAGGTCATCCTCGATATCCACCGAACGCGTGTGCGCAAGGACCTCGTGTTTCTTCCCCTCGGATACCTCAAGCCGATCCACGCCCTCGACCGCCCGAACGCGATCCGGGCTACCGAAGCGAGGGTCGAGGCTCTCAGGCCGCATCGCGAGCGTTTCCTTGTCGCGGGAACGCTCACCTGCGCCGACCTCTCTGAGGTGCTGCCGTCGGTGTCCTGGATCAAAACCGTTTGCGAGAATGACCAGTCATATCTCACGTACGAGGGGAATGGCCGCCTTGCAGCGTTGCACGAGGTGTTCGGCCGCGAAGCGGATCTCGAAGTCGAGGTCGAGCTCTACCACTTCCGCAGATCGAAGAAGATCGTGCGCCGGTTGAATCGTCTTCGGCGGCTCAACGGCCTCCTCTGAGTTGATTTTGGCTAGATTTCGTGACCGAACGGGCTGCGACGGTGTACTCTTTCGGTGAACTCACGAGGAGGGCAACATGAGGGTCGAGAAACCCAACAGGGTCAGCCGCAGCTTTACACAACATCTGAGCTCGCCACCGGCGGCGGTCTTCGAGCTCCTGTGCCCGGTGCGCGAGGCCGAGTGGGTGAACGACTGGAGACCGAAACTGGTGCTGTCGGACTCGGGCCATGCCGAACCGGGCTGTATCTTCATCACACCGGGGATTCCCGAGGACGCCCTGTGGTTGATGACCGAATACGACCCCGAAGTTTTCCGGCTCCAGATCACCAAGATGATCCCCGGTGTGGTCGTGGGCCAGATTTCGATTTCCCTCGCAGCGGCCGGCGACGACGGCTGCACCGCCGAGATCACTTACGCATATACCTCGATCTCCGATCATGGCGACCGCGCGCTGGAAGAGTTCACCGATGACCATTTCAAGGCCTTCATGGAGATCTGGGAGAAGGAACTCAACCACTTTCTGAGGACGGGCACCAAGTTCGAGATCCTGGAGTGAAATCGCTGTGCCTCACGGCGCTGCCGGGAGAGTTCTCGGTGTGGCGCCTCGCCGCGGACGATCCATTGCCTTCGTTAGAACGCGGTAGTTTCCTCTCCATGACTCGAACCAACGACGAACTCTCGATCGTGTCGCCTTCGACCGATGTGCCTTCGGGATCCCAGGTCGAGGATGGTTGGCGGTGTCTGCGGGTGGAAGGCCCGCTCGCCTTCGAGATGACGGGTGTTCTCGCCGAGCTCAGCGCACCGTTGGCGCGAGCCGAGATCCCGATCTTTGTCGTTTCGACATATGACACCGACTATTTGCTTGTGAAAGTGACAGATCTCGAACGTGCCTCCTCTACACTTCGCAACGAGGGTCACACTGTTCGCGTTTGAACTTCAATTCCCTTTGCTCCTCCAAGAAGTTTGAACCGCAAAGACCGCAAAGAGCGCAAAGAATTCTCTTTGGCCCGCGATAAACACAAATGGGTTTCTTTGCGGTCTTGGCGTTCTTAGCGGTTCAAATCGGGTGGGTGGGGGTGCGATAAGCGTCTTGACGGGCGAATATCACCGGCCTATCGGCAACAGCAACAGCAGTCCAATCAGCAGCAATGCGGCACTGACCAGGCGACGGAAGGTGGCCTCTTCTATTCGCAGGTGGATTCGGTTGCCGATCAATGCGCCGAGAATGACCGCCGGCAGCACAGCCAGCGCCGACCACATCCGGGGTGCGGTGATGAGGCCGAAAACCGCATACGAGGGCACCCTGACCACGGTCATGAGCAGGAAGATCGCCATCAAATTGCCGCGGAAGGCGGCCTTGTCGACGCCCTGGAGCCGGTAGTACAGGATCAACGGCGGGCCGCCGGTGCCGAAGAGGCCGGTGAGAACCCCGGAGATGACGCCGATCGGCCCAGCGACCCAGCCTGGCATCTGTCGTTTCCGGGCATCCTTGATGAACAGGAAGACAGCACCCACGGCGACCAGAAATACCCCGAGTACGATGAGTAGGAATAGCGCGTCACCCCATCGGAGCAACGAAGTGCCAAGGGGGGTCCCGATGGCGACGCCGATGAAGATCACGAGCACACCGCGCCACGAAATTCGTTGCCAGGAGGAACGGACGATCCAGAGCTCGGCCGGCAGATTGACCAGCAGGAGGATAACGACGGCATCTTTGAGTTCGGGAAGCAGAAGGGCCATCGTGCCAACGGCGATGAGGCCGGCACCGAACCCGAGAAGAACGTAGACGGCCTCGGCCAACGCCAGGATCGCGCAGACGATGAGGAACTGGGGGAGGGTTTCGAAGATGGTTTCAATGCCGAACATCGCTGGAAAGTGTACCCTCTTCGTCGGAAAATGCCGGTGGGGAGTGTATGGGGAAGTTCGATCTGAACGCGGTTGTCCAGCAGCGCAACGAAGTGGCGCCCGGTCTGATGGTCATCAGGGTGGCGCCTGAAGGGTGGGAGTTGCCCGAATTCACCCCTGGCCAATTTGCGGTCCTCGGCCTGCCACCGGAGGCGCCGCGTTGCGAACTCGCCGACCCTGACGAGGAGGAGCACAAGCCGGGGGCCCTGATCCGCCGCGCCTATTCCATCGCCTCCTCTTCGGTTGCGCGCGAGAATCTCGAACTCTATATCACCCTGGTTCGATCAGGAGCACTTACTCCACGTCTCTTTGCGCTCACACCGGGGGACAGATTGTGGCTGGGGCCGAAGATCACCGGCCGATTCACGCTCGACGACGCCCCGGACGATGCCGATCTGGTGTTGGTCGCAACAGGGACCGGGCTGGCTCCCTACATGAGTATGCTCCGGACCATTCTTCCCAAAGGCAGCGACCGGCGGATCGCCGTGTTCCTCGGGGCGCGGCATTCGTGGGACCTCGGTTATCAGGCCGAGCTGATGACGATGGCCAGGCAGAACCCTTCTTTCACCTACCAGACGATCATCAGCCGGCCCGCCGAGGAGCCGGTGCCGTGGGGCGGACCGGTTGGTTATGTACAGGACCTCTGGCAGGGCGACCATCTCGACCGTGCCTGGGGGTCGCGTCCGGATCCAGATTCCACGCGTGTCTTTCTGTGCGGGAACCCAGCAATGATCGAGGACATGGTGACGATCCTCAATGATGAGAGCTTTCGTGAGCACAGCCGCAAGGAGCCAGGCCACGTGTTCGTCGAGCGGTACTGGTGATTCCGTAGGGGTTCCACTCTCAGACTGGCCGAAACGATCTATATGGTTGTAGGCGCGTCCTTTAGGGTGCGCGGAAAGGCATTGAGGTATTCGTTGGCGGGCCCTGAACCCGCCGCCGGCGGCGATTTGTGGCCAAAGTCGGGGATCGCCGACCATTGGCCACTCGCTGGCGACGGTGCGTCACGACGCCCGAAGGGCGTCAGTAAGGACCCGCCTACAG
>JACXWA010000017.1 GCA_014764485.1 Candidatus Sulfomarinibacter kjeldsenii
CTCGAACACAAAGGACTTTCTTGGTGTTCTTGGTGCCTTGGTGGTGAATCTGGTCCGAGCTAATCCTCGCCTAACATATAGGCGCGGAAGAACGCGCCCTGCGTTGTCGGTGTGTAGTCCCAGTCTGAGATTAACTGCGGCGGCCAGTCGGGGTCGAAGCACCAGGCGGTCCAGGAGATCCCCTTCTTCTCGAAGTAGGCCGTTATCCTCCGCCCGTACTCCACGTCGGAAATCACCGGAATGTGAGCGCCCGGGTCGTCGCCGGCCATAAAACCGATCTAGGCCGCCATCAGGGGGTAGGTGTCGGCGACATAGCCGAAGTCCTTCTCCCAGTTCTCCTCCCACGGCTGCTGAGCCTTCATCGGGTAGGGGTGGGAGACATAGCCGATGCCCTCGGCATCGATTGGATCGGCACCGACGTTGTGGAGCTCGTACGCCCAATCAAAACCGCCCACCAAAGGAATGACCTTGGTGTCGTGGGCGAAGATGATGCCGATCATTTGTTCGACAATGACCTTCCACTCGGCCCAGCTGATCTGCCCGAGCTGGCCGTTGTAGGTGGTGGGCTCGTTGAAAAGCTCGTAGAACGCTACCGCTGGGATGCCGGCGTAGCGGAACGAGATATCGCGCCAGAAGTTGTAGGTCTCCTGGCGGGTGGTGTAGTGCATGGGGTGCTGGAAGACCTCGGTCCCGAGGTTGCCGATGCCGTGCCACTCGATGTTGAGGTAGAGACCGAGCTCGGAGGCCCAGGTCACCGCCTGGTCGAGGAGCTTGAGATACTCGACCTTGCCACGTCCCTTCCAAGCTACGGGGTGGACCGGCACGCGGACAAGATTCGCTCCCCAGTCCTTGACGACCTGGAAGTGGGCCTTGCTCCAGCGCCCATTCTTCACCAGCTTGTCGGGGTCGGAGATGTTGACTCCCCGGAAGATCCGCGTGTTGCCGTCCTCGTCGACAAAGCGGTTGCCCTCGACGTGGATGAACTGCAGGGTGGTCTCGAACTTCGAAGCATCGAAGGGCTCTGGGTATGGCACGTACCACCAGTCCCCACTCCCCTCCTTGACCTCGCCGGCGGCGGCCAGAGAACACCAAATCAACACAACCGAACAAACAACCAGAAACACCACATGTCGTTTCATTAGAGCCTCCTGCTTTCCACTGTTCAATGGTGCTCGACCACCGGAGTTTCCTGCTCCCGACATCCCTCCGCCGTCATGCTCACCGGAAGCGTAACAGCGCACACCAGATCCACGACCGGATCGATCATCACCAACTCGACCTGACCGTGGGACTTACGCGCAGCGTTGAGCCGCTCGAGTCGGAGATCGAGCCAGTCCTTGTTCGCCGAGCTGTCTGTCGTTGCCAGTACGAGTGCCTCGAGACCGATGGCCGAAGCTTCGGCGAGGGCGCTGGACATCGGCTCGATATCGGCCAGGGCGGGCGAGGTTCGCAGCGTTTCCTCGAGCGCGCCTCGGTTGTCCCGCCACGCGATCAGGGTGCTCTCCACAGCTCCGAGGTCTTCCTCGTCCATGAAATCGGATTCAATGAGCCGTTCGACCGCCCATCTGAAGTCGCGCGCCGGCCCGGCATCAGGCCATGCTGCGTCGGCCATTCGGGTCAGGGGCGAGAACTGGGTGTGCTTGCGGAGCCGTCCGCGGTTGTAGACCTTGACCGGTTCGATGGCGCCGAGCAGGACCTCGAGAGCGGCCACATCACGGCACTGGCAGAGCCGGCGCAGCATCATTGGGCGGTTGCGCTCGTGCTGCAACCCGAGCTCCTCGAGCATCAAGCTGATGCGATCCATCCGTCGGTACATGTCTTCGAGGTCGCGAACCCTGCTGGGTGACCAGAAGCGCTCGGCGATGGCGGCTGTGCGTGGCCAGATCCGGGAGTCGACAGTTTCGGGGGAGACGTACTCCGCCCACATGGTGGCCTCGCCGCCGAGGATTCGGGCGGCCTCCTCCGGGGTCAGGGGCGAATCGGCAGGAAGAGGATCATTGAGGTAATGGTCATCGGTGGGGTGGATGAGGTCGATGTAGTAACCGTTGGAGAGGATTCCGGAGTATCCGAGTCGCGCGGATTCGAAGAGCGACTCCCGGCCGCGCCACGATTGGATGACAACATTCTTCGGCAGGCCCTCCTCGAAGATCTCGTCCCACCCGATCATCCTCTTGCCGTATTTCGTCAGGATGGCCAGGACCCGCTCGTTGAAATAGCGCTGCAGGGTCAACGGGCCCTCGTAGCCTTTCTCATCCATGAAAGCGACGATCTCCGGGTTGGCGAGCCAGTGCTTGCCGTTGTTTTCGTCGCCACCGATGTGGATGAACTCGTCGTCGAAGAGCTCGGCCATCTCGGCCATCAAGGCATCCAGGAACTCATAAGTCTTCTCGATCGTTGGATTGATTGTGGGATCAAAGATCCCCCAGCTGCGCTCGATCTCGTAGGGCCCGGGAGCGCTCGCAAGTTCGGGATAAGCGGTGAGCCAGGCGCTGCCGTGGCCCGGTAGGTCGAACTCGGGGACCACGCGAATGCCGCGTTCGGCAGCGTAGTCGATGATGTCGCGGATTTGGGCGCGGGTGTAGTAGTTGCCGTCCGAGGCGAGTTCGTGCAGTTTCGGCCATGCGAGCGTCTCGACCCGGAATCCCTGGTCGTCAACCAGATGCCAGTGGAGGACGTTGAGTTTGACTGCGGCCATCCCGTCAAGGTTTCGTTTGACCATCTCGACCGGCATGAAGTGGCGGCTCGAGTCGATCATCAGCCCCCGCCACGGGAAGCGAGGCTGGTCGAAGATCGCGATCTCGGGCACCGTGACTCCATTTTCGTCGAGAGTCAGCAGTTGCAGGAAGGTTTCGAGACCCCGCAGCGCGCCGATGTCGGTCGCTGCCTGCAGCGCTATGCCATCCGAGGTGATCGTCAAACGGTAACTCTCGTCCTCACCGAGGGCGAGCTCGCCTGCCCGGCCGGCTGTGACGACCATTGCGGCCATGGACCTCCCTTTGAGCTGAAGAAAGGTGGAGTTGTCGAAGAAGAGGGCCGAGCGATCCGAGAGCCGGCGTAGCATTCGTCCTACACCGCCGTGAAGACGCGGAGTGCCGCCTTCACCCTCAATCGTCACCGAGAATTCTGGACCGATCTTGATGGAGGCATCGCCAAGCTCGAGTTGGGCCGGTACCGGCATCAGGTTGAGAGTCGGCGGACCTTCGGCCGCAGCGACCTGAATCGAAAGCACCAGGCAGATGACAAACGGTACATTTTTCATTTTTCCCCCTCGACTGCTGGCGGTTTCACCCGGCCATTCTCGCCCACCCCGACGAACTGCGCCACTGATGGGCTAGAATTCTGGCAACGGAAGGGGTTCCATTTCATGCAGCTTGCCTCGATCGATTGGGTTGTGATCGCCATCTGCCTTGCTGCGGCATTCGCACCGGCCGTCTTTTTCGCCCGCAGGGCGAGCAAAGGAACCGATGAGTTCTTCGCCTCCGGCCGCTCGGCGCCGTGGTGGCTGATCGGTACCTCGATGGTGGCCACCACCTTCTCCACCGATACCCCCAATCTGGTCACCGACTTCGTGCGGACCAATGGAGTGTCCCAGAACTGGGAGTGGTGGGCGTTTCTGCTCACCGGCATGATGACGGTCTTTTTTTACGCGCGGATGTGGCGGAGGTCGGGGGTTTTGACCGATCTCGAGTTTTACGAGCTTCGTTACTCGGGCCGGTCGGCGGCCTTTGTCCGCGGCTTCCGTGCGGTCTATCTCGGCCTCTTCTTCAACTGCGCCATCATGGCATCGGTGACCTTGGCGGCGGTCAAGATCGCCAACGTGATGCTCGGATGGAGCAGACTGCAGACGGTGATCATCTGCGGGCTGATATGCGTCGTTTTCTCGGCGATGGCCGGCCTATGGGGAGTGATGGCATCGGACATGATCCAATTTGCGATCGCCATGGTCGGGGTCATCGCGGCTGCGTACGTGGCATTGTCCCAACCCGAAGTGGGAGGCCTGGCTGGACTGGTCGCCAAGATCGATCCGTCGACCCTGAGCTTACTGCCCGATTTTTCGAACTGGGGTTTGACGTTTTCGGTTCTGGTCATCCCGCTCACTATCCAATGGTGGTCGGTGTGGTATCCGGGAGCAGAACCGGGTGGCGGCAGCTACATCGCTCAACGCATGCTGGCCGCCAAGGACGAGAAGAACGCGATGGCCGCCACCCTCTGGTTCAACATCGCCCACTATGCCCTGCGGCCGTGGCCGTGGATCATCGTTGCGCTGTGCTCGATCCTGGTCTTTCCGAGTCTCGCGGACATTCAGACCGCGCTACCGCATGTTTCCGACGACCTGATTGGTAACGATCTCGCGTACCCGGCGATGCTGACCCTGCTCCCGGCGGGTCTTCTCGGCCTCCTGGTGGCGTCGCTGCTGTCGGCCTATGTCTCGACCATGTCGACCCACCTCAACTGGGGCTGCTCATATCTCGTGCATGATCTTTACCGGCGCTTTTTAAAGCCCGACGCTTCGGAACGCCACCTGGTGTGGCTGTCGAGGGTGATGACGGCAGTGCTGATGGTGGTGTCCGGTGCGACGGTTTTCTTGCTCTCGACCGCGGGTGAAGCGTTTCACCTCCTGCTCTCGATCGGTGCCGGCACCGGCCTGATCTACCTGCTTCGCTGGTTCTGGTGGCGGATCAATGCCTGGTCCGAGATCGCCGCCATGGCTTCCTCGTTCATCATTGCGATGTCGCTATTCTCGGCCCGCAAGTTCGGTCTCGACCTTTCGTCCCACGCTGCCCTTGTCTGGTCGGTGGTTCTGACCACCACTGTCTGGGTCGCGGTGACCTTCCTGACGAAACCAACCGACACCGAAACCCTGCGCCGCTTCTACCGCAAGGTCCGGCCGGCAGGTCGCGGTTGGGCGAAAGTCATTGGACCCGAAGGGGCGGAGGGTCCGCGAGATAGTATGTCACTGGCTTTCCTGGGCTGGGTCTTCGGCTGTACCTTTGTTTACTCCGGCCTCTTTGGAACCGGGGCGCTGCTTTACGGTCATCCACTTCAGGGAACGGTCTGTCTGACTGTCACCCTCGGCGCAGGCCTCGGACTGGCCTGGGTCGTTCCGAAGGTCTGGAGGGAGAGCGATTGAACGGATTGGTTGTTGAACCGAAGCACCGGCCGGTCCTCGACCCCGACTTTGTTCCAGCCGAGCTCTGGAATCGGGCCTACGAGGAGTGGGCGGAGATCGACCCTCGGAGGACACCAGTTGTTGTGGGCGTGACTCGACCAGACGGCACCATCTTTCGGCACGAGATTCGGGTCCTTCCGCACGAGGGCGGATACATTCCTCTCAACCTCAGATACGTCGAGCGCATCATCAAGCTCCTGTTATGGATGAAAGGCGGGTCAGGAATCATCATCGCCGGTCACCCGGAGTTGGCGAAGGCAGTATCCGGTCTCTACATGCCAGGGGGTGCGCGTTCCTTCGACTGCGACACTGTCGGCAGAAGGATCTTCCTCGAACCAATGACCGTCACTTCGTGCAATCTCGATGTTGTAACCGAGCAAAAGATCACGGCGATTCCACTCGGCGGTCACCTCGACGGCTGCCGTATCGGTTTCGATCTCGGCGGCAGTGACCGCAAATGCGCCGCGGTGGTAGACGGTGAGGTCGTGCATTCTGAGGAGGTCGAGTGGAACCCCTATTTCGAATCCGACCCTCGCTACCATTTTGACGGCATCATGGACTCACTCGCGCGTGCCGCCGCCCATCTGCCGCGGGTCGATGCCATCGGTGGCAGCGCGGCAGGGGTCTATGTAAATAGCGAACCGCGCGTGGGTTCGCTTTTCAGGGGAATCTCAGAGGAGGATTTCGATCGCGAGATCCGGTTGATCTTCAAGAAGATCCGGGGCGAAATGAAGGATGTGCCTTTCGAGGTCGTCAACGATGGCGAGGTCACAGCCCTTGCGGCTTCGCTGGAATTCGACACGTCGAACATTCTCGGCATCGCCATGGGTACCAGCCTGGCCGCGGGGTACTGCGATGGTGGCGGACGAATCACCGGCCAGCTCAACGAGCTCGCCTTTGTTCCCGTCGATTATCGGGACGATGCTCCGGAGGATGAGTGGTCGGGTGATGTCGGTTGCGGGGTTCAGTACTTCTCTCAGCAGGCGGTGGCACGGTTGGCGCCCGCGGCCGGCCTCGAACACCCGGATCACATCCCGTTTGCAGAGCGGCTGGTCGACATCCAGAGCCTGATGGAGAGAGGGGATGAACGAGCGCGCCGGATCTACGAAACGATCGGCGTTTATCTCGGGTACTCCATAGCCTGGTACGCCCGCTGGTACGAGATTGGCAACCTCCTGACCCTTGGCCGTGTGACCTCCGGCGCAGGCGGTGAAATCATCATTGAATACGCGTCTCAAGTTGTGAGGGAGGAGTTCCCGGAACTTGCCGATGACCTGCGAATGACGACGCCGGACGAGAAATTCAAGCGGCATGGACAAGCGATCGCTGCGGCCAGTCTTCCGAGTCTGTAGCCAGCGCGCCTCACTACTTCGATTCTGAAGTACGACTCAATTCAAGCTATGATGGAGTGATGGATTGGTTCCTGGACGACTGTGTGGGCGGTGATGGGATTCGAGGATGCAGCTAAAAAACCCTGATGCCGACGTCTACGCCCCCGACGGGTCGACTGTTGCGGAGGCCCTGGTCAAGACCACCCATCTGGCTGTGGGCGCTCACCAGGACGATATCGAGTTCATGGCGATGCACGGCATCCTCGAATGTTTCCGACAGGTCGATCGTTGGTTCAGCGGTGTCACTGTGACCGATGGGGCCGGCAGCCCGAGAAGCGGGCCCTACGAGGATTGCTCGGACGAGGATATCCGGAAGATCCGGGTTGCCGAGCAGCGCAAGGCGGCATTGATTGGTGACTACGCCTGCCAGATCCAGCTCGGCTATTCGAGCGAGGTGGTCAAGGACGCCTCAAACGAGGACGTTGTGGTGTACCTGAAGGCGATCTTCGAGGGGGCAAACCCAGAGGTGATCTACCTCCACAATCCGGCCGACAAGCACGATACCCACGTTGCCTGCTGCCTGCGTTCGATCGCCGCACTGAGAAGCCTGCCGGAAGACAAACGCCCCAAGAAGGTCTACGGGTGCGAGGTCTGGCGCGATCTCGACTGGCTTCTAGATTCCGACAAAGAGACCCTCCGCCTGAACGATCGAGCCAATATCGCTGAAGCGCTGTGTGGCGTTTTCGACTCACAGATCTCGGGTGGCAAGAGGTACGACCTTGCCGTTCATGGGAGACATCTCGCCAACGCTACGTTCTATGAGTCCCACGAGGTCGATACGTGTGATCGGCTGAGCTTTGCGATGGACCTGACCCCATTGATCAAGGATCCATCCATCAATGTAGCCGATTTCACGCTCGGGCTTCTGCGCAACATGAAGGACGACATCACCGACCGGATCGCGAGGATGAATCGCAAGGGGTAGCTGTCCGTTCCCGGTTTTGTCCGGTTCACCACCAA
>JACXWA010000027.1 GCA_014764485.1 Candidatus Sulfomarinibacter kjeldsenii
CCGTCGCCAGCGAGTGGCCAATGGTCGGCGATCCCCGACCTTGGCCACGAATCGCTGCCGCCGGCGGGTTCAGGGCCCTCCAACAACAACTCAACGCGCTGTGATGAACCCAGATGTTCTTCTTTGCGATCTTAGCGTTCTTAGCGGTTCAAAAAGGGCGCGTGGAAGATAGTTGAACGTGTTGAATTCAGCGGTCGTTCTGCAAGCGTTCGACGACCAACAACGTTGCGTCATCATGCAGCGTGGCGCCATCGGTGAAGGCCTCGACGGCCTCGAGAATTGCATCACATAACTTCTCGGCAGTCGGCTCTGCGAGTTCGGTGGTGACCTTGGCTACGCGCTCCACACCGAACTCCTCTTCGTTTGAGTCCTCGGCCTCGGTGAGGCCATCGGTGAAGAGAGCCACCAGCTCACCCGGTTCGATCCTGGCGATCGACTCTGAATAACTCGCCATTTCGAGAATTCCGAGCGGCAGGCCACTGCTGTTAATTTCTTCGATCGTTCCATCTCGACGTCGAATAAGCACCGGAAGGTGGCCGGCATTGACCGCCCGGAGCCCACCTTCGGGATCGATACTGACCATGGCGAAGGTGGCGAATCGATTGTCGGCCGTGGCCCCGGAGAGATACGAGTTGATGCGACCAGCGACCTCCGAAAGGTCCCTGGATCTACCAGCCATCAAACGGACTCCGGCGTGGACGCCGGAAGCGATCATGCCCGCCCCTACACCTTTGCCGGAAACGTCGGTGACGGTGGCAATCAGCACATTGTCCCGGATCAGCACGTCGTAGGTGTCGCCTGCGACCTGACGGCTCGACGAAGAACGGACTGCAAGGCGATACCCCTCGAGATCCGGGAATTTCTTCGGGTGAAGGTGAGATTGGATCACCGCCGCCATCTCGAGTTCGCGTTTGAGCCGCTCGCGCTCGAGGGACTCCTGTGTCAGTCTTGCGTACTCCATCGCGACGGTGACCTGGACCGCGAAGAGCTCGAGCAAACGCACGTCGTTGGCTGCAAAGGGTTCGGTGCCTGCTCGGGCCTCTTTGTCGCTCGCAACCAAAATTCCGAGAGTGCCGGCATCGGTCTTCAGAGGAAGCGCAACAAGGTCGTCGGTGTAGATTCCCTGATGCCAGGCGGGTTCTATATCTTTTTGCTCGAGGCGGGCCGGTCCGAAGCCCCCGACGATGGAGGCGGAAAGTGGCGAATCACCGAGATAAAGGTGGGCCGAACGCACCCCGAGCAGGGCAACCAGGTGGCTGATCAGCTCCTCGGCCAGGGTCTCGGTGTCGAGAATGCCGCCGATGCCGGTAGCGATGGAACGAATTGCCTCGAGCTCCCAAAGGTGGAATCTCTCATCGAATCGGCTGCGTTTGAGCTCCTCTCGGAGCTGCCACGCCCGAAGGCCGATCCGGGTTGCGTCGAGAGCCGACTCGTCGAGCCGATCCAGATGGAGAAGCCGCAGACACCACTGTCCGTCGTCCCCACCAAACGGAATCTCGCTCCAGCCTTCGGTAGCTTCCTCGACCTGTGCGGAAACGGTTCGCGGCCAGCGGGCAATTGCTTCATCGTTTTTCTTCAGGACCCCGGCTCGCGATCCCGTCTCCTCGACCACCACCCGAAGGATCTCCTCGGGAAGGTCGGGGCCGGCGTGACCGCTGAGCGCGACATCCGCCAGGCGCAGTAAATCAGACAGAGGCATCTCCTGCGATCGCAGATTGAGCCGCCTCGCGATCCGAATACACGGATGCGTACTGCACCAGGCCCATGATCTCAAAGGTCTTCGAGATCGTCGGCGTCAGGTTGCAGAAGGCGAGCTGGCCCTTTTCGTCCATCAGCTTCTCGAGAATCTCGAGCAGAATCGATACGCCGATCGAGTTGATGATGCGAGTCCCGTCAAGATCGATGAGCAGGGTTTTACAGCCCTGGTCCATCAGCTTGTTTGCCGCATCGGCGATCGCCTGTCCACCCTCGTTATTGATGTATCCCGACGCGGCGATGAGACCGAAACCGTCAGAAAGGAGATCCTGCGAAATTTTGATCCGCTCTTCGTTCATGGTGCACTCTCCACGTACTTGCGCATTGAGACCTGGGTCATTCCAGGTCCCGATCGGATCTGCACCTCGTCCATCAGCTCGCGGATCAATGTCAGGCCCCAGCCCCGCTTCATCGTACTCCCAAGGACCCGCGACGCACTGTTCTGCGGTGCCGTTGCCGGATCGAAGCCTTCACCGTGATCTTCGACCTCGATCACAAGGCAGGGCCTCGACTCTTGATTTTCGCTCCGCAGGCGGACCGTAAACGGTCCACCACCGTGTTCCATGGCGTTCAGGCAAGCCTCTACCATGGCGACACTTGCGGCCTCAACGTGGGTTTGATGCATACCGAGTGCACCGCCAAGGGCCTCTACGGCTTTCGCAGCCACCAACTCCACGTTGGGCACCACCGGCAGGTGCAACACCACCTCCATGATGAGCCTACAACTGTAGCAGAACTCGCGTCAGGGTCCACGCAAGTTGGATCTGTTGAATCGGGAAGGCAAGGTTGAGGGTCAGTGCCTGCGCCATGGTGACGGCGAGAGCTGCGGTTGCCGCAGCCACCGAATATCGCTGGATTGCCAGGGACCTCATCAAACAACCTCCGGCCATGACAATGGCAAGAACTATGCCATCGTGAGGGTCGGGGGATTGAGACTCTAGATGATGCTTATTGCAACTTGATGTATGAAGAGGTATGCGGGATTCGTTTTAATTATTCATAATAGGGAGTTTATTTTAATTGATGCTTTCTGCATCATAAGATGCAAAACGCTGCAATTTGCGATAAAGAGTTGTGCGGTCAATGCCGAGGATGCGCGCGGCCTCCTGGCGGTTGCCGTCCACCGCACGGAGGACGTTTTCGATGTGGCGCCGTTCGACTTCGCCGAGGCTGATGAGGCCGCCGGAGCTCGGGTCCTGCCTGCTTTCGACCTCGAGCCGAAGGTCGTCGACGGTGATGGTTTCCTCGGGCGCGAGGGCGGTGGCTGCCTGGATTGCGTTTTCGAGTTCACGAACGTTGCCCGGAAACGGGTGGGTCATCAGAGCCGCCAGGGCCTCGCGCGAGAGGGAGAGGCCGGGGCGCCCAAAGCGTTCGCCGTAAAGCTCGAGGAAATGTCGTGCGAGGAGTGGAATATCCGCCCGACGATCGCGAAGAGTGGGTACCTCCACCACCACAACCCTGAGGCGATAATACAGATCGCGCCGAAATTCGCCGTTTTCAACCATCGCTTCGAGATCACGATTGGTGGCAGTCACCAGGTGGATGTCGACGGGAATCCTCTCGCGACCGCCAAGCCGTTCGAACTCGCGCTCCTGAACCACCCGCAGAAGCTTCGCTTGCAGCGAGAGCGAAAGGTCCGCCACCTCATCGAGGAAAAGAGTACCGCCGTTCGCGAGCTCGATCTTGCCGTGCCGGCGCTGAACTCCGGTGGCCACTCCCTCTTCGATGCCGAAGAGTTCCGACTCGAGCAGGGTTTCTGGAAGCGCTGCGCAATTGAGGGGTACGAACGGTTCCCGAGCTCGGTCTGAAAATGAATGCAGGAGGAGAGCGACCCGTTCCTTGCCAACTCCGGATTCGCCGCGCAACAGCACGTTGACGCCGGTCGGCGCTGCCCGACGCACCAGCTCCAACATTTCTTCTATTGGAGGTGACTCGCCGACAAAACCCTCGCGACGAGCGACATCGCGCAGCGCCCGATTTTCGTCGGCAAGACGCTGCCGGTCCCGTTCGATTGCCTGGACCCGACGCGCCGTGGCCACAGCGGTTGCGACCATGCTTGCCATCGATAAAAGGAGGCGGGCGTCACCTTCGGAAAACGTTGCCCTTCCCTCTCGGATCTCTTTGTCGGCGAGCACCACCATGCCCACTGTCCGTTGCTGCCAGAGCATCGGTGCAGCCATGAGTTCGAACGGCGGTTCTTCGGAAGTGCGTTGTGCGTGGACAACCAGGCCGGCAGCGAGATCTTCGAGGAGGTGGGGGTCGAAGAACGACCTTACAACCTCTACGCTCTGCGGTAAGCCCACCGACCGGACGATCGCCTCCTGACCTCCTGGATGGAGGCTGCTGACAAAACCTGAACCGGCGTCAAGGGTGCCGACCGATCTCTGTAGGAGTTCGTCGACCAGTTCTTCCTCTGACAACACGCCACCAATCGTTAGCGAAAGATCGACCAACGTCTCGAGCTGCAGGCCGCGCCAGTTGCGATCGAAGGAGTCCATACCTGGTTCAGTGTACCGCGAGAGTATTCGAATGTGGGGGTTAATCGCTGGCGACTCGGGGTGCTGTCTCCTGAGTTTCGGTCCCTCGCATTCCCGGTTGGCCGAGTTCATCCTCCGTGCGTGATCGCGCTGAGATGACGGCGGTCAGCAAGGTGATGAGGTAGAGGACAACGATCGCTCTTCCGAGGCTGATGACCGAAGATCTTCGGTGAGGCTTTCGACGCACCCGTGGGTGGGCCGTTGGAGGAAGCGAGGATGGGCGAAGATATCTCAATAGCGTTCCACGGTCGTTCTATCGCAAGACAGATGCCAACTTTGAGTGCCGTTTGATGCTTACCTGCGAAACAGATCCTGTACCAAAGTGAACGGTCGTCTCGGATCCAGGCAGTTCGTGTGCGGAATTATTGCAGTACAATGCGCGGCCGAACGCCCTTTCGACGGGAGAAAGTCTGGGATGTCCAAGCGCCGAAATCCGATCGTTACAACGGTTTCATTCGTTGCAACGTTCATTCTGTTCCTACCGTTGACTTCTGAATCGGCTTCCCCACGCCCGTCGGTAGTCGTCATCACGGTCGATGCCTTGCGTGCTGACCACCTCGGCAGCTACGGCTACTCGAGATCCACCTCTCCCAATATCGATAGACTGATGTCACAGGGGCTGCGCTTTGAACGAGCCTGGACCCCAGAACCTTTGACGGGGCCCGCGATCTGCTCGATGGTCACCGGTCTCGAGCCTCATGACCATGCCGCGACGCGTAACGGGCTTCGCATGAAGCCCGGATTGAATTCCCTGCCGAAGACCCTCGCCGAAAACGGCTGGAAGACGGCCGCTTTCGTTGGCACCTGGACTCTCAAAGACAATCTGACGCTGCTCGGCGAGCACTTCGAAACCTACGGCGAACGGCTTGATCGAAAGCGATGGTTTGGCATTCTCAATAGCGAGGCCACCTGCGAGGACGTGACTGACGACGCTCTCGACTGGCTGGGTGAAGAGCGCAAGAAGGGGCCCGAAAAGCCGTTTTTTCTTTGGGTCCATTACATCGAGCCCCATGCACCCTATCGATTCCACAACGAGTACGCAGATCGCATTGGTGTCAACGATGACCAGCTAACAAAAAAGGACCGCTACGATACCGAGATTGCGGCTGTGGACGCATCCATCGATCGTCTCCTTGCCGGCATCCGACAAGCAGTGGAAGAAGAAGATCTCCTGGTGGTGTTGACCGCAGATCACGGCGAGAGTCTCGGCGAACACAACTACTGGGGTCACGGCCGGTACCTCTACGAGCCGTCGCTCCGGATTCCGCTTGGCATCGTCTGGCCTGGAGTCATCCCCGTAGGAACCGTGAGTTCCCAAGCGACCTTGTTGGACCTCATGCCGACGCTGTTGGATCTGGTTGGCGTTGAAGTCCCTGAGGATCTTCCGGGGGAGAGCTGGGCGACCACAATTCGCGGCGCCGGCGAGATTGCCGAGAGGGTCGGTTGTTACCAGGCCCACCGGGGTGCAGTCCACGGCGATTCGTCACGCGAAAGCGACAAGAAACGATCCAAGGGACTGTTGTGGGTGGGTGTGATCAACGGCGACACGAAGGAGATCGTCAAGGTGAGTCGACAGCTGATCCAGATCTACGACCTCGCGGCCGACCCCGGCGAGCTCGAAACTCTGGCACCTGTCGATGCAAAGCCTTCGGATTCCCTCTCGGCTTGTCTCGCCAGGGTGGCAGAGGGCTTGGGAAGTCTCGACACGCTGGCAACCCAGAAACTCGACGACGAGACAGTGGAAAAACTCAGGGCGCTCGGTTATCTCGAGTGAATCAGTGGACGAGTTCGTCTAAGGCGGAACGTAGGTGCTCCATCTGTTCGCTCCCCAGCTTCTGACCCACCTGGCTTGCGAGATAAAGAAGCGCTCCGAGGAAGATAGCAATGGGTATTGTCGCCAACGCCCAGGGAGGTCGGTCGGTGGCCCATTGCGCATAGCCCCAGGTCGTTCCGACAAGGAGGGCAAAGCCGAGTCCGAACGCGATAAAGAGGTAAAGGGTCCAGACATTGGGGTGAGGTGCGAATCGGCCTCGCAGTAGGGAACCGGTGCTGCGTTCATCAGCGGTGATGCTGAGCCACGGAGACCACGACCTTTGCTCTGTTTCGGGCACAAAGAGTTCTGCATGACGGCCGACCGAAACACCGGTGCAGTGCGGGCAGTTTGGGAGGCGTTCGCGAACCCTCTCCATCAGCCTATCCGCTTCGAGATCGATCTCGATTTCGAAACGTGGTCGTACCCGCGGTGAGCTCATCGAGTCGCCTCCAATACTTTTCGAATGATTCCTGATCGCAGTGTACAGCAGCCCCAGGTCGTTCGAGTACCGGTTCCGAGCAGATATTCGGGAGATTTGCGGTTACAACAGAAAGCTGGTGAGATATGCAGGCCAGGTATGATTGCGAAAGGGAGACCTCATGCTCAAGCGTCGAAGAATCAGTGGATCGAACGTCGTCAAGGTGAGCTTCATCTTGCCCGCCGACGATTTACGCCTGCCGGCATCGGTGGTCGGAGACTTCAACGAGTGGAATCCAGAGGTCGATCCCATGGTCCGCCGAAGCAACGGGACCTTCAGCGCCGTAGTACCACTGATCGCTGATGCCACATACCTCTTTCGTTACCGCTCTGAAGACGGCACCTGGTTCAACGATGAAGCGGCGGATGGCTACGAGGCCAACGTCCATGGCTTCACCGATTGCTTCGTCGAGATATAGGTTACGATTCCCAGCCCTCGTCGATCGAAACTTGGGCTGTCCCGGAGAACCAGGTTGGCGAATCATCTCCACTAGATTCGTGTGTCGCGGGTGTTTGTAGGCGGGTCGTTCACGGCCCGCCAACGAATACTTCAATGCGCTTCTCGCGCGCCCTGAAGGACGCGCCTACAGTTCTTCACACGACGCTTCGTTCTGAACCTGGCGGGGCTCGACGAGACTCGAACTCCGCGGCAGTGGCGGGATGCGATCGCGGGCGAGCCGCGAACGCGGATCGCCCTGCGAGAGCCTGCCAATGACGTGGAGACGAGGAACCGAGAACTGGGATAAAGCTGTGAGCCGCGAAGCGGCGAAAGATGAATAGCCTGGGGCGTGAGCCCCAGGTTGCGTGTTGATTTTTTGGCCAGCCGCGGAGCGGCGACAGAAAAATGTA
>JACXWA010000081.1 GCA_014764485.1 Candidatus Sulfomarinibacter kjeldsenii
AGAACCTCGACTTCGTCTTCGGTTTCGACGCCCTCGGCAATCACGACCGACTGGCTGTCGCGCGCAAAGCCCGTGATAGCCGACACCAGATTGCGTTTGATGGGCTCGTCGGCCAGGTCGCGAACCAGCATTTTGTCGAGCTTGATGAAATCTGGCTGCAGATCGGCCAAAACGTGGAGCGCACTATAGCCGGTGCCCATGTCATCGATCGCAATTCGGAATCCATTCTTGCGCAGCTCAGCGACCCGTTCTCGTAACCGGCTCGCGCTCTCAGCATACGTGCGCTCGGTGATCTCAAGAACGCACTCGCTGGGTGATCGCCCTGATTCCTTGACGCGTCCGGTCAGCCCCCGCCCTTCAGACTCGACGTACTCGAGACCGAGCATCGACATGTTGATGAAGAGAATCGATCCCTCTGGGAGTTTCCTGGCGTTATCGAGCGCACGATCTACGCAGAGTAACTCGACTTCGCCGAGCATCCCTGCCCGTTCTGTAAACCCGAAGAGGTTGTCGGCTGTCTCCAGATAACACCCCTCGGGGCCGCGGCTCAACGCCTCGTAGCCAATGATCTCACGCCCAGGCATGCGGACGACGGGTTGAAACAGGGTACGGATCGAACCCTCTCGAAGGATCTGCCGAACTTCGTCGAGACGCGCCTGATCGAGGGCCTCGCCGCGACGGTGAAAATCCTGCCGGGCTTCGAGGATACCGTTGTAGATGGTCCGCTCGACACGCAGCGCCGGACGCATCTTGATCATTCCCTGGCCAACGCGCACGGCCACCTTTTCGCTCTCCCCGGTTTCATGGGTGATAGTGATCCCATCGATCAGGGAGTCGTGCAGCCGACCTGCCTCAAAATGATCCGCCAGTATAACGAGGAAAATATCGCCACGAACATTCTCCTGGCACAGAAGACTGCCCGAGCCGGCGGCCGCCTCGAGCAACCCGCTGAGATGACCAGCGACACTGAGCAGCACGGCGTCATATCGTTCCCACCCGACGATTCGCTCGAGATTCTGCTCGTGCTCGATCCGCACCAGCAGAACCTGCAGGGTCCCACGCTCGTCAAGCATCCTGCGAACTCGATCGAGTACGACGGGCAGCGTCGGAAGCTTGGTGACGGGATCAAAGAGACTCGCGCGATACTGCAGAATCCTCGTCTTCAGTTCGACGGGGTCGGAGATGGCGAAGCCGTCAAGCATTCGTCTCGACTTCAGATGTCTCGAGAAGTTGCCGGACCTGTCGTACCAGTTCGCGGGGGGAAAAAGGTTTGCAGATATACGCGTTTGCGCCCAGCTGCAATGTGCCGAGCTGATCCTGGTGACCACTCCGAGCGCTGACCACAAGAACCGGCACGTTCGCCCCTTTTGCATCGAGGCGGAGCAGTTTGAGTAGTTCCATGCCGTCGAGATCGGGCATCATCAGATCGAGAAGAACGAGGTCGGGGGGATCTGCGAGCAGCCGGGCCAGGGCTGAACGCCCATCAGTGTCAGTGTCTACCTCGAGCCCGTCCGATTTGAGGATCGTCGCCAGAAGATCCACCATATCCGGTTCATCATCGACCACGAAAACCCGCGCCATCAAGCCTCCCTCACAGCTGTGCGATCGCCGTCAGCCTCTTCGAGTCTAACAGACGGTCCGCCCTGACTCGTTCCGTCTTGGCCGAAATCTCCGAATGGCATCCAAACGAAAAACGTTGAACCGATCCCCTCTTCACTCTCGGCCCACACCGCGCCCCGGTGGGCCTCGACGATGCTGCGTACCAGCGACAGGCCGAGACCCATGCCACCAAACCGGCGTCGCGAGCTCGGATCAACCTGGTAAAAACGGTCGAAAATACGGACCAGCTCGGTCGGAGGAATACCGACGCCACTATCCTGAATCCGCACCAGAACACCCTGTCGTTGCTCATGGTCGCAGGCCTCGGCAAGCACCAGAACAGTTCCACCCTTTGGCGTGAACTTGACCGCGTTGTCCAAGAGATTCAGGAAGACCCGTTCAATCTGTTCAGGGTTGGCCTGCAAGGCCCACAGGTCTGGCTGCACCTGCAACACGAAGTGCACACCGCCGCCCTCCATGCGAGGCCTGAAAGTGTCGATGATTCCTTCCAGAATGGAATTGAGCTCGATCTCCTCGCGGGCCGAATCGAGGGAAGTGAACCGGTCCAAGCGCGACAATTGGACCAGCTCTTCGACCCGCAATGACAGCCGTTCAACGTTTTTTCGGCACACCATGACCGCCCTGATGGATTCTTCGGAAATCGACCCCAAACCACCTTCCGCCATGAGTTCGAGGTATCCCCGAAGCGCGGTGAGGGGCGTCTTGAGCTCGTGCGAAACGTTTGCGACCAGATCAGCCTTGGTCTGGTCGAGGGTTTCGAGCTCGCGGTTGGCTTCACGCAGCTGACGGATGGTAGCCACCAGCTCATCAGCCATCAGGTTGAATGCATCGGCCAGCTCCTCGATCTCGTCCCTGGAGTCGATGGAAACGCGTTCTTCCAGACGGCCCTCCTGAATCCTCATCACCCCGGCCCGCAGAACTTCGACGTCGCGTGTGATGCCCCCGGCGAGGGTCACAGAGACCCACTGGGTCAGGCCGAGTCCAACCGCCAGGATCAGCGCCGAAAGCCATAGCGAGGAGCGCAGCTGACGGTCGACGTTAGCGTACGTAAAAGTCCCCACGAGCGAGTAAACGTGCTCGCCCCATTGCTTGACCACCGGCGCCACCACTCGGTAGGCATCGCTGCCGTCAGCTTCGGTCACCTGCACTGCTGTCGTTTCGAGGCCCGAGATGGCTCGAAGCAGCTCACGATCTGTAACCATCGGTGACTCGATTCCTTCGCCGAAAAGAACAACGTTGTTGCCCTCTGCCCGCAATACGACCTTGCCGCGAACATCGACAATCTCGAGGCGTTCGATGTCATCGTTGAGCTCTCGAAGCTGCGCAATCTGCTGGTCGACGACGCCCTTACCACCAGTGCCAAAGAAACCGAATTGTTCGGTGAGGCGTTCACTGATCAAGGACGCGTAGGTGCGAGCGGACCGCTCCATGTTCCGTCGCACCGCATGGTGTCGGAAAACCACCAGCACCAACGCGCTGAGCACCAGACTGACCACCACCGCAAACGCGATGTGGCGAGCAATCCGCGTCTGCAGCAGGACACGTCGACGAGTCACGACAGCGCCGCCTCCCAGGCCATATGCCCCCCGATCATACCGCGCGCACGCCTACTCCAGGTTTTGAACCTGTTCACGGACTCGTTCGGCAGCCGACTTGGCATCGACCAACCGATCGGCAACTCCAAGCTCCCGACACTTCGAGCCGAGGGTGTTGAGCTCACGGTGGATTTCCTGACAGAGAAAATCGAGAGAGCGCCCGACCACACCACCCGCCGCCAGGCGTTCGGAGAAATTCTCGAGATGGGCCCTGAGCCGAACGACCTCCTCCGCCACATCGGCGCGGTCGGCTAGCACCGCCGCCTCCTGGAGGACGCGTTCAGGATCGAGCTTGCCCTCGGGCCCCACAAGAGCTTCCACCCGGTCCTTCACCCGGTCCAAAAGACGCTGCCGGAATTCCGGCATCTGGGGTTCGAACCAGTCGGCAAACCCGATCACCTCTGCAACCTCCGATTCGATCTGAAGAACGAGTCGCGCACCCTCCTCACGCCGCATCACTTCCGCCTCTGCCACGGCTTCGGAGGCCACCGACCTCAATCCGCTCACTTCCTCTTCCTCGAGAATCGTCTCGGGCGAAGCTACCGAGACCAGGCCCGGCACTGCAAGGACATCACCGAGCTCCACGGTGCCACCAAAGTCTTCAGGTACCACGACCTTTGAGAGCTGAGCAAGTACCTCGCTCACTGCATCGGCATTGACTGCGACATCCACCTCCGCAGTGAGTATTCGCTCGAGGTTGACCTGAGCGGTGACTCTGCCACGATGAAATCTTCTCGAAATCTGCGAGCGAACAGCAGCCTCGATCTCAGGGGTGTCCTCGCGTAGGTTGGTTCGTACTTGGATGTCCAGGTACCGGTGGTTGACCGATCGCACCACCACCGATACGCCGAATCGGTCCGAGAGCTCGGCCCGCGCGCGCCCAAACCCGGTCATGCTCATCAAGGCCATCTCGCCTCCGTACTGCTCTGTTATCCCAGTCTTTCAGGGTACCGGGTCTGAGCCCAATATCAAATTCCTAATGTAAATAATTGAGGTTCTTTCTTTCAAGAAAGTTCCTGCATCTCGACCATCCGCCGATACTGACCATCCGCTGCGATGAGTTCATCGTGGTTTCCCAATTCGGCAACTCGACCATCCTCAAGGACGGCGATGAGGTCGGCACGACGAATCGTCGCCAAACGGTGGGCGATGACGAGGATTGTTCGATGGTGCGTAAACCGGTCGAGAGCCCGCCAGATCTGGGTTTCCGACTCCGGATCGAGTGACGATGTCGCCTCGTCGAGAATCAGAATTGGCGGATCCTGAATCACGGCACGAGCGATTGCCAGGCGTTGGCGTTGTCCGCCCGAGAGCTTCACCCCGCCTTCGCCAATCACGGTGTCGTATCCGGCCGGCAGGCCCCGGATGAATTCGGAGGCGTCTGCGGCCGTTGCTGCTGCCTCGACGGCACCGTCAGAAATGCCCTCACGACCGCAGACGATGTTGGACCGCACGGTGTCATCGAAGAGGAGATGTTCTTGAGTCACAAGGCCGATCTGTGCCCTCAAGCTCGCGAGTGTTAGGTCCCGGACATCGTGACCCCCAACCGACACTGCGCCCTCCTGGACGTCGAAAAACCGCGGTATGAGCTGTACGACGGTGCTCTTGCCGGCCCCCGAACCTCCAACCAGCGCCACGGTCGACCCCAGGGGAAGGTGGAGCTCAAACCCACGCAAGACCCATTGGTCCGGCCGGTAGGCGAAACTGACATTTTCAAACCGAACGCCACCTCCAACTTCGGTCACGGCACGAGCGCCGGGTCGATCGCACACTGCCGCCGGTGCGTCGACAATCTCCATGATCCGGCCCGCGGCCACCACCGCGGGCTGCAGAACGAGGTTGAACTTGTTGAGTCTCTTGAGCGGGTTGTAGAGGGCGTAGGCGCCAAGAATGAAGGCCGAAAAATCACCGAGGGTCATGCCCCCGGCTGTGATCTGCGACGCCGCATAGGCGATCACTGCAAGAGCAGCAAAAGTCCCAACGATCTCCATCACCGGCGCGTTGGCCGCCTGAATCGCGCGAGCGAAGAGGCCAGCGAGGTACTGTCTCTGATTTGCGAGGCGGAAACGATCAGTCATGAATCGGCCCATACCGAAGATCTGGACCGCGCGGATGCCCCGCACCGATTCATCGATCACGGTCGCGATCTCGTCGGTGCGCTCCTGGGCCTGAAGTGCGCGAGCACGCATCCGACGACTGAAGTGAACAACTGGAGCAAAGAGCAGGGGTGCGGCGAAAACCGTTGCCACAGTCAGGCGAAGATCCAGTGAAACCAGATAGACGAGGATCACCGGCACGGTGACAAGATCCTGGGCAACGTCTCCAAGACGTTCGGCGAGTGCCTCTCGAAGAAGCTGGAAATCATTGGTCGCCCGAGACACCAACGCTGCGATGGAGCGATCGTGGAAATAGGCTGGCGTCTGAACAAGGAGGTTCTCGAACAATCGATCGCGCAGATCGCGGATTGTCGCGAGACCAAACCTGGCGGACGAGAACCGGGCGAGGAAAGCAAATAAGTTTTTGACCACTATCGTCAACAAGACCACCACCAGGATGGCCACTCGACTCTCACCAACCCAACCCTGGAGTGCCTGCTCCGCTCGATCAGCGAATCCGTCGAGTGCGGCCACCACACCGGATGTGGGAAGCTCGAGGGTTGTGCCGACGGACGACGACGATCGCAGTACCTGGTCATAAATCGGACGTGCCAGGTTGAAGGCAAACACCGTCGCAACGGCCACCACGACCATGCTCGTCACCGCGAGCAGTATCCAAGCCCCATGCCTCTTCGCCAGCCCGAGAACACGGAGGAAATCACGCATGGATGGGAGCCTAACACGCTGAGAATCGTCATCAGTCCGCCCACACACACGATTCACCACCAAGGCACCAAGAACACCAAGAAAATCCTTTGTTTTCAGAGGGATGCTTCGCATGAACCCTTGCGCCGCGGGCGACCACCCCCATAGCCTTGCGATGAGCCAGGAAAACACAGATGAAAACCTTGGCGGGTTCTTGGCGGCCTTGGTGTTCTTGGTGTTTCAACCGGACGGGTGGGAAGCCGTCAGAACTCGGGGTCGCGTTTTTCGAGGAAGGCTCGCGCTCCTTCTTCTGGGTCGCCGGCAGCAAAGAGCAGACGAAAGGACGCCAGCTCGAGGGCCAGCCCGGCGCTGCCGCGCGCAGACGCGCGCATCAGATCACGGGCAGTTGTCAAGGAAGCCACTGAAATCGGGTTTGGGAGGGGCAACGGCTCATCAGCAAGTACGACTCCGGTGGCGACACCAAGCTTCACAGCCTCGACAGCCGACAGATCATCCTCCTCGAGCAGACCCCGGGCGAGGGCCGCCCGGCCCGCGCGCCCCAGAGCCCAGATCACGCCATCGGACGGAGGCCCTGCGGTCGCCGCCAAACGCAGACTGGCCTGCGGACGCAGGTAAATCAGATCCGAGCACAGGGCGACATCCAGCGCCGGTGACGCGAGCTCCCCGGCAACTTCGGCAACGGTGACCGCCCGGCTTCTGGTCCACTTCTCCAGGGACGACCATGGAAGGGGGTCACCGCCGCCTCCCTCCTGGAACGCGACAACCAGGTATCCAAGTTCTCGCGTCTCGGAGGTCAGGGCGGCAACCTGTGCTCCAGCCTCATCTTCATGGCTCCAACCGATCTGCCTCATACGCCAATTCTAACCGGATCGGATCCAATAGAATGGCGCTATGGACCCTCGCATCCTCGCCGAACAAGCAGGCAAGCACTACGTACTCCAGGCGGTGCTCGGCGATATGACGGCGGAGCGCGTCGACGCCATTGTCAACGCGGCGAACTCGAATCTCGCCCACGGCGGCGGTCTCGCCGGCGCCATCGTTGCGCGCGGCGGCGCTGTAATCCAGGAAGAGTCAAACAAGCTCGCACCGGTCGCGACCGGTGATGCCGCGGTCACCTCCGCCGGCAACCTTCCGTGTCGCTGGGTGATCCATGCGGTGGGACCGATCTGGGGCGACGGAAACGAGGAGGCCTCGCTACGATCGGCGGTGCGGGCAAGCCTGGAGCGCGCCGCGGAACTTGGCGCGGCATCGATTTCGCTGCCCGCAATTTCGACCGGCATTTTCGGCTACCCCAAGCACGGGGGCACCGCAACTATCATCGAGGAAGCTCGATTGTGGCTCGACAGACACCCTGATTCGTCGCTGACAACGGTACGTTTCACCGCCTTCGACGAACTCACTGCTGGGCTGTTTGCGAACGAAATCCGGGCTCTAGCAACCTTCGTGCCCAATTCGGCCATTTGACCCCGATGTCAACCAGCCATTAGACTCTAATTTATTGATTTTAAAAATCTTATGCCGGCGTCCATGGGGTGTGCTACAATTCCGCGCCGTACTGACGACTTTTAGAGGAGGGTAAACCTCACCCAATGGCAGATCTTCACCAATTCCGCACAGTTCCCGAAGAACCACTCGATTGTATATACATTCTCCAGAGCACCGACAGCGATCCGCTGGGTGGGCTCGAGTTCTCAGCCAAGGAACGCAAGTCGCTGAGAGCAAAAGCCAAAGCCCTCGGCCCGCGCGGTGAGGAGGGCGAGCTGATCTCGGGCGAGTGTCCACTCGACCATGCTCACCGGATCACTTTCGTCGGTATCGGTTCCGAGAAGGACATCACCCACTCGAGGATGCGTAAAGCCCTGAACCGGGTCATGCGCCAGGCCACCAAAAACCGCGAGTACCAAATCGCACTCGGCGTACAGGTCAAGGTCCATGGCCTCACCGCAGCCGATTCGCGTCTCTTTGTGCTCCGTGAAGCCTCGATCTCGGACTACACCTTCGATACCTTCAAGTCGAAGAAGAACGAGTTCGAGAAAATCGACGGCCTCCATATTCTTCCCCTCGTCAAAGAATCCGAGGAAGATCTGGAAGAGCGACTTGTACGTGTCCGCCTCTTGAGGACCTCGCAGATTTTGGCACGCGACCTCACCAATCGGCCCGCGAATGATCTCAACCCGGAGACCTTTGCGCAGGCGGCAAAGGAATTGTCCGAAGAGGCGAAAGGTCTGCGGGTCACGATCCTTGGTCTTAAAGAGCTGCAAAAGGAGAAAATGGGCGGCATCCTCGGCGTTTGCCAGGGCTCCGAACAGGAGCCGCGGATGCTCGTCATCGAGCACCGGCCCAAGAAACCCAAGAAATCGGTGGTGCTGGTCGGCAAAGGTGTGACCTTCGATTCGGGCGGCATCTCGCTCAAGCCCGGCGCCGGGATGGGCGCGATGAAGGCCGACATGGTCGGCGCAGCGACCGTCATGGGCGTCATGCGAGCAGTGGCCGACCTCGACCTGCCGATCAAGGTTGTCGGTCTGATCCCGGCGGTCGAGAACATGCCGTCGGGGACCGCGATCAGACCCGGAGATATTCTCACGACTTCCAGTGGAAAAACCGTCGAGGTCGACAACACCGATGCCGAGGGCCGTTTGATCCTCGCCGACGCCTTGCATTACTCGGCGCGATTCAACCCCGACATTGTGATCGATTTCGCCAGCCTGACCGGGGCCTGTGTCGTCGCCCTCGGCCACGAGGCCGCGGGAATGATGGGCAACGATCAGAGTCTCTCCGATGAGCTCCAGAAGCTCGGCGAACAGGTCGGTGAGCGAGTGTGGCCGATGCCACTGTACGAGGAGTACCTCTCCTACCTCAAGAGCGAGTGGGCGGACATCAAGAACGTCGGTGGACGCTGGGGCGGGGCGGTCACGGCGGGCACCTTCCTCAAACAGTGGGTCCCCGAAAAGGTGAGTTGGGCTCACCTCGACATCGCCGGCGTCGGGTACAACGAGAAAGAGCACAATGGACTACCCAAAGGAGCGTCCGGCTTCGGGGTCGTGCTCACGGCGACCTTCCTCGAGAATCTCCTGAAGTGACCCAACCTCGCAATCTGATCATCGAACGCCGCGGTCACCGCGGCGTTTTTCTTTTGAGGGATCGATGACAGTTCCTCAAAGCGTCCGCATCGGGCCGATTGAGGTCTCTCCACCGGTTGTCCTGGCGCCGATGGCCGGGGTCACAAACTATCCCTTCCGGGCCCTGTGCCGCCGTTTTGGCGCGGGGCTCTATATCAGCGAGATGATCACCGCCCGCCCCCTGGTCGAGGGCCGCGAGAAAACCCTCAAGCTGGCCGATTTCGGGTCCGACGAACGGCCACGGAGCCTCCAGATCTACGGCGTCGACCCGCAGTATGTCGGCGAAGCGGTGCGCCGTCTTGTCGGTGAAGGCCGTGTGGACCACCTCGACCTCAATTTCGGCTGCCCGGTCCGCAAGGTGACCCGCAAAGGGGGCGGTGCGGCCATTCCGGCCAAACCGCGATTGCTCGAAACGATTGTCCGAGCCGCGGTAGCAGCGGCGGCGAAGATTCCTGTGACGATCAAGTTCAGGATGGGGATTGACGAAGATCACCTCAACTTCCTCGAGTCCGGCCGGATCGCGGAGGACCAGGGATGCGCAGGCGTCACTCTGCACGCGCGCACCGCCGCTCAGCTCTATGACGGACACGCGAGATGGCCCGCAATCGGCGAGCTCAAGCAGGCTCTGACGTCAATTCCGGTCTTCGGCAACGGCGACATCTGGGTCGCGGACGACGCCATCCGAATGGTGCGGGAGACCGGCTGCGATGGTGTTGCGGTAGGACGCGGCTGTCTCGGGCGCCCGTGGCTATTCCGAGATCTCGCGGACGCGTTCATGGGACGTGAGCAGCAGGCGCCGCCGACTTTTGGCGAGGTGGCCGATCTCATGGTCGAACACGCGCAAATGCTCGTGGATTGGTTCGGTGAGCGGCAGGCCATGCTGTCCTTCCGCAAGCACTGCGGCTGGTACACCAGAGGCTTCCGGTCGAGTGCCCGCCTGCGCGAACGCCTGATGCGGATTCAGCATTTCCCGGAACTCCAGGAGGCCCTCGCCGACATCGATCGTGGCGAGCCATTCCCAGAGCACGGTCACCTCGTCCGCCGCGGCAAACGCAGCGGCACCCAGAAGGTGGTCCTGCCGAAAGGATTCTGGGACGATCCGGATGACGCCACACCCCCGGATGCCGAGGAGATGGTTTCGGGCGGCTAGTCCCCCCACCCACCCAGTAATCAGTGATCAGTGATCAGTGAATAGTGATCAGCGACGAGCAGCCCGTGTGAGAGCCCGAGGGGGTGGTTGGGTACTGATTACTGGTAACTGATTACTGATCACTGGCAGGCAGCGTCGGCAACGTCGACTCGCTGACATCGCAGGATCCGAGATCTATGCCGTCCGCGTTGCACTTGCAGCTCGGGCCGCCACACGAGCCCTTGAGGCTACGCCCGCTGATCATAACGCCCGCGATCATCAGAAGAACCGAGATCGCGAAGAGGGCAAAGGTCAGGAGGAGAGTTTGCATCATCTGACCTCATCAACAGTGCCCACGCTCGAGGAATTCTCGATCAGTGACGTCCAAACGCTGGTCTGTCTCTCCTCGAATTCGTCGTCGGCGACCCGCACCAGGAAGTACGCCGGAATTCCCTGCCGCTCGGCGAGCTCAAATCCCTCGTCAACTCCGAGTACGCTCAATGCGGTAGCCAGCCCATCTGCGGTCATGCAGCTCGCATGCATGACTGAAACTGAAGCCAGATTGTGGGAGATCGGCCGACCGGTCCGTGGATCGATGGTATGAGAGATTCGAACACCGTCACGCTCAACAAAGTTGCGGTAATCTCCCGACGTCGCGAGCGAACGGTCTGCGAGCGGAACAATGAACTGCACCGACCGGCCCGCGGAGATGGGCCGTTCGATGCCGATGCGCCAGACCTGCTCAGATTCGTTGAATCCGCGCGCTCGCACCTCGCCACCAACCTCCACCATGTGGTTCGGCAGCCCCTGTCGTGTGAGCGCTGCCGAAACCTGGTCGGCACCAAAGCCCTTCGCGATGGCGGAAAGATCGATCCGACAGTCGGCTCGGGCCTTTCGCAGCGCCCCTCCCTCGACATCGACCTCGAGCTGTTCGAAGCCAGTCACCGCGACCAGCTCCTGAAGGGTATCCTCGTCCGGGGCCTCGGTCGCACCCGGCGGGCCGAATCCCCAGATGTCGACCAGGGGCCCGACAGTGATGTCGAATGCGCCTCCCGTGAGCCGCGCCACCCGTTGAGCCTCGGCGACCACCACGAGTAGATCCTGAGAAGCCGCAAAAGGCTCGGTGTCGCCACGGTTGAACTGCTCGATCTCGGAATCCGGTCGGTAGGTCGACATGTGTTCGTCGACGCCGTCGAGCGCCGCGCGCACGAGCAACGTCAGGCGCTCCCGATTCGCCTCGGTCAGATCATTCGTCACCACCTTGACGTTGAATGTGGTGCCCATGGTTGGACCCGTGATCGCAAGCTCACTGGTGACGGCAGTGTTCGGCCCCTGCCGAAAAAAGGAGATGGCGAAGAGGCCCGCTACAAACAGCCCCGGAATGACCAGGCGCCGAAGCGGTGGAGGGCCGCCCGAAGGAGACATCAGTTTCCTCCGTTTTACTCGCCGAAGTCGTCAAGCATGATGTTCTCAGGCTCGACACCGAGATCGAGGAGCATGTTGATGACCGCCTGGTTCATCATTGGCGGCCCGCACATGTAGTACTCGAGGTCCTCGGGCGCAGGATGGTCCTTGAGATATTTTTCGAGCACCACCTGATGGATGAAGCCGGTGTCTCCGGTCCACTCGTCCTCCGGCAGCGGGTCCGACAGCGCCAAATGCCACTTGAAGTTATTGTTTTCAGCCGCTATCTCGTCGAAGTCACTCTCGTAGAACGCTTCACGGAGGCTCCGCGCTCCATACCAGAACGAGACGCTGCGATCCGTATGGAGGCGCCGGAACTGATCGAAGATGTGGGAACGCATGGGCGCCATTCCGGCGCCGCCGCCGATGAACACCATCTCGTTGTCGGTTTCTCTGGCGAAGAACTCACCGAAGGGACCAGAAATCGTGACCTCGTCGCCCGGCTTGAGACCGAATATGAAGGACGACATTTTGCCTGGCGGTACGTCCGGCATGTTCGGCGGAGGAGAGGCAATGCGCACGTTGAGCATGATGATGCCCTCTTCCCCGGGGTAGCTGGCCATCGAATAGGCGCGGGTCACCGGTTCTTCGACCTTCGATACGAACTGCCACATGTTGTACTTGTCCCAGTCGCCGCGGTAATCGTCTTCGATCTCGAAGTCGGAGTAGTTGACGACGTGTGGTGGACACTCGATCTGAATGTAGCCGCCCGCTCGGAAGGGCACTTCTTCGCCCTCCGGAAGTTCAAGTACGAGTTCCTTGATAAAGGTCGCGACATTGTGATTCGACCGCACCCTGCAGCGCCACTTGCGGACATCGAAGATCTCTGGCGGAATCTCGATCTTCATGTCCTGTTTGACCTTGACCTGGCACGACAGGCGAACACCTTCGCGCGCTTCTCCGCGGCTGACGTGTGAGGTTTCAGTCGGCAGCAATGCGCCGCCGCCTTCGAGGACCGAAAGCTTGCAGACGCCGCAGGTTCCCTTGCCTCCACAAGCCGACGGGATGAATATCTTGCGGGCACCGAGCGTGTTGAGCAGGGTATCGCCCGCCGCGGCCACGATAGCCTTGTCCGGATCGTCGTTGACGGTGATCGTCACATCACCTGAGGCCACGAGCTTCGACTTGGCGATCATCAAGACGACCACCAGAGTCACGATGACAATGACGAATACGGCGACTCCGAGGATGATAGTCAGCATCAATCCACCTGCCTACAACTGGATCCCCGCGAATGCCATGAAGGCAATCGCCATCAGGCCGGTGACAAGGAATGTGATGCCGAGCCCTCGCAGAGCCGGCGGGACGTCTGAATAAACCATCTTTTCGCGAATCGCAGCCAGGGCGACAATCGCGAGCAAAAAGCCAAAGCCCGAGCCGAAACCATAGACGGCGCTCTCACCGAAGGTGTAGTCGCGTTCGACCATGAAGAGAGAACCACCGAGAATGGCGCAGTTGACGGCGATCAGTGGCAGAAACACGCCGAGCGCCGAATAAAGCTTGGGCGCATATCGGTCGAGTGTCATTTCGACGATCTGAACCGAGGCAGCGATCGAACCGATGAACGCCAGGAATCGAACAAAGCTGAGGTCAACACCCGACCAGGCGGGGTTCAGCCAGGTCAACGCGCCCTCTTTGAGCAGGTAGTTGTAGATAAGATTGTTCAGCGGCGCCGTGACCGTCAGGACAAAGGTCACTGCGGCGCCCAGCCCAAGGGCGGTCTCGACCTTCTTCGACACCGCGAGGAATGAGCACATGCCGAGGAAGAAGGCCAGGGCCATATTCTCGACAAAGATCGCTTTGACGGCGAGGCTGAGGTAGTGCTCCAACATCTCAGTCCTCCTGCAACTCGGGCTTCCAGGTCCGCAAGAGCCAGATCAGAATCCCGATGATGAAAAACGCCCCGGGCGCGAGCACGAAGAGCCCGTTTGGTTGGTACCAGCCGCCATCGGTCACCAGCGGCAGCACCTGGACGCCGAAGAGTTTGCCTGAGCCGATCAGCTCGCGGAAAAACCCGACCACGATCAGAATCAAGCTGTAGCCGAGACCGTTACCGAGTCCGTCGAGGAGGCTGTCAACTGGGGGGTTCTGCATGGCGTAGGCCTCAGCGCGACCCATCACGATGCAGTTGGTAATGATCAGGCCGACAAAGACCGACAGCTGTTTGGAAATGTCGAAAAAGAACGCTTGCAGAACCTGATCGGTGACGATGACCAACGACGCGATTACCGTCAACTGGACGATGATCCGGATCGAGGACGGGATCAGATTGCGAATAATCGATATCGTCAAGTTCGACAGCGACATCACCGCGATCACAGCGATCGACATCACGACCGAGGTCTCGAGCTTGGTCGTGACCGCCAGGGCCGAGCAGATTCCGAGCACCTGGGCGGCGATGGGATTGTCGTTGAAGAGTGGGTCGAGAAGCGCGCTCTTTTGCTTGGCGTTCATGAGCCGCTCCCCTCGGCACGGAGCCTTTCGAGATACGGGTCGAATCCGTTTTCGCCGAGCCAGAATTGGACCAGATTGGTCACCCCGCGCGCGGTCAACGTTGACCCTGAAAGCCCATCGACCCTGTAGGGATCCTCGGCCACGGGCCCTGCAGCACCCTTGATGACCTCGATGGCCGGCGCCCAATCGCTATCGTAGGCCTGGCGCCCAACCCACAGCGCCTTCCAGGTCGGGTTGTCGACCTCGCCACCAAGCCCCGGCGTTTCTCCGTGTTCGTAGAAGGTGATGCCTTGGATGGTGGTGGTATCCGGCGCCAGCGCGATGAATCCGTACAAGGTCGACCACAGCCCTTTGCCCTCGATCGGCAGAATCAGCGACTGTACCGCGTCGTCCTCCACCCGCTGGTAGACAAGCGCGTTGTCGGGCAGGCGCGTCAGCCCGGCGTTGTTGGCCGGGGCCGCTCGACTGGCCGAAGGGTCCTTCGTCGCTTTGCGCTGGTCGTAGGTGGATGACTCGATCGAATCCTCGTAACCGCCGGTTTCGAGATTGATGACCCGGATCTGGATGTGCTCATCGAAGAGGCTCTCGACATCTTCGGGGCTCACGTTCTGGCCCTCTTCGAGGAGACCAGCGACCACCAACACCTGGGTCTGGCGATCGAGGACCTTGTTGCGGTCCTGTCGCTCCCTCAGCGCAACAGCCGAGGTCGATACAACGATCGAGCACACCAGGCACACTGCGGTCGCGAAGCCGATGATGTACGCGTTACTGTCCTGCCGCATGGCGCGCCAACCTCCGCTTGATATTCGCCTGGACGAAAAAGTGATCGATGAACGGTGCGAACATGTTCATAAAGAGAATCGCCAGCATCATCCCTTCCGGATACGCCGGATTGACCACCCGGACCAGAATCACCATGACGCCGATACCGAATCCATAGATGAGTCGACCTTTGTCCGTGAAGGCGGAAGAGACCGGATCTGTTGCCATGAACACGGTTCCGAATGCCCAGCCTCCGAGGACCAGGTGCCATGCGAACGGGATTGAGAATGCCGGATTGGTGTCAGAACCGATCAGATTGAGGAGGACCGCCGTGGCGGCCGAACCGCCGACGACGCCGAGCATGGTCCGCCAGGACCCGATCCGGGTGATGATCAGAATCACGGCGCCCACCAGGCAGAGCAGGGCTGACGTCTCGCCCATCGATCCCGGGATGAAACCAATGAATGCATCCCACCATTGCGCGCCACCGATCGGTCCGAGGGTTTGCGACCCTTCGGCAGTTGCCCGCGCGAGCCAGGTCGCGCCTGAGAAACCGTCGACGCCGACAAAGTCGGCTGCGATCCACGGTTTATCGCCGGAGATTTCGGCTGGATAAGCGAAGAACAGGAAGGCTCGCGCCGTCAGAGCTGGGTTGAGGACATTCATCCCGGTGCCGCCGAAGATCTCTTTGCCGATCAGCACCCCGAAGATCGCGCCCGACGCAACCTGCCAAAGCGGAATGGTCGGAGGCAGAGTCAGGGGAAGCAGGAATCCGGTGACAAAGAAGCCTTCGTTGATCTCGTGACCCCGAATACTCGCGAAGATCACCTCGACCGTGATGCCTGCCGCAAAACCGACGACGAAGACAGGTATGAAGTAAATGGCACCATGGAAAAAACAGGCCCAGAAATCGGTTGTGTATCCATAACCAAATGCTTCGAAGAGCCGAGTCTGCCAGGTATCGAGAGGATGGCCGCCCGCGATGATGGCTCGGTGGGCCTGAAGCCCGGTGTTGTACATCGCGAAGAACACGATCGGCATCAGCGCAGCCACCACCACCGACATCATGCGTTTGAGGTCGAGAGCATCCCGCACGTGGGTGGTCCCGGTTGTGACGCTGTCCGGGGAGTAGAAAAACGTGTCCATCGCCTCGAAGAGCGGGTAGAGATGATCGAGCTTGCCGCCCGACTGCAATCGATCTCCTACGTTGTCGAGGAGTCGACGAAGAACGCTCATGACTCCTCCTTCCAGATCTCGAAGAGGGTGCGTCGGAGGTGCGGCGCGTAATCCTCCTTGCCCGGGCTGACGAAGGAGCAGAGGCCGAGATCCTCTTCGTCGAGTTCCAGACACCCGAGGGCCTCGGCTCGCTCGAGATCATCCATCATGAGGGCGCGGAGGAGAAAGGTCGGCATGATGTCTAGCGGCATCACCCGCTCGAAGGATCCGATCGGAACCATCGCTCGGTGATTGCCCCTGGCGGAGGTCGTGAAATCGTATTTGGCGGACTTTCCGCGGAAACCCGAAAGGTAGGCACGGGTCGTCGAAAAAAGATCCGCGCCCGGCATCATCCAGCCAAACAGGCGCCGTCGGTGATCTTCGGCCAGGCACGAAATCTGTCTGGCGTATCGCCCGAGATAACCATAGACCGCACCCCTCGCCCGTTGCCCGTAGAGCACCGATCCCGAGATCACCCGGGACCCTCCAAAGAACAACTCTTCATCGATCAACGGATCGATGTGGGCGCCGAGCCGGGTTTTTAAAAGCCGCGGACGGATGACAACCGGTCCACCGAGAGAAACTGTCCGTCCGACTGGCAGCCTCCCTGACTCAAACAGCCTTCCGATCGCCGCAACGTCCTGATAGCCGATGTACCAGACCGCTTTCTCCCGGTGCACCGGATCGAGAAGATGGATGTGGGTCCCCGCCAAACCGGCTGGGTGCTTACCGGCGAACTCCTCAACCTGAACCCGGGGCGCGTCGCCGGGCTCGATCTTCGCACCTGGTGCGCGGCACAGGTAGACGTTGCCTTCGGTCAGGTGGCCGAGCACCTTCAGACCCCGCTGAAAGTCGTCCATCTGTCCTTCGAGCACGGCCTCGGGATCCGGCGAGAGCGGATTGGTGTCGATCGCTGTCACAAAAATCGAATGGCAAGTCGATGATGGAGATGGGACCTTCGAAAACGGACGCTGCCGGATTGCCGTCCACAGCCCGGATTCCACCAGAAGATCGAGCACTGTCTGGGAATCGAGCTCAGACAGATCACAACCTGTGAAGCTGTCGAACGGCAGCAAATCGGAATCCTCTGGTTTGCCCCGCCGTTCACTCGGGGTCAGCTCGATAACCACCGACTGCAGAGCTCGCCGTGCCCCACGGTTGATCGCCGCCACGGTCCCGGCGCCCGGAGAGGTGAACCGCACGCCCTCCGTCTTGCGATCCTCGAAAAGCAACTGGCCGCGTTTGACCCGGTCACCAGCCTGCACATGCATGCGCGGCTTCATAAACGGGTAGTCGCGAGCGAGAATCGCGACCTTCCCAACCATCGGCGTATCGCCGAAGCGCTGTTCCGGCGCCCCCTTGATCGGGAGGTCGAGACCTTTTTGAATGACGTGGACTGCCATTGCCGACTCTTTTCCGCTTTTCACGACTGCTTGAAGCAGTCGAGCGCACAGAGGATACCAAGGACGTCAAGCCTTAGGAACACCCATATCGAATCCGAGTTCGCGAGACCGGCTTGATCAAATCCAAGGCGGTGCTAAGCTGACGGAAATAAGCGAGGGGTGACGCCGATGGCGAAGACACCGATCGTCAAGAAATTCATGAAGAAGGCATCCAGGACCTTTAACGAAAATGATGAGATGGCACCCTGCATGAGTGTCCTCGCACGTTCGTCCTTCGCCGCCATACCGATCGTCAACGATGATAATGAGGTGGTCGGACTGCTGACCGAGAAGGACGTCATGCGGACCGTCATCAACTGGGCCTACGACCAGCGAGCGGGTGGCAGCGTCGGTAACTACATGTCATCGCTCGAGGTCATTGTGACACCTGAAATGGACCTTCTGACCGCGGCGCGCGCCTTCATGGAGTGCAACTTCTCGTGCTTGCCGGTGCTGGATGAAGACCGGCTCGTCGGTCGCATTACGCGGCACGACGTACTGCGCGGACTCGAAAAGTGGGCCACCGAAATCAACAAGGAACGGGCAGGTCGCCTCACAAAGACCCCCGATCATGAGCGCCCCTCGGCGATGCAGGAGATCCAGAAAGTGGCTTCCTCCCACACTCGGGAGCAGTTGTCGCAGATCTTCCGAAAAAACTGACTTCTGGCGCGGAATCTGCATGTCACAGCAAGCGGAGGTGACTGATGCGGATATTGCGTACATTGATCACCATCGCAGCCGCGATTCCCTTTCTCGCGTGTTCCTCCTCCAGGATCCATACCGATTTCGACCATCAGGCAGACTTCAGCAGCTACTCGACCTTTGCCTGGTACCAGACGGAGGAGACTGACGGGCCGACTCAGGGGCCGAGCCAGATCGTCGACGGGCGGATCCGGCGCGCCATCGCTGAAAACCTGCAGGCCAAAGGCCTCAGCCGGGCCGAGCCCGGTGAAGCTGATCTCGCCGTCACCTACTACGCGTCTCTCAACTCGCAAATGCAGTTTCACACCACCGGCTGGGGCTACGGGGGGGGTTGGGGTTGGGGACCGCGCTGGGGATTCGGCTACGGCTTCTGGCCGGGTTGGACCACCACAACCGTCCACACCTACCACGAGGGGACCATCATCATCGATCTCATCGATCGGGAAAAGAACCAGCTCGTGTGGCGGGGTGTCACAACCCGGGTCCTGGGAAAGAAGAGCCACTCGGACGAAAAGATCGACCAATCCATGTCGCGAGTGTTCGTCGACTTTCCGCCCGCCACTTAAGCGCTGATGATGTGGCCTCGACTGTTCTTTCCAGCGGACCCTGACAACCCAACGACGGTTTTGGACGTCGAATGCGCGAAGGGAGTTCCTCTATGCGTAGGCTGAATTACATCGGGCTCGCAGCGGTGTTCATCATCCCGACCCTTGGCTGTTCGTCGATGACGGTTCGGGCCGACCACGACTCGCAAAATGACTTTAGCGCCTATTCCGCATTCGCAGTCTTCGAGCGCCAGGGTAAAGAGAGCCGCCGACCACAGATGAGCCCTCTCGTAGACCGGCGCATCGCTGCCGCAATGGCCGCAGAGCTCGGCGCCAAAGGCTTTGACTCCACCTCGCCCGGTGGTGCCGACTTCCTGGTCACCTTCTACACCGCAGTTCGGCGCCGAGTCGTGGTCAACCGCGGCGGATGGTACGGCTGGGGACGGTGGGGCTGGCGCGGAGGTTCGACCTGGGTCAACAGCTTCCCTGAGGGAACACTGGTCATCGACATCATCGACCGTCAAAACCGGCAACTCGTATGGCGTGGCGTTGGCGAGGGTGCCTTCACGAGCACAAACCCGTCGGATGCCAAGGTCGCCAAGAGGGTCGGTAAAATACTCCGCACCTTTCCTCCGCAACGATAGGCCCTACGCACTAGCGCTTCTCGCTTCGGTGTGGGAGGTACCACCTTTCGCATTGTTCGATTTCGTCGCCCCAAAATTCCGGAACGCGTCCAATGCGAACAATGCGAAAGGTGGTACCTGTGTCGTCGACGCGGCTCAGCGCTCTTAATTGGCGGGTGCAAACTGCTTCACCGGTGTCGTCGAAGCCCCTACGCGCGTCTCGTTGTCACTCCCCTGCTAAAGTACGGCCCTAATGGAACTCTGGTATTTCCCCCTACTCGCGGTAGCTGGGATCGCGGTCGGCTTCCTCAACGTGATGGCCGGCGGCGGTTCGCTGATTTCACTGCCGATATTGATCTTTCTCGGGCTCGACCCGGCGATGGCCAACGGCACGAACCGTGTCGCCATTCTGGTTCAGAACATCACTGCTGTTTCGAGCTTTCGAAGCCAGGGATACTCGGAAATGCGCCACAGCCTCAGTCTCGCCCTGTGCACGGTTCCGGGAGCGGTTGCCGGAGCGTTTGCAGCGGTGGCTGTCGATCCAATTCTTTTCAAGCGGATCCTCGGGGCCGTGTTGGTTGCGGCCGTGGTCCTGATCCTCCGCAAGGGGCCATCATCGGCGGATGAGGATAGAAGTGTCCGCCGTCCGGTCCTCGCGCATCTCGCAATGGTTGGTGTCGGATTCTGGGGCGGATTTCTCCAGGCCGGGGTCGGCTTTCTCATCATGCCAATCCTCTTTCAGCTGCTGCGCCTCGACCTGATTCGGGTCAACATGCACAAGGTCTTCATCGTTGGCATCTACACCATCCCGGCCCTTCTGGTCTTTGCCCTGGAGGGTAAGGTGTGGTGGCTCGGCGGATTGGCGCTGGCTGTTGGCAATGCGGCCGGCGCATGGCTGGCCACGCGAGTTACGATCACCCACGGTGAGCGCGCGATCAGGGTGGTGTTCGTTGCTGCAGTCATCGCCATGGGTGTGAAGCTCATCCTCGGATGACGAAAAGAGATCTGACCCCACAATAGAACCGAATTTCTGTATGATGTCCGCCGAGACGAA